>NZ_PREV01000026.1:1143333-1504166 GCF_002959965.1 Microbulbifer pacificus
TATCCAGCCCGCCGGCTCCGGTAAGAAAACCGCCTTTACCCGCTTCCTCGACACTGTCGAGTGGCTCGGCAACCTGCTTCCCCACCCGATCACCCTGTTTGCCATGTTCGCTCTGGGTGTAGTGATCCTGAGTGGCATCGCCTCATTCTTCGGTCTCTCCGTCATCGACCCGCGTCCACTCGGCGCCGCCGGGCGCTCCGTCGACGGCGTGATCCATGTGGTGAACCTGCTCTCCGGCGAGGGACTGCGCACCATCGTCACATCCCTCGTCACCAACTTCACCGGTTTTGCGCCGCTCGGTACGGTACTGGTGGCACTGTTGGGTGTAGGCATTGCCGAGCACTCCGGGCTGCTGTCCGCCGCAGTACGCGGCATGGTACTGCAGGCCTCCAAGCGCACGGTTACCGTGATCGTGGTGTTTGCCGGCATCATCTCCAACACCGCCTCCGAGCTCGGCTATGTGGTACTGATCCCCATGGCGGCGATGATCTTCCACTCCCTCGGTCGCCACCCGCTGGCCGGTCTCGCCGCCGCTTTTGCCGGTGTTTCCGGTGGCTACAGCGCCAACCTGTTCCTCGGTACGGTGGACCCGCTGCTGTCCGGCATCACAGAATCCGCCGCGCACATGATCGACCCTGACTATGTTGTCGGCCCCGAGGTGAACTGGTTCTTCATGATTGCCAGCACCTTCCTTATTACCGCCATTGGCAGCTGGGTAACCCTCGCCATCGTGGAGCCCAAACTGGGCAAGTACGACAAAAGCGAAGCTGCGGTCGACCTTTCCCAGGACAAAATGACTGACCTCACCGACACCGAGAAACGCGGCCTGAAATTTGCCGGCCTGGCGGTGCTTGGGGTGTGCGGTTTGCTGGCACTCACCATCGTTCCCGAGTGGGGAGTGCTGCGCAATCAGGCCACCGGCGAAGTGGCAGGCTCGCCGTTTCTGAAAGGCATCGTGGCACTGATCGTGGTGTTCTTTGCCATTCCTGGCTTTGTCTATGGCAAGGTGGTGGGCACCATGAACAACGATCGCGATGTCATCAACGCGATGTCGAAAAGTATGAGCACCATGGGTATGTACATCGTACTGGTGTTCTTCGCGGCGCAGTTCGTGGCGTTTTTCAAGATGACGAATCTCGGCACCATTTTTGCGGTACTGGGGGCGGAGGCGTTGCAGAGCATCGGCCTCACCGGTCCGTTGCTGTTCTTCTTTTTTATCCTGATGTGCGGCGTGGTGAACCTGAGTCTCGGCAGCGCATCTGCGCAGTGGGCGGTGACCGCACCGATCTTTGTGCCAATGCTGATGCTGGTCGGCTACGCCCCGGAGGTGATTCAGGCGGCCTACCGGATCGGGGATTCGGTGACGAATATCATTACGCCGATGATGAGTTACTTTGGCCTGATCGTTTCCTTTGCCACGCGCTACAAGAAAGACCTTGGGATGGGGACGCTGATTGCAACGATGATCCCTTATTCTCTGTTTTTCTTTGTTGGCTGGACGGCACTGTTCTTCTTGTGGGTGTTTGTGGCTGGGCTTCCGGTTGGGCCTGGGGCGGCCACTTACTTCTCGATGTAATTTGGCCCTGCGCTTTCTCGTTGCGCGAACCGGCTAAGCTGGTCCGGTGGCGGGAAATCACTGGGTACTCCTTTTTGAAACCGCCATAAATACATCCCTGTAGGCTGCGTCGGAAACATCCCTGTTTCCGACGCTTTCAAAAAGGGTTACCCAGCACTTTCCCTTCAATTCAGAGAACTGCGCTTCGTTAGCTTTTGGTACCGCAGTTTTTTATCACCCCCTATTCCTTGCCTCTTACCCCTCATTGCTAACGAAGTAATTTGCTCCAAATCGAAGGCAGAGATCCGGGGATGGGTTTTCAAAAGCGTCGGAAACAGGACGTTTCCGACGCAGGCTACAGGGACGTATTCATGCCGGTTTTGAAAACCCATCCCCGGATCTCTGCCGCCACCTCACCAGCTTAGAACCACCTCCAAACCTCAAGCCACAAAGTTACATTTCAAGCTCCGCCAAAGTACAATCCGGCCAGACCAAAAAAATAAATGGCCTGACAGTTACCTGACAGCGATGACGGAGCACCCATGAAAATAAACAAACTAGCCCTACTGGCACTTCTTCTAGGTTCCAGCGCCAGCCAAGCTCAGAACCCACTAGATTTCGGCAGTGACATCAAAACTGCAGATCCCTCCGGCCACGTGTGGCAGGACGGCAAGATGTATCTCTACACCTCACACGACGAAGAGTGTCAGGAAGACTTCTGGATGAAGAACTGGCACGTGTTCTCCTCCGAAGACCTGGTGAACTGGAAAGACCACGGTGCCGTACTGTCGGTGGATGATCTCAGCTGGGCCGACAACTACGCCTGGGCGCCGGACGCGGCGTATAAAAACGGCAAGTACTACCTCGTCTTCCCCGCTGGCACCGGCCACAAAGACCGAGTGAATCCGGAGAAAAGCACCAAATGGATGGGCATCGGCATCGCCGAAAGTGACACCCCCACCGGCCCGTTCAAAGACGTTATCGACGGTCCCCTGTGGCGCACCCCCTACGCCAACGATCCGTCCATGCTTGTAGACGACGATGGCAAGGCCTACCTGTATTTCCATGGCACCAACTTCGATTATTACGTCGTCGAGATGGCCGAGGACATGCGCAGCATCAAAGGCGACTTCCAGAAAATGGATATGGGCGGCTACGAGCCGAAAATGGAAGGTCCGTGGATATTCAAACGCGGTGGCAAGTATTACTTCACCATGCCGGAGAACAACCGCTCCCTCGCCTACTACATGTCCGACTCGCCAAAAGGCCCCTGGGCATACAAAGGGATATTTATGGACGAGGAGCACAATGCCAATAATCACCACTCCATCGTCGAATACAAAGGCCAGTGGATTCTGTTCTACCACCGCTGGCTGGAATCCGACCCGTCCAGCTGCCATAAGCGCCAACGCCATTCTGCCGCGGAATATCTGCACTTTGACGACGACGGTACCATCCGCAAAGTCGAGCGCAGTGAACAGGGCGTTGCCGACTTTGTCGCGCGCGTGAAAGCCGCGAGCACTCACAAGGATTGATTCTTGCAGCAGTGCATGGTTACCTCACTGCTGGCCATGCACTGCAACACAGGAAATCCTTGTGAATAATAATCCGATCCAAAAGGCACTCCTCACACTCGCCATATCCCTCGCCCCTGCATTCGCCGCCATACCCGCGGCTCAGGCTGCCGATGTGGACAAGCAGCTGGCACAGACCGAAAAAAATGTCATCCAATGGCGCCGCCACCTGCACCAGAACCCGGAGCTGGGCAATCGCGAATTTGAAACCGCCAAATACGTCGCCGCGCACCTAAAGTCTCTCGGTATGGAGGTGGATACCGGCATCGCCCACACCGGCGTAATCGGCTTTCTGAAGGGCGGCAAACCCGGCCCGACCGTAGCGCTGCGCGCAGACATGGATGCACTGCCGGTGACCGAGCAGGTGGATATTCCCTTCGCCTCCAAGGCCAAAACCGAATACAACGGCGAGACCGTCGGCGTGATGCACGCCTGCGGCCACGACACCCACGTGGCCATGCTGATGGGTGCAGCGCAGGTGCTGGCGGGTATGCGCGATGAGCTCGCCGGCAATGTCCTGTTTATCTTCCAGCCCGCCGAAGAAGGCGCACCGGACGGCGAGGAGGGCGGCGCGGAGCTGATGCTGAAAGAGGGGTTGTTCAAGAAATATAAGCCAGCCGTGGCATTTGGCCAGCACGTGACTTCGAGCCTGCCCATGGGCGTGATCGGCTACCGCTCCGGCCCGCTGATGGCGAGTTCCGATGAATTCCGTATCAACGTGAAGGGCCGCCAGACCCACGGCTCACGCCCCTGGGGCGGCGTTGATCCGATCACCGCCGCGGCGCAGATCGTCATGGGTACCCAGAACATCGTCAGCCGCCAGATCGACATTACCAAGGAACCTGCGGTGGTTTCCTTCGGCAAGATCGATGGCGGTGTACGCAACAACATCATCCCCGACAGCGTGTTCCTGAACGGCACCATCCGCAATTTCGACATGGACAACCGCCAGGAAATTTTCAAACGCTTGAAAGTGACGGCGGAAAACATCGCCGCAAGCAGCGGCGCCACCGCGGAAGTGGAAATCCTCGAGGGCTACCCGGTAACCGCCAATGATCCCAAACTGACCGAAGCCGCCATTCCCGCACTGCAGGCAGCGGCGGGAAAAGACAAAGTCATGGTGATCCCGAAAATCACCGGCGCCGAGGACTTTTCCTTCTTCGCCAATGAAATTCCCGGTTTCTATTATTTCCTCGGTGTCACCCCGCAAGGCACCGATCCGGCCACAGCGGCTAGCAACCACTCACCGCGTTTTTATGTACAGGAAGACGCCCTGAAAGTGGGAACCAAAGCCATCACGCAGCTGACCCTGGATTACTTTGCCAGCCAGGAAAAGCAGTGACGAAAAACTGACAGAAACAAAAAAGGCGATCAATGATCGCCTTTTTTGTTTCTGGTGATTTACGCCGTTTCCGGACGGCGCTGTGGACGACGTCGACGGTTCTGTTGCGAGCGGTTCTCGCCCTGGCCATCGCTGTTGCGACTGCGGTTTTGTCCGCCGCCATTGCTACCGGAGCCGTTTCCACCACGACGACTTCCACCGCGGCTGTCACCGGCACGCGCCTCGCCGCCACCATTGCCATTGCGACCGCCGGAGCGATTGCCCGTGCGGTTGCCGGACGGACGGCCGTTACCGGAGGCGTTTCCGTTACCAGAGGACTGCGGACGCGAGTTGCCACCGCGGCGCACCTGATTGCCTTTCCCGACCTTGCCGTTGGATTCGGGCAGCTGGTGATCCGGCTCAAAGCCCTCGATTTCCTCGCGCTCGATCGGCTTCTGGATCAGGCGCTCGATATCCCGCAGCTGCTTGAACTCGTCCGCGGACACCAGCGATACCGCCTGGCCACTGGCGCCGGCGCGGCCGGTGCGGCCGATGCGGTGCACGTAATCTTCCGGCACATTCGGCAGGTCGAAGTTCACCACCTGCGGCAGCTGGTCGATGTCGATACCGCGGGCGGCGATATCCGTCGCCACCAGAATCTGTACCTTGCCGCTTTTGAAATCCGCCAGTGCCTTGGTACGCGCATTCTGGCTCTTGTTGCCGTGAATGGCCGCGGCGGTGATGCGGTCTTTTTCCAGCTGCTGTGCTAAGCGGTTGGCACCGTGCTTGGTACGGCTGAACACCAGCGCCTGATGCCAGTTGTTCTCGCGGATCAGGTGGCTGAGCAGCGCGGTCTTGCGCGCTTTGTCCACCGGGTGCAGTTTCTGCTGCACGGTTTTGGTGGTGCTGTTGCGCGGGCTCACATCGATTTCTACCGGGTCCTTCACCAGCCCCTTGGCCAGGGTGCGGATCTCCGGGGAAAAAGTCGCGGAGAACAGCAGGTTCTGGCGCTGTTCCGGCAGCAGCTTCAGGACTTTCTTGATGTCGTGGATAAAGCCCATGTCCAGCATGCGGTCAGCTTCATCCAGTACCAGCGCCTCCAGGCGGTCGAACCGGATCGCACGCTGGTTGTACAGGTCGAGCAGGCGCCCCGGGGTCGCCACCAGAATATCCGCACCACCGCGCAGACGCATCATTTGTGGATTGATCTTCACGCCGCCGAACACACAGGTGTGACGTAGCGGCAGGTATTTGGAATAGCTCTGCACATTGTCGAACACCTGCGCCGCCAGCTCGCGCGTGGGCGTGAGCACCAGCGCACGCACCTGGTTGTTGCGCGCGCGCTCCCCGGTGCACAGACGGTGCAGCAGAGGCAGGGTAAAGCCCGCAGTCTTGCCGGTGCCCGTCTGGGCCGCGGCCATTACATCACCCCCGCGCATCACCACGGGGATGGCCTGCGCCTGGATCGGGGTCGGTTGGGTATAGCCCTGCTCCGCAACGGCGCGGGCAATTTCCGGCACGAGGCCGAGATCTTCAAACAACATAACGTTTCTTCTTACAGATGACCGGTGCCGGACGCCGAATCAGCGTGTGCAGCCGGAAAAAATTCGGATAACTCACGAAACAGAAGCGAAAAACTCCGATGTTCCACGGGTGAGCTCAGGTTGCCGCCAAAGGCTGTGGCCGAAAATTCCAATTCGGCCGGGTGCGGCATTCAGTAGAAAGGATTCAGACACACTGTTGAGTACAGTGTTCCAGAAATGAGCCGGAAAACATTCCAGCCTACAGATGACGCAACTGGCGCTCGCGCCAGCCGCGGCACTATACCACAGTGCAGCAGACTGCCCAGTTTTAACTTCAGTCATGCACCGCCTGCACCTTTTGCCAACGCGCGGTCCCAAATTGCCGTGGAACCTTGGGTGCGCCGTCGTCTCACCATAGTGTTGCAGGCAGACTGCGGAATACGCAGCTCTCAGGGTTTAACCAACGTGACTGCTTTACGTGAAAACGGGGAGGGTAACAGTATGACTGGTACGACGATGCGCGGGCGTTACGAGTCCACATCTGCATCCACATCGCCGTGGGAAGAAAATCACTACACTCTCAGGGATGGTCGCCAGGTTCTCATCCGGCCGGTAAGTCCGTCCGATGGTGACCTGGAAAAAGAGCTGATCGAGCATCTCTCTGCCGACACCAGTCGCATGCGCTTTCTCGGTGGTATCGGGCAGGTCAGTCGCCAATTGATCAGGATACTGACCGACAATGATGCGAACCACGAGGCCTTTATCGCGCTGACCGAATCCGGGGACGAAACCCCGCACGCCGTGGGGGTTGCGAACTTCGCCTGCGACCCTGACGGTCGCACCTGCGAATGCGCAATCGTGGTAGCCGATGACTGGCAGAATACGGAACTGGATAAATATCTGCTGCAGGAACTGGTGGACGCCGCCAAAGTGGATGGCCTGGATGAGATCTACTCCATTGAATCCGCCAGCAACTCCGCGATTGACCATGTAGCGAGAGAACTGGGATTCAACTGCAAATCCGACCCCCGCGACTACACCATGGTGCGCTACAGCCTGAACCTGCATTGATGCCGGTTTGACACAGGGAGATGACGTACGGCGTCATCTCCCTCGGCCCCTCGGCGTGCCGTTCAATCAAACGTAAATCCGTTGACATTCTCGCGCCGTGGGCGTTTCCTAGAATGCGTGAAGCGATGCGCCCACGCTTTGTGGGCTATATACAAGAAGAACAAATAATAACTCCCGGAGCTCCCCATGGAATCCAGCCCCCTGATCTCTATCGGCCTGCCGATCTCGCTGTTCATCATCATGATCGGTATTGGCATGACGCTGACCGCAAGGGACTTTCACCAAGTCACTGTAAAGCCCGCTGCCCTGATCCTCGGCACCGTCACCCAGATACTACTGATGCCCGCGGCGGCCTTTGCCCTGGCCTGGACGCTGCAGTTGCCACCGGCCATGGCCGTGGGTCTTGTGGTCATCGCAGCCTGCCCGGGTGGCACCACATCCAACCTGTTCACCCTGCTGGCGCGCGGCAATGTGGCGCTCTCCATCGTGCTGACGATTTCTGCCAGCCTGATCACCATCATGACGCTGCCGGTGTTTGCCAATTATGCCCTGGGACTGTATTACGGCACCCAGCAGGCGATTGAATTGCCGTTCGTAAAGACGGTATTGATGCTTTCAGTAATCGTACTGCTACCCGTCGCCATCGGCATGCTGATCAAAGCCTTTCGCCCATCCCTGGCGGCACGCGCGGAAGGCATAGTGAGTATTTTCGGTGGACTGGTGCTGGCGGCACTGGTCATCGGTATCGTGTATGGACTCCGCGACCGCTTCCTTGACCTGATGATCCAGGCCGGCCCGGCTACCATCATGCTGAACCTGTTAGGTATCGGACTCGGGCTTTTGAGCGCGAAACTGACAGGCCTCGGCAAACGGGAAGGGGTCGCCATTGCCACCGAGCTCGGTATCAAGAACGGAACCCTGGGCTTGATGGTAACCCTCACCCTGCTGCAATCCGGCGACATGTCGATTCCCTCAGCCATTTACGGCGTGATCATGTTCCCCATCGGGTTCCTGCTGGTTGCCTTCAGTCGCCGCTGGATAAAGGGCGAACAAGTCAGTCCGGACCAGCCAACAGAACGCTCGATGCCAGTCCCGGATTGAAAGTGGCATGCCCGATGACTGGCACCGTCTGACATAGCGCAATACAGTGTGCCTCTTCCATATTCGAGTGAGGCACACTTATGTTCACAGCGGCCAGAAATAGTCTTCTGATATTTTTCCTGGGCGTTTGCGGCCTATCATCTGCCGGTACTGCCCAAACGTCGCCAACACCCTCACTGGATGAGGCCAGCCGTCCCCTCAGAATCCAACGCGACGTACGCTGGACCACCGCGGCGGGAATGCCACTGACTGTGGACATAGTCGCCCCCGAGATTATCGAGAGATCACTGCCGGTCGTCGTGATCTATCACGGTGGCGGCTGGTTGATCAACGACAATCAGATCATGAACTCCACCGCCCGATATCTTGCAAGCCACGGAAATTTCGTTGTGGCAAACATGAACTATCGGCTGCTTGGCGACAATGACAACACCACCACAATGGACGACATCATTGGGGATGCGCTGGGAGGGCTATTATGGGTGAAAGAAAACATTGCACACTACGGCGGTGACCCTACACGTATCGCGGTGACCGGTGACAGCGCCGGCGGACATCTGAGTGCGATGGTATTACTGGCCGCGCGCAGACTCAGCAGCGAGAAATTCTCACCGTCGAATCTCGCCTTCAGGCCGAGCTATATTCCCCCCGGCAAAACCCCGGAGCAGATTGCGAAGGAAGACAGCCTGCGGGTACAGGCTGCAGTACTGAGTTACGGATCCTTCGATATTTTTCAGTCGGCATTGAAGGGATTTGAAAGCCCGAACAATTTTTTCTGGCAAATGGGGAACGCGAAGGCACGGGGAATATTCGGGGAAACTTACCGCGTAGAGAATCAACCGGAACTCTACAAAGCGGTCTCGCCGATCTACCTGGTTCCGGAGTCGGCAGACTACCGGCTACCGCCCGTATTCGCCCACGTTGGCAGCAGGGACACAACCACCCCACCAACCGCGGTAGAAGCCTTTGTCACCCGTCTGCGCGCCGCGGGCCAACCGGTAGAATACAAACTCTACCCGGGAAAGAATCACGCGTTTCTGGATAACGGCTGCAACGAATACCTCGGTACCTGCTTCGATCGGGATGCGCCGGATACCCTGGACGATATGATTGGTTTCCTGCAGCGGACACTCGGTGAGCAGGAGTAACGCTCGCGAGCGCGCAGTCTATTCGTGTTCCGGCGCGCGCAGTGCCTTGCTGTAGAAACCCGAGGTGTCAAAACAGCATACCCGCTTTTTCCCTTCCGCCAGCATGTTGCAGGCATCATTGATCCGCTTCATGCGGGTTTTGTCCTGCTTGGCGGAGACTATCCAGTGTATCCAGTCCATCCGCGCGATCGTGGTCGTCGCCTCCCAGACATTGCGCGCTTCGGGGTTGGCGGCCAGCGCCTGGGCCAGATCCACGGGGAGCTCAGGTTCCGGCTCCTTTTCCAGTGGCCATATTTCAAGTGTGACCGAATCGCCGGCAGCAATGTCCGCCGCGTGCTGCAGCGCCTCACTGACCTTTAGCCAGTGACTCAGTTTTCCGTCAGGCTCAAGTGTCGCCTGAAATTCACAGCCATTGATCGTTCCTCCAACCGTCGTCCTGCCCCGTCTGGGGAGTTTATCGCTGGCATCTTTTGGCAAGAGCACGAATGTCCATGGGCTCCCGCCGGCATTCAATGGGCGAAGCAGCACGGTTTGAAATCTGGATTTATTTTTCATCGGCAGTATCGCAACAGTATTCGAGGATCGACTATACGGGCCGTCTTTGCTCTGCGGGCAACGCATTTGTCGAATCTGGTTTTGTTTGAAAAATCCGGCGCAGCAAGGGTAAGCCACGTCGCCACCCAAGGATACTCTGCGCGGTGACGACACCGGCAAACATTGCACCGGCAACGCCACAGCTCATAATGTCCTGACCGGTAAGGTACAGCCCATCAATCCGGCTTTTCGGTCGCAGCCAGGCTTGGGTAAAGCGCTTGGGATCGTGATCCAGACCATAGATTTCACCACGACCGTAGCGGCAGAAATAGTCGGTGGACAGCGGTGTTGACAGTTCACAATAGTCAATCTTTCCACGCAGTTGTGGAAAGTGTTTGTAGAGGTGCTCCAGCAGGCGCTCACTGAGCTGCCGTTTCAGTGCCTCGTAGTCGTCTCCGCGCTTACCCCAGGGCTGCCCGTGCCACTGGGAAAACCATTCGTATTTTCCCGGCGCGACAATCTCGATGGTGGCCCGCCCAGGGTAACGCTGGGAAAAACTGGGATCTTTGGCTGAAGGAAAGGAAATGTAGACCAGAGGAATTTCTGCCTCGCGATCATTGAGAAAGCGCTGCATATCGCGCTCATACTCGGCACTCGGGTAAAGCCAGTAATTGGTCTTCGGCAGGCCCAATTCCTCGGCGGTATGCCGCAGGCCGATATACAGGCACAGATGAGCCATCGACGGCTTGACGGTTTTCAGATCGCGACTGTAGCCGGCGTATTCACAGGCACTCCGAGGCAGCAGTTTTTCGAACGTATTGAACACGCCCGCACCGGAGACCACCAGCGGCGCCGTGATCTCTGTACCATCGGCCATGCGCACACCGCGTGCGCGATTGCCATCCACGAGGATGGTTTCCACCTCGGCATAGGTGAAAACCTCACCGCCACCGGACTGTATCTGCGGGATAATCGCTTCGGCAATTTTGCTCGCGCCACCCACCGGGTAATAGCCGCCATACAGGTAATGTTTGGCGATCAGTGCGTGAATGATAAAACTGCCGGTCTTGGGCGTCATACCATTGTCGCCCCACTGACCGGTCAGCACCGCGATCAGTTTTTCGTTGTCGGTAAGTTCGCGCAGGGCTTCGTAGGTCGTCTTGTTCAGATAGCCCGGCCAGCGCAGCTTTTTCCACAGGCGTATAAACGGTGCACACCAGGACGGCAGCAATTTTTCCAGCGTGATCAGTGGCATGGCACTGCCCACCGCGGCAATCCGTTTCAGATACCGCTCGATCGCACCGCGTTCCTCCGGAAAGCACCGCGTCAACTCTTCCACAAACGCATCGCGCCCAGCACGCAAGTCAAACGGCTCATCGCCGAGGTAAATACGATCGTAGGTGTCGTCCATTGGCGCCCAGTGCAATGCACCGGCGGAGAGAAAGTCGAACAACTGGCGTGTCATGGTGGGATGCGCACCCACATCACCGATATAGTGCACCCCCACATCCCACTCGTAACCGTTGCGATCGTAGGCGTGGGTAAAACCACCCGCGGTATAGTGCTGCTCCAGAACCAGTACTTTCTTGCCCACGGCACTGAGCAGTGCCGCAGTGGTGAGACCGCCGATACCGGAACCGATCACGATCGCGTCGTAGTGGCCATCCAGCCGGCTTGCACGATAGCGCCTACCGATACGCAAGCGACTGGGTTTGGGGGTATTGCGCTCTTGCGCCTCGATGGAGAGGGTCATGGGGCGGCCTCGCATTTATTGCTTTCGTTATAGCCCTACCATAGCGCCGCCAACCCATATATACAACAAGTTGCATAGCGGGCTGTGGAGACCGGATTCCCGCAGTAACGCGTTATTGCGCTGGAAAAAACAAAGCCCCGTAACCGGGGCTTTGTTTTTCGTTCAACTCACTTCGGCAAGATTGCCTTTCGACTCCAGCCACTGTTTTCTGTCGCCGGCACGTTTTTTCGCGAGCAACATATCCAACAGCTGATTGCTGTCGTCGCCCGCATCGATATACAGCTGTACCAGGCGGCGAGTATTCGGGTCCATGGTTGTTTCACGCAGCTGCAACGGGTTCATTTCGCCGAGACCCTTAAAGCGGGTGACCTGGATCTTGCCTTTCTTTTTCTCCGCGGAGATGCGATCGAGAATCCCCTGGCGTTCGGCGTCGTCCAGCGCGTAGTAGACGTCCTTGCCGATATCGATACGGAACAGCGGTGGCATCGCAACATACACGTGGCCGTTGGTGACCAGTGGGCGGAAGTGACGCAGGAACAGTGCGCACAGCAGGGTCGCAATGTGCAGTCCATCGGAATCGGCGTCGGCGAGGATACAGATCTTGTTGTAGCGCAGACCTTCGAGATTGTCACTGCCGGGATCGACACCGAGGGCGACGGCGATATCGTGTACTTCCTGGCTCGCAAGAATCTCATTGGAATCCACTTCCCAGGTGTTCAGGATTTTTCCGCGCAGCGGCATGATCGCCTGGAATTCGCGGTCGCGGGCCTGCTTGGCGGAGCCGCCGGCGGAGTCCCCTTCCACCAGAAAGAGTTCCGAGCGGCTGGCGTCGCCACTGGAGCAGTCGGCGAGCTTGCCCGGCAGTGCCGGCCCCTGGGTGACCTTTTTGCGCGCGACTTTTTTCGCCGAACGCAGGCGTTTCTGCGCGTTGCTGATACACAGCTCGGCGAGTTTGTCGCCCTCCTCGGTGTGCTGGTTCAGCCACAGACCGAAAGCATCTTTTGCCACGCCGGAAATAAACGCCGTGGCCTCGCGGGAGCTCAGACGCTCCTTGGTCTGACCGGAGAACTGTGGATCGGCGAGTTTGGCAGAGAGCACATACGAGCACTGGTTCCAGATATCCTCCGGCCCGAGTTTGACGCCGCGGGGCAACAGGTTGCGGATCTCACAGTACTCGCGCATGGCATCCAGCAGACCGGCGCGCAGGCCGTTGACATGGGTGCCGCCCTGCGCGGTGGGGATCAGGTTGACGTAGGATTCCGCGGTAATTTCACCGCCTTCCGGCAGCCACTGTACCGCCCAGTCCGCGGCCTCGCTGGTGGCCGCAAAACTGCCGACAAAGGGTTCCGCCGGCAGCACTTCCCAGCCGCTATTGGCCGCCGCTAAATAGTCCTTGAGGCCATCTTCGTAATACCACTGGTCCGATTCCCCATCCTGTTCATTGATGAAGGTGACACTGAGCCCAGGGCAGAGTACGGCTTTCGCGCGCAACAGGTGGCGCAGACGCGGTACGGAGAATTTGTTGGAGTCGAAATACTGTGGATCCGGCAGGAAGCGCACGCTGGTGCCAGTGGTGCGCTTGCCGCACTCGCCGATCACCTCCAGATCCGACGCCTTGTCGCCGTTCTGGAAGCCGATACGATGCACCCGACCTTCCCGTTGGATGGTGACTTCCAGCACCTGGGACAGGGCATTTACCACCGAGATACCCACACCGTGCAGACCTCCGGAGAACTGGTAGTTCTTGTTGGAGAATTTGCCCCCGGCGTGCAGGGTGGAGAGGATGACTTCCACCCCGGGGCGGCCCTGTTCCGGGTGGATGTCCACCGGCATACCGCGACCGTCGTCGGTGACGGTGATGGAATGGTCCTTGTGCAGGATCACTTCAATTTTTTTGGCATGGCCGGCGAGCGCTTCATCGACGCTGTTGTCGATGACTTCCTGGGCCAGGTGATTGGGACGGGTCGTATCGGTGTACATGCCCGGGCGCTTTTTCACCGGGTCGAGCCCCGTCAATACCTCGATGTCTTCTGCGGAGTAATTGGCCATAGAGTTTTTATTCGCCGTACTGCTTTGTGATATTCAGGTCTTGGGAAAAAGGAAATCTACCAGCGCCTCGGTATAGCGGGCAAATCCCTGGAAACTGTGATCGCCACCGTCTTCGATGGTCTGCTGCTGGCCGGTGTAGAACTGCTCGGCGTCGCGACAGTCCAGAGTCTCGTCGCCACGCTGTGCCAGCAACCAGTAGCGGCCCTGCAAATCCGACGGGATCGAGGCCTCCAACTGGCGCATGTTATCCACATCCGCAGTCTGCAGGCGATAGGTGTGCATCTCGCCACTATAGGGCTTCAGATCCTGGTTTACATAGCCCGGCATAAAGCGGGAGGGCTTGATCGCGGGATTGATCACAACCGCTGGCAGTCCATGCTGTTCCGCCAGCCAGGTACACCAGAAGCCCCCCATGGAGCTACCGACAAGACCGATGGGACCGCGGTGATTGCTGCGGAAATCCTCCAGCATCCGACCGAGCGCCAAGGCGGCCTCACCCGGATTGGGCGAGATCTGGGGTGCACAGAATACGACGTGCGGGCGCGACTGTTGCAGCCAGTCTTTCAGCAACTGGCACTTGAAAGACTGCGGGGAGGACAGGAAGCCGTGCAGATAGATCAGCAGCGGGCGCTCACCGGTAGGGGGTTGTTGTTGTGACATGGCGGGGATTATAGCGGTGCCGCCAGTGGATGTACCGGCGGCATTCCCCGAATTGAGCCTGCAATCCCAAACAACCAGCTCAAACAGCTAGCGCAGGGATTCGTCCAGGCTGGCAAAAGCGCGACGCAGGTCCACTTTCATGTCGTGCCAGAAGGTCACACTGGTAAAACGATCCATACGGCCACCGGGCCCGAGACCACTGAAATTGTCGCCGATGTCGCGGCGGTCGCTGAAGCGCATTACCGCATTGCCATTGCTGTCCTGCAGCTCGCCGGACAGTACGCCGTAGGCGCTCTGGTCGGTGTAGACGCGCCACAGCCAGGGCTGCGGATCGAGCGGTGCGCCCACGGCAAAGCGACTGAGATCCATCTGCAGTACATAATCGGCCTCGGCCTTGTCTGCCACCAACTGGCTCTGACGCGGCGCGAGGAAGCGCTCACTCAGGGTTTCCCCCATCAGTTCCTGTAGTCGCGCCAGGTCTTTTTCACTCAGTTCATAGTCTTCCGCGCGCAACGGCGAGCCCGGATTGGGGTAACGCTTGCTGTAAGCGATGCCCACCGGCTCCAGATAGACTTTGGCGCCACTCAGGTCAAAGGCATAGGCGGCGCTGACACTGTCCATTCCGGTCTGGCGCGGCAGCAAGCCGTCTTCCGCGTCCTGCAGACTGAGCGCGGATTGCTGGGCGCAGCCGGCCAGCAGCGCCAGCGATAGCAGCAGTGGTGACAACAACTTGTTTTGGATTGTGTGCATGGTGACCTCACTTCCTGTTTCCGGGAGTTATACAGGCGGCCAACAGATAATCCGGCCGCATTCCAGATCCGCTACCACACATCCGCGGATTGAGATGCCATTCTACAAGTAAAGAACAGGCCGGGAAGTCATGAAAGTCAGGCGGATACACTGAGTCGACGAACGGTCACCCGCCGACCCGGAAGGCGGTCTGATGATTATCGTCAGTAGCCGGAAGACGCCAGATCGACGCTGTACTCAGCAACGGTAACCCGCTCGACACCGGTGTCGTAGGTACCATCGTCACGCAGCTCAAACCAGCGGTAGCCGGGCATCTCGCTGTCGACGGCAAACGGGCCGCTGCCGGGAGTGAACTGCACGGAGGTAGAGGGTGTGGCGTGCAGACCAATCTGCCCCAGCCGGGCATCGAATTGCTGGTGCACATGGCCCCAGCACACGGAGCGGACATTGTCGGAGCGACGGATCAAATCGACGAATGACTCGCGCCCTTCCCGCAACATATGGCCGTCGATCCAGTGGCTGCCAACGGGCACCGGCTGGTGGTGCATCATCAGCATGAGCGGGTGCTCGCGATGGCTGTCGATCAGGTGT
Source organism: Microbulbifer pacificus (assembly GCF_002959965.1). Taxonomy (NCBI): domain Bacteria; kingdom Pseudomonadati; phylum Pseudomonadota; class Gammaproteobacteria; order Cellvibrionales; family Microbulbiferaceae; genus Microbulbifer; species Microbulbifer pacificus. The sequence continues at coordinate 1,158,964 of NZ_PREV01000026.1, forward strand.
TCGATACGCGCCAGTTCCTGCGCATTGAAACCGCCACAAATATGCCCGGGTACGCTGGTATCCAGTAACAACAGGCGCCAGTTGCCGAGCGCCACCACTTCCGGGCGGCGCTTCGGCGCAATTTCATCCATACGCTGAGGATTGTCGTGATTGCCGGGCAACCAGTACCAGGGACAGGAGACCGCCTGCATTTTATGCAGGAAACGGCGATAGGCGGCTTCGGAACCGTTGGCGGAGACATCGCCGGTGACCACCATGAGTTCCGGCGAGATGGGGGCGGCAGCAATTGCACCGAGCACTTCATCGAGAGTGTGGCCGGTATCCAGGCCCAGCAACTGGTAATCCGGCCGGCCGCCAACATGGGGGTCGGTTATCTGGATCAGCCGGTTTGCCGGTTGTACTGCCTCGATTTTCACTTTCTCACCTTGCCGAAACATCCATGTAATCTTTGCGATGCCCGGCGTGCACTCAACGTCGCTGATCACCAAAGGTGAGATCGACGTCAGCGCGGCCATTTGCCAGGCAGTGGGCCAACCATTCACTCAGAAAGCGGTTTACCTGTTGGCGCTCGTCCTCGTTGTGCATTGCCGGATTGGGGTAGCTGAAATTCAGACCATCGCCCCCGACCGGCCCCTGACCATCCACAGCAACCACTTCAGCCATACGCGCATCGTGGTAAAGGCGTACCGTAATAGGAGGTGGCTGCAGCCAGTCGTTACTCTCGCCAGCGTTATCCTTACCTGCGCTGTTTTTGCGGGCAGTGCCCGCAGAGGCCTGCAGGCAGACCTCGGTGGTGTAGCGACTGCGCTCAAGCACCGCAACTTCCAGGGTGCCGCCGGGGACCTGATAGCGCCAACAGTGATTACTCGCGAGCTCAGGCATCAGTTTGCATAAGCGCAGGTAGTTGGCGTCACAATCGGCGTGATAATTGGGCAGGTCGACACGGTAGCGCTCTCGCACACCGTTCTTCACACCCGAGCCCAGAGCCAGATGGGTCTGATCTGCCGTCCTGTTGCGGTCTGTGCCAGCCGGTACCGCCATTATCGACACTCCTGTTGAGTCCGCGCCGTGATTGATCTCTCAAATTGTCCGCGATTCGACGAATTCACGGTACCAACAGGCAAATTGTAGAGCCTGAAGGGGTGTGTGACGCAAATTTCATTTGTACCACCCGCTGATATGACCATCATCCGCCAAGGCGGTCACGGTTCATCTGCAGCCATTGCAGGCTGATGATGGTGGCCGCGTTATCGATGGTGGCATCACCACTATCGACCGCGTCGAGCACGGCCTGCAGAGGAAACACCCGCAGACGGATGTCTTCGTGCTCATCGGCAAGGCCAAAATACCCCTCGATACCCCGCAGATCCGCACAGGCGCAGAACAAGTGCATGCGTTCACAGCTGCCGCCGGGGCTTGGCAGGTAACTGCGGATGAAGTGCAGGTCGCGTACTTCGAGTCCGGCCTCTTCCTGCAGCTCGCGGTGGGCGACCTCCTCGATGGATTCGCCCTCCTCAACCATACCTGCCACCACCTCCAGGCACCAGGGGCCGGCTTCACGTTCCAGCGCACCGATGCGGAATTGCTCCGTCAGAGCTACCAGCTCGTGCTGGGGATCGAACAACAGCACCCCCACAGCATTGCCGCGCACGAACAGTTCGCGTTCCATTTCCGCCCCCCAGCCGCCGCGATACAGGCGGTGGCGCAGGCGCAGCTTGTGCATTTTGAAGAAGCCGTCGTACACCGTTTTGCGGGAGAGGATATCCACCGCGCCGCGGGTGAACTGGGGCTTCAAGTCCGCCTTGTCACTCATGAAATTCCCTCTCGCGTCAGGTCCGCGGCCGCTCAGTCGTAGCCGACATCGTTGTATGGCGGGAAACGCGCGAGGATCATGCCCGCCTCTTCCCGCAGGCGGAACATTTGCTGCTCCGGGGATTCATAGCGCGCCGCTGTGGACGGCATGCTGCCCCGCCACAGCGGCGCCTCTTCCGGCGACAGAACGTCGACAATCAGTGTCGACTCGCGGTATTCACGCACCCGCAGCGGCGCACGCCAGCCAAAACCGAAATAGCGATAGCCGCCGTAGATGCTGAAGGGGTCTTCATACACCGCCACCTTGTCGGCGCTGAACAGCTGCACCCGCACCAGGAAGTCCGCTGTTTCGCGACTGGCGGCGGGGGTGTAACTGCCCTTCAGCATTTCATCGACCGCCTGATTGGCGCGCTTGCTTTCAAACGGCGAAACCGGGCCGTTGGCCAGGGTATCCAGCAGGTAGTAGCTGCGGAGGTTGGCGAATTTGAAACCGGGGTCGTAATCGACCGCCACCGGGTTGGGGGCGGCACAGCCGCCGAGGCCCGCGGTCAGTAACAGGCCGATGGTGGCGACGGAAAAGAATTTGCGCAGTGAAGCCATGTGTTCTCCCGCTATTGCATTGAGAGGACGGCTTCCCTGCCGATCCGTTATTGGAAATATCCGGGCAGACTGTATCAGGCCGCCGGCGGCAAGTCCCTGAGCAGATCGCCGACGGCGTTGTTCAGGATACGCTGACGCTCGTTTTTGTCCTCGGGGCGCACCATCAGCTTGGTGGCGCTGCCGCCCCAGATGGGCATGCCGTTCTGTGGACCAATGCCCACCGAGAGGGTCACCCGCGGCGCACCGGTGCGAGCGGGCAGCTCCACCACACCGCGCTGGGCGTTGCTGTCGAATTGGGCGTCCCAGCTCTCATTCTGAGGGTCGCCGGCGAACTCCTCTTCCACGATCGCGATCTGGTAGTCCACCACCATCTGCGCGTTGTCGGCGCTCGGCACCTGACGGTATCCGCGCGCCAGCATCAGTGCGCCCACCACCTGGCGCAGCTCGCTGTCCAGTTCCACCAGTTGCGCGGGCGCACCGGACTCAGCACTCAGTGCCTCGCTGCCCCAGGCGTAGGTCTGAAAACTCACCGGCGCGCCGCGCGACTGAATCCGCTCTATCTGGGTCGGGGAGCTGCAGGCGGCAAGCCCCAGCGCAAGCAACAGGCTTAGCAGCAGGCCGGTGTTCTTGCGGTTGATTGTATTACGCATCCGTTCTCCCTATCTCGATGGTGAGCATTGATATCCAGTTAGACCTGCGCCCTGTCTGGGCGCTACTTGAAATTATCTTCCGGTGCCGGGAGCAGCTCGATTTTCGGGCTCCACAGCAGCCATTCATTTTCCGGCTTTCCATAGAGTGGATAGTGGCTGCCGGACTCCACTTCAAGCCCCATCTCCGGGTTGTTCGGGGTGGCGAAGGCAATGCCACCGGCGAGCAGCGCCTGGGCGGATTCGGTGTGCACATCCAATCCGGTCACTACGCCAAAATTCACTTCCACTCCGCTCGCATTCCAGAACCTGGAATGTTCCCGCACCAGGGTTCGGTACCCCGGTTCAATATAAACATAGATGTAAACCCGGTCCGCCAGTTCCCCAAGCTGATAGCCGGTTACCTGTCCCACCTGCACCTGACGGTAGTAGACCGGGCTGCCGCGCTTCAACGAGCCCCGCCGCGGCGCATCCAAAATCAGTGTCAGCCCAGGCATCATCATGGTGTCCGCCAGATCCGGCTCCGGCTTTGCCGCCAGCGCCACAAATTCGGTCTGCGGCTCACCGCCGGCACCGGGTTCCAGCTCGAGAAACGGCCCGGTTACCAGCGTATCCAGATGGTCGACACCACCGAGACCAATCTTCGGTCCCACCACCCACATCCGGGTGTCGCTGCGGGCAAAGCGCTCCGCACGCCGGTACAGGCGGGCCCTGGCACGCACGCCATCCAGATCAAGCGTGAGGCGCATGGCGGTGATTTCCCCCACCTGGATACCGCGGTAACGCAGGGGCGCACCTACCTTCAGCCCCTCATCACCGGAGAGGTCGATGTAGATATTGATCCCCTCTTCCATGGCCTCGTCGCGACTGCCATACAAACGAAAACTGTCACCACTGATGGCCTGCCCCGCGCTCTTGCTGTTGTGGGGGCCACTGCCGAAGGCGATGCCACCGCGCACCATCGACAACAGGGAGTCCGTCTCAACTTCAATGCCCTTCAGGCTGGCGCTGGCGCGCAGACCACTCACATTCCAGAAGCGGCTCTCGTTGTTCACCAGATAGGCGTAGGGTGGATCGATGACCACATACACTTCCACCCCGGAGCCGTCCTCTTTCAACGCCATCCCCTGTACGCGCCCCACTTCCATCTGCCGGTAGTAAACCGATGCACCGCGCTGCAGCGATCCTGTATTGCGCGCAGTGAGCGTCAGGTGTAAACCGGGCACCCGCGGATCCCGCGGCGGCGGCGCAGTGTGCGCATCGAATTCGCGCACCGAGCGCTGACCGCGGCGCAGATCCACTTCGATGCGATTTCCCTTGAGCAGATCGTTGACCCCGGAGCTGAAATCGAGGGTGGGCGGCGCCAGCCAGAACTGGGTGTTTTCGCTCAACAGGTCGTCGGTGATGGGGTCCATCAGCACCCTCACCGCCATGCCATCGATATTCTTGTTGGCCTTGACGCTGCTTACCTGCCCTACCTTGATTCCCTGATAGATCACCTGGGTAGAGCCTTCGGAAAGACTCACGCCGCGATCAAAGTTGAGTGTGATAGGAATGCCCGCGTCGGCCTCGGCGAAGTTCTTGTAAAGTTTGAACTCATTGCCATCCACCGCCAGCGGCGAGTGCTGCTGGGCATCGGGGGTGTAGAAACTCACGCCACCGGCGATCAGCGATGCGAGTGACTCGAGCTCTACGGTCACCCCGCTGATACTCCCCTGGATGGACACCCCGGAGGTATTCCAGAAACGACTGCCGCGGTGCACCAGATCCGCGTATTCGCGGCGGATAAACAGGTTGATTTCCACCTCGCTGGCATCTTCCGCCAGGTGATAATTCTCCACCTGCCCAACTTCCAGCTGGCGGTAATACACGGGTGAGCCCCGGCTCAGGGAGGCGAGACGCGGGGATTTGAGGGTGACACGCAGGCCGTCACCGCGCACATAGGCGGGGGGCTCGGTGACGGCGACAAAGTGTCTCTGCGACGGGCCACTCCCGGGTTCCACGGCGATGTAATTGCCGGACACCAGCGTCTCGAGCCCGCGCACACCGGTGAGAGACACTTCGGGGCGAACCACCCAGAACTTGCTCTCCTTGGTCAACAGGTAACCGGCGCTGCGGTTGAACGTGACTTCCGCCAGCACACCGTCCTGGCCATTCAGTTCTTTAGCGCTCTGCACCAGACGGAAATCGTTCACCACCCCGATTTCCACACCGGAGTATTTCACCGCGGTTTTACCCTTCACCAGGCCGTCGCCGCTGGAAAACAGGATGGTCGCGCGGATATCCCCCTGAGTGAAATCCTTGTACAACAACCACACGGCAATCAATGCCGCCACCAGCGGCAGCAGCCATACCAGCGAGAGACCGCGGCTGCGGCGTGCCACGCCCTCCGGTTGCGCGTCGAACTCCACCCGCGGGTCGCTCATACGCGCTCCTCGCCCTGCGCGTTATTGTTTTTTACGTCAGCCGCCATTTTTTCTTCGTAGACATCCCATATCAAACGCGGGTCAAAGGCCTGTACCGCAAACATGGTGACCACCACTACCGTTGCAAACGCCGTGCTGCCGGCACCGGCGGCCACCTCGGCGATGGCGCCCATATCCACCAGCGCCACCAGAATGGAGATCATGAACAGGTCCAGCAGTGACCAGCGACCGATGGCGTTGACCACCCGATAGATTCGCATCGCCTGGCGTGGAGACACTTCCAGCCGCAGCTGCACGATCAGGCACAGAATCACCAGCCCCACCAGTTTCATCACCGGTACCGCGACACTCGCCACAAACACAATCAGGGCAATTCCCCAGAGTCCGTTGTGATACAGCTCCAGGGTGCCCCCGACAATGGTGCTCGGCTCGCCGGAGCCCAGGTAGATCACCGTCATCACCGGCAGGATATTCGCCGGGATCAGCAGCAGTGCGCCGGTGATGGTCAGCGCCCAGGTGAGCATGATGCTACCGTCCACCCGCCCGTGCACGTGCGCGCCACAGCGCGGGCAGAGACAGGACGACACGTTGCGCGGCACCTTCACCAGCAGGCGACAACCCAGACAGGTCCAGAACCCCTGAGACAGGGCCCGCGCCGGCCGGTTCATTGCGCCGCCTCCGGATCACCGTTTTTTTTACCCGCCGTGCGCCGCGCCAGACGCGCCCACACGGTCTCCGCATCAAACGACACGGTGGCGGCACTGGAGATCACCATCATCGCCACAAAACAGTAGAGCCCGGGCTCAACGGTCATCTTGCCGAGATCCGACATTTTCACCAGCGCCACCAGAATGCCGAGCATATACACATCCAGCATCCCCCACTCCTGCAGATGGTGGTACCAGCGCAGCGCGCGCGCCACCGGCTTCGCCATCGAGGCCCAGCCACTGCCCCAACTGATAAACGCCAGCAACAGAAACTTCCCCAGCGGCGCCAGCACACTGCAAAAAAGGACAATGGATGCGAGCCACACATAGCCTGAAGCAAACAGTGCCCGCACACCGTTCAGCAGGGTGTTCTCGGCACCAAAGGAAAACAGAGAGAACTCCAGTAATGGCAGGGTGGCCGAGGGAATAAACAGCAGCAGGCCGCTCAGGCTTAGGGCGGCGGTGTGCGCGACACTCCGCTCCATATTGCGATGCAGGGTAGCGCCACAGCACGGACAGATCAGCCGCTGCCCCACCGGCGCATGGGCCCGGGTGAGCAACAGATCACACTGGTGGCAGGCGCGCTTCCAGAGATGGGGCCGCCCTGATTGCGGCTCACGCTGACGGTGCTGTTCTGTATCCTGCCCGGAGTCCTGCTCCATGTCCCACCGGTTTCCTGCTCGAATGATTATTTCGCCGCGACCGATCCCGGGCTGCATCCGCCAGCGGTCGATGCCGCGTCTCAAAGGTCGGGAAACACCTTGGCGAGCCGGTCAGTGGTTGAAATTTGTTACTGGACGCACATTCGCGTCAGTTTAACGAAGATATACCAATTTGCCGCGACCGTCGCCTCGACGCTCCCGTGGCCTGAAGGTACACTCTCGCGACCGCAGGCCCGGACTCCGTCTCGATTCGATGCGACCAACGGAAACAACAACGCCCCGGGCCAAGCCAGCGACGCCTTCAGAGCACATTACAGACTGGCTCCACTCCTTAACAAAAAGGAAAGCGGGGTTTACAGGAAAGCCGGGGGCAAAGTACCCCCTGAGCCCGGAGCGAAATCATCGCCGCCGGAAACTTGAAGACCGCAGCTGTCACAGGAAATCAACAGTAATGACAAGAAGTGCAAAAGGGCGCCTCGCTCACCAATTTGGCCGTCCGCTCAAATCTCTGCTCGCCGCCGCTGTCATCGGCCTGGGTACCGGTCTCGGCGCGGTGCAGGCCCAGGCGGACACCCTTTGGGAAATCTACCTGCAGGCCCTGGACAACGACCCGCAACTGGCCGCCGATCGCGCCGCCTACCGCGCCGGCCTGGAGGCAAAGAACCTGGGGCGCTCGGCGCTGCTTCCGCAGGTGTACGCCACTGGCGAAATCAGCCGGACCAGAACCGACTTCAACTCCACCGGCACCCAGTTTGATGACACCCTGGGGCTGGTAGAGACCAATAGCGACGGCAGCAGCCGTATCGACACGAAATCCTACGGAGCCAGACTCGACCAGCCGCTGTTCGACCTCCCCGCATGGTTCGGATACAAACAGGGCAAGACTGCCAGCGAGCAGGCCACGGCCGAGTTCAGCGCCAATCAGCAGGACATGATGATCCGCGTCGCCAGCGCCTACTTTGACGTACTGCGCGCGCACGACGTGCTGGAAGCGGCGGTCGCCGAGGAAGAAGCGCTGGCCAAGCAACTGGAGCAGACCCAGCAGCGCTTCGAGGTGGGCCTGACCGCAATTACCGATGTGTACGACTCCCGTTCCGCCTACGACAGCGCCGTCGCCCGTCGCCTCACCGCACAGGACGATCTGTTGAGCCGGTTTGACGCTCTGTCGGTACTCACCGGTGTGAACCACGACGTGGTCGCACCGCTGCAGCAGGGGTTTACCGTAACAGCACCGGATCCTGCGGATCGCGCGGCCTGGGTCGACTTCGCCCTGGTCAACAACAACACGCTGAAAGCCGCGCGTCTGTCCGCAGACGCCGCGCGCTACGGCGCCCGCGCCGCTGCCGCGGAGCATCTGCCCACACTGACGGGCTCCCTGTCGTACCAGAATATCGACGATGAAGGCAATCGCAGCACCACCACCGTGTTGCCCAATGTCATCGATCCAGACACCAACCTGCCGGTCACTTTCGGGTCTTCAATCCCCGCGGACAGCAACACCGAAATCAATGTGGCTTCCATCAACCTGTCGATGCCGCTCTACACCGGCGGCCGCCTCAGCGCCAGCCGCCGCGAAGCGCGCAACCTGGCGTTCCAGGCGGAAGACCTGCGCAATCTGACCGAGCGCAACACCATCCAGAACACTCGCACCCTGCACCGCGCGGTCACCACCGACACCGCGCGCGTAGAAGCTCGCGAGCAGGCGGTGATTTCCGCCAAGAGTGCGCTGGATGCCACCCAGGCCGGTTACGAGGTGGGTACCCGCAATATCGTCGACGTATTGCTCGCCCAGCGCACCCTGGCACTGTCGAAGACAGATTACGCCAACGCGCTGTACGACTACATTCTCAACACTCTGAACCTCAAGCTGACGGCCGGACTGCTGGGGCCGGATGACCTGCAGCAGCTGGACGCGCGCCTGAACCCGTCGATGCCGGTTTCCCGCGCCCATATCCTCGACGCCGGTGCAGCGCCGTTCACCAAGTAAGCGCAACAAAGCGGAAAGTCCGCGCAGAAATCAGAGGCCGGCACTGCTATAGTGCCGGCCTTTTTTATGGGCTGGCTACAATTGCGGGACATCGCCCGGGAAACACCCGGATGCATGTCTGCCATCTCCAACGGCTAACTGCGGTCTGATTCTATCCATGAAGTACCTGATTACCGGCAATGCGGGCTTTATCGGCTTCCATGTGGCAAACACCCTGATGGCGCGGGGCGATGCCGTCGTGGGTATCGACAATGTCAACGACTACTACGACACCGGTCTGAAAGAAGACCGCCTGCGTGCACTGGACAACGTCGCGAAACAGTGTGGCGTCGAGTACGAATTCGTGCGCGCGAATATTGCCGACCGCAGCGCCCTCGACCGCTGCTTCGAAAAACACCGCTTCGACCGCGTGATCCACCTCGCCGCCCAGGCGGGGGTACGCCACTCCATCGACCACCCGGAAGACTATGTGGAGAGCAATCTGGTGGGTTTTTCCAACCTGCTGGAAACCTGCCGTCAGGCCGCCACCCCGCATCTCAGCTACGCCAGTACCAGCAGCGTCTACGGCGGCAACACCAGCATGCCGTTTTGCGAGGATCACGGTGTTGACCATCCGCTGCAGTTCTACGCCGCTACCAAGCGCGCCAACGAACTGATGGCCCACAGCTACAGCCACCTGTTCCGCCTCCCCACCACCGGACTGCGCTTCTTTACCGTGTACGGCCCCTGGGGTCGCCCGGACATGGCACTGTTCAAGTTCACGCGCCTGATACTCGAAGGCAAGCCGATCCCGGTGTTCAACCACGGTCACCACAGCCGGGATTTCACCTATATCGACGACATCGTGCAGGGCGTGATCCAGTCCAGCGACCAGATCGCAACCCCGGACACCGAGTGGTCTGGCGCCGAACCCAATCCCTGTACCAGCAGTGCACCCTACCGTATTTTCAATATCGGCAACGGCGACCCGGCACAGCTGTCGGACTATATCGATGCACTGGAAGAGGCTCTGGGGAAAAAGGCAATCCGTGAGATGCTGCCGATGCAGCCGGGGGATATTCCCGATACCCATGCGGACACCCATCGGCTGCAGCAGGCCATAGGCTACCGCCCGGGCACCGGGGTGCGGGAGGGCGTGCTGAAGTTTGTGGAGTGGTACCGGGACTACTATGCCGTCTGAGACTCCCTCCGGCGGCTACTGGCGGCGGTTACCGGTTAGTCGTCCCCGCTGACCGCACTGCGGTAGGCGCTTTCCAGAGCCTCCCAGTTGTCTTCCTCGAAATGGAAGGCGGGATGCCGTTTTCGCAGCTTGTCGAGGGAGCGATGCAGGCGCGCCACATTGGCCTCCGCATCCTGGCGGGACAGAGAGGCGCGAATGGCCCCCTTGTCGAAATCAATCAGATAGAAGTCACCACACCCGGTGAGCAACACATTGCTGGCATTCAGATCCGCGTGATAGACATTGTCGCGATGGAAGCGCGCAATCAACGCTCCCAACCTCGCCCACAGTCCATTGTCCAGCGGGCGCTTACACAGGGTTTCCGTCAGGGTCCGCGAATCCGGTACCCGTTCGGTAATCAGCGCACCCCGGTAGGCCAGCGGCGGCACACTCACACAGCGCGCCGCCACCGGGCGCGGCACCGGCAGCCCCAGTTCGCGCATGGCACACAGCATGTTGAACTCCCGCCACACCCGGGTGTTGGGCAGACGGCTGTACAGATAAGACTTCTCGACCAGCCGGCCGGCGAGACCACCGCGGTGATACTGCTTGAAGACCAGCTCCCTCCCGCGATACGCGAACATCACCGCCTTGCCCCGTTCCACCAGGGCGCAGCGGCTGTTGGCCACAAGCCAGTCGCGATGAAACAATTTCTCGCAGTCGGAACCCACGACTTCATCGTCATAGATCACTTGGGCGAGTTTGCTTTTGAACTGCCGATACCCCACGAAATATTTACCCTAAGACGTTATCTTCCTGCTTTATATTGCAACCCGGTTCCATTCCAGGCCTTATTTTAGAAATCAAAATCCCGCGCATTCTAACGCTGCGCGTGGGAGCGCCCAATAGCCCCCTGCTTTAATATCAACCAAACAGGCCGCGCAGCTTGCGCTCAAGGCGGTCCAGTAACTTGAGCCAGCCGGCCCCCTGCATGGGGTCGTAAGCCCAGGGCTTTCCGACGTTGCCATGGGTGGTTCTGAGGTATTCCTCCGCCACCGGCAGACGCGCCGGGTCCGCCTGCTGCAGTGCCTGTACCTCCAGCGCCGACATGATCTGCAGCGGGTACAGACCGCAGCGACGCGACCACTCCCCGAAGCGCAACGCCAGGGATTTCTGCTTGCCGCGATAGGCGCGTCCATTGGGCAGCCACATGGAGAAGGGCGCACGCATGCGCGCCATACGGCAGAACAGCGCTGACGCCTTGCGATTGTTTACCGACTCGCCCACCTCAAACTGCCAGTTCACCTGCCGCAAGCGTCGGGGGTCGGCGATCAGCAACGCGGAAAACCAGGTGCCGGTGGAGCGCTTGCGTGGATACCAGAACCAGAAGTTGCGCTCGCGGTCGAAGCGGAAATCCCGATCGGCCTTTTTTCGCAGGGAAAAACCGCGCACGAAAGCCGGGGAGACGAAACCGAGATCCGGTTGCTGCTCGAAACTGTGGCGCAGCCCCTGGATATCGTCGTCGCTGAGCGCGCGCACCATCTGGGTATCGTCCTGCAGGAAGCACATCAACTGGTCGTCCGCGACCATTTCATAGGCCGCCTGCATGTTCGCGTAGAGGCCGCCAAGCTTGTGACCGGAATCCGCAGTCTTGTCGATAACCTGGTGGCGCGTGCCGATGTCCGCCAGTATCTGACGGGTTTCCGGGTCGTCGCTGCCGTCGTCGATCACCGTCAATTTGCACTGCGGCGCGCAGGCCTCGATAGAGCGGACACAGTTGTCCAGAAAGGGACCGCGGTTAAAAGAAAAAACAAAAATATGCATGGGTTCTCGGCTTACACAGTGCTGTTTCGCTAGGCTGGCGCAGCATACCAAAAGCCGCCTGCGGCTGCCGTGACTAATGCCCAGTGGCAGAACCCTCGTCGCGGCAGTGTGACTGCGCCGTATTGCACCGGAATGACATACCCCAGGAATAGCGGGGCACTTGGTGTCCGCGAGATATTCGCAATACCCTTGACGATGGGTTAAATTCCCCCGCCTCGACCCCAGACCCGCCCCCGTTACCGGCCGCGCCGGGCAGCGGCCCGGCAACAGCGAAACCACTCGGAATATTCATGAATCTCTCCGTCATCATGACCACTTACAACTCCCCCGTATGGCTGGAAAAAGTACTGTGGGGTTACAGCTGTCAGACGGAAATGCCGCTGGAAGTGATCGTCGCGGACGATGGCTCCCGCCCGGACACCGGTGCGCTGGTTGCGCGGCTGCGGGAGGAGACCGGGCTGGATATCCGCCATGTCTGGCAGCGAGATGACGGTTTTCGTAAATGCCGGATTCTCAACAAGGCGATCCTTCACGCCCGTGGCGACTATGTCGTTTTCACCGACGGCGACTGTATTCCACGCGCGGATTTCCTCGCCGTGCACAAGCGCCGCGCCGCGCCGGGTTACTTCCTGTCCGGCAGCTACTTCAAGTTGCCGATGACCACCAGCGAAGCCATCACCCGCGACGACATTCTCTCGGGACGCTGCTTCGACTACGCCTGGCTGCGCGCCAACGGCCTGAAAACCCGCCGCAAAACCCTGAAGCTCCGCGCCGGCGAACGCTGGGCCCCGCTGCTCAATAAACTCACCCCCACCGCGTGCAACCTCAAGGGTTCCAATGCTTCCGCATGGAAGGCCGATATTCTGAAAGTAAACGGTTTCGATGAGCGCATGGCCTGGGGGGGACTCGACCGCGAATTCGGCGTGCGCCTGGAGAACGCCGGTATCAAACCGCGCCACGTGCGCTTTGACGCCATCTGCGTGCATCTGGACCACCCGCGCGGCTATGCGGACCGTGAAATCGTTGCCCGCAACAAAGCACTGCGCCTGCGCGTAGCCAAGGAGGGGATCATTGAAACCCCACAGGGTATCCGTCAGCTACTGGAAAGCGGCTACTCTCCCGAATAGTCCACGCCCCGAAAAAACCGATCGCCAAAAGCCCCAGAATTCCACAAATCAGAGCCCCCATGACAAGCCACAAACACTGGTCCGACCCCATTGTCAGTCAGTTCCTGCGCCTCGCCGCCAGCGGCCTGGTGCCGCGATCCCTGTTCCAGAAGCCACTGCCCACGGAATCCCAGCGCGCGGCGCGCAGCGGCGTGCTGGACATCGAGATTGTCAGCCACTGTTGGCAGTACTCCCATTTCCTAATCTACCAGTTGAGCTCCCTGGTACTGTACCCGCCCACCAAGGCGACAGTGACCATGACGGTTTACTACAACAGTGAGGATACCCGCACCGCCGCGGTACTGGAGTTCATCGGTCGCCAGCAGGTGCCGGGGGTAACCTGGAACTGGTGTGAACTGCCGAAGGAGTCACTGTTCCGCCGTGCCATCGGCCGCAACCAGGCGGCGCTCGCCACCAAGGCAGACTGGGTATGGTTCACGGACTGCGACCTGATGTTCCGGGAGAACTGCATCGACCGCCTGGCGGAACTGCTGCAGGGCCGGCGTGACAGCCTGGTGTTCCCCTCCCGCGAGCGCATCACCTCGCTGCTGGAAGACGACGACCCCATGCTGAATTTCGACCCGGCGGAGCTGCGGGTAATCGAGATCGACGACGCGCGCTTTGTCGAGCAGACCCGAGACCGCGCCACCGGTCCACTGCAAATCGCCCACGGCGATGTCGCCCGCGCTGGCGGTTACTGCGACTGCCTCCGCTTTTACCAGAAACCTGCCGACAACTGGTGCAAGGCGCACGAAGATCGCGCCTTCCGCTGGCTATTGGGCACCCAGGGCACGCCACTTGAGGTCCCCGGGGTTTACCGCATCCGCCATATCAGCAAGGGGCGCTACACCGGCAGCAAGCTCAACACCCAGATCCGCAGCAGCGTGCGCAAGGCCACGGACAAGAGCGCCTAGCCCCCAACAAAAAAACCGATCGCATCCGCGACCGGTTTTTTTTATTCGGGGTGACGGCAGTGGAGACACCACGGATCACCTCGGCATTACGGCCTCCACTTCTTGCACCGTGCGGGCCAACGCACCACTGTTCTGCTCCGCCACCGCGCGCCCGCGGGCACCGGCATCACGGCGCCGCGTTTCATCCCGCAGCCACTCCGCCACCTGAGACGCCAGCTGGGTGGCGTCCTCCACCACCACCAGTCCGCCCGCCTCGCGCATCAGACTCGCTACGGTCACAAAATTGTGCAGGTGCGGGCCGCACACCACCGGTACGCCCCAGGCCGCGGGTTCGATCATATTGTGCCCGCCCACGGGCACCAGACTGCCGCCCACAAACGCCACATCGCAGGCGCCGAAAAAGCGCAGAAGTTCACCCATGGTATCGCCCAATAGGACCTGGTCGTCAGCCGCAGGGGCGCGGCCGTCGCTGCGCCGCGTCAGTGTCAGCCCGCGATCCCGGCACAGGCGCGCCACGGCATCGAAGCGCACCGGGTGGCGCGGCACCAATACCAGCAGCAGATCGGGAAACTCCCGCAACAGCACCTGATGCGCCTCCAGAATCAACTCGTCCTCGCCACTGTGGGTACTGGCGGCCAGCCAGACCCGGCGCTTCGAGACACCGCGCCACTGGTGCGACAACACCTGCGCCTCACTCTCCAGTCCGGAACCGATGGTCAGGTCAAACTTGATATTGCCGACGCTGATCACCCGCTCGGGCGGCACTCCGAGGGCAACAAAACGCTCCGCGTCCGCGGGATACTGGGCGACCACCTTGTTGAGGTGATCCATCATGTCCCGGGTCAGTCGTGAGAAATGCCCGTAGCCTTTGGCGGATTTCTCGCTGAGACGGCCGTTAACCAACACCACCGGCATCCCGCGCTTGTCGCAAGCTGCCAGCAGATTCGGCCACAGCTCGGTCTCCATACTCACGAGAATGTTGGGGCGCAACGCGTCCAGAAAGGGCGACAGGCACTCCGGCAAATCGAAGGGAAGGTAATAGTGCAACAGGCGCCCGTTGAGAACGGGTTCAAGGGCATCGTGCACCCGCTGCGAGCCGGTCGGTGTGGTGGTTGTAACCAGCCATTGCCAGCGCGGATGGCGCACAGCCAATTCTCTGATCAGAGGCACCGCCGCGAGAGTCTCACCCACAGACACCGAATGAATCCAGATCAGCGGTGCACGGCTGGCGCGGTCCGGCACCACCCCGAAGCGCTCGCGCCAGCGGCGGCGGGTACCGGGGCGGGAGGGTACCAATCCGAAGCGCTCGCTCCAGCGTTTGCGGTAGGCGGGATCCGCGCGACCGCGCCACCACAGATGCAGCAACATCAGCGGGAGGGTAAGGCGGAAAAACCAGGTGTAGAGGTAACGCATCAAATCGGGAATGAATACTGAATGATTGGGGGCGAAATGGGACGAATTCCGTGGAAATGAGCCCGACGTTTGGTAGCATTCTACCCCATCTCTGCGTCGCGCTGGCGCGACCGAAGTCCCGCAGTGTCGAACTCTGCTGTATCCGAGTCAACCGTTTTATGAGCAATCCCCCACCCCAGTCGGCCTCCCCCGCAGAGGCCATCGGTGCCGCGAGATTCAGCCTTCAGCCTACCCGCTGGTGGGCGCCCAATCGGCTGATGCACCCGCGTCCCTGGCTCCAGACTGCCGGCGTGCTGGCACTGCTGATATACGGCGCTTTTGGAATAAGCCTGGATTCAGTGCCGGACAAGGCCTCCCAGCTCGCCAACCTGTGCGGCCTGGTGATGCTCGCCCTGTACGGAAAACCTGTCGATGGCGTTTCCCTGCGCCGTTCGGGGATCGTATGGCTTGCCGTTGCGGCCATAGGGGTCTCCCTTATTTCCTGGATTGCGTCCTGGATACTGCACCCACAGTGGGCGGAGTCCTCGTTCAAGGTTCACCGGCTGACCAACTGGTTCGCAATGATCCCGGTGGCAGTACTGCTGGGTGGGCAAGCGCGCAATACCTATCTATTGTGGGGGCTGGCGGTGGCGGGACTGCTGCTCTCGCCGTGGATCTCTGGCGGCGGCCTCGCTGAGTGGCAACGGGGCCTTGCCGGCAACCGGGTGGACTTTGGCCTGCACAACGCACAACACACCGCCATGCTGTTTGGTACCGCCGCACTCGGCCTGCTGGCATTCGCGCCGCAGATCCTGCGCAAACGCCGAGGCTGCTGGCTGTATCGCACGGTCTGGGTACTGGCGTTGGCAACCTCCATCACCGCGGTGATCCTGACCCAGACCCGCGGCGTATGGGGCGGTATGCTGATGGCTCTGGCGGTTACCCTGTGCGCAGCCGCGGTGGCCTTGCACAAGCACTTCCGCAACCGCCGGCGCTATATCACCGCGGCCGTAATAACGGTCTGCGGTGTTGCAGTACTGGCCGGCTACCTGAGCGTCGGGGATATCGTCGATCACCGTTTGGACGACGAGCAGAAAACATTTGCACTGCTGGAACAGGGGGACCTGGACAAAATACCCTATACCAGTGTCGGCGTGCGTCTACACACCTGGGCCGAGGCCCTGGACTGGATCGCACAGCGACCGCTGGTCGGCTGGGGCGGCAACGGCCGCAGCCTGATTTTCGATCACTCCACCACACTGCCGGACGAAATAAAACGGAACTTCGGCCACCTGCACAACAGCTATCTGGACCTGGTGGTGAACTTCGGGCTTCTGGGATTGCTGCTGCTCGCGGCCCTGGTTTACTGGCTGCTGAACCGGTGTCTGCGCTTTTACCGCGCCGGCCTGTTGTCCGGCAGCAATCTGGTATTCGCGCTGTCGTTTGCGGTGTTTTTCGGCATCATCAACCTGTTTGAGTCCTACCTTTTCTACGAAAGCGGACGTCTGGCGCTGGCGCTGGTGGGCGGCGGCCTCCTGACCCAGCTGTGGGCGGCGAAGCGCCTACAGGCTGCGGGCGGACTTGTACCCTCGTCCCCATAAGCACCACAAAGTGGCGTGGCAGACCGACGCACATATCAGGGAGAACAATGTGAGGCTCACCCAGTGAGAGTCATTCAACTGCTGCCGGCCCTCAATTCCGGCGGTGTCGAGCGCGGCACACTGGACCTCGCCCGCGCGCTGGTGCACGCCGGTCACGAATCCGTTGTCATCTCCAGCGGCGGCCGCCTGGTACAGCAGCTGGAATCGGAGGGCAGCCGGCATATCACTCTGCCGGTGCACCGAAAGTCCCTTCTCAGTCTGTTGCAGGTGCGACCTCTGCGACGCCTGATCCGCGAACTGCAGCCAGACATCCTGCACGTGCGTTCGCGGGTACCGGCATGGCTTACCTGGCTCGCCTGGAAACCGCTGGATCCTCACGCCCGCCCGCGCCTGGTGAGCACGGCTCACGGCCTCTATTCGGTCAATCGTTACAGCGCCATCATGGCGAAGGCCGAACAGGTCATCGCCATCTCAGACTGCGTCAGGGACTACCTGCTGACAAATTACGCCTCCGATCTCCGCGCGGCCCCGGAGGTGATCTATCGCGGCGTGGACACCGCGGAATTTTCGGTCGACGCGCCCTCCCCGGTGAACTGGCTGGAAACTACTCTGGGAGAGTTTCCCGAGCTGCGCGATCGCCGCTGGCTGCTGTTGCCTGGCCGCCTGAGCCGCTGGAAGGGGCAGGAAGATTTCATCCGCATGATTGCTGCGCTATCACCACAACGGCCGGACATTCAGGGGGTTATTCTCGGCGGAGCGGAAAAAAACAAGGCGCATTTCGCCGAGGAACTGCACGCGCTGGCGGCGGAACTAGGCGTTGCCGACAGAATCACATTTACCGGCCACCGCGGCGATATCCGCGAGTGGTACCGCCACGCAGCCCTGGTGTACAACCTGTCCAAGAAGCCTGAACCCTTCGGGCGCACGGTCATCGAAGCTGCCGCCATGGGGACGCCGATCATCGGCTATGACATCGGTGGGCCGGCGGAGTCTCTGCGCGCCTGCTTCCCACAGGGGCTGGTGGCAAACGGCCATCCGGATCAGCTGCTGGAAAAAACCCGCACCCTGCTCGACCAGCCACAATCTTCGCACCTGGCGCCGGAGTTCACCCTGGATACTCTGGCGCGGCGCACCATGGCGCTGTATGAGCGCCTGCTGGCGCAACGCCCACTGGATAAACCGAGCTGACATTTTGATCGACCTCAACAACAGCCGTCCTTTCGCGTCCGGCGGCAACCGCCACTGTTATCGCCACCCGCAGTTTGCCGGTCGCTGTGTCAAAGTCATGCGTCCCGGGCGCGTCGCCGAACTGCGCCAGCGCGCCCCCTGGTACAAGACGCTGGGAAGCGATGAACAGTTCGACGACAATGCCCGTGAGCTGGCGGGTTACCGGCAGAGGGTTCTGCGCACTGCCGCCGCGGACAGCCCCCTGTGGGCCCACCTGCCGCGCTGGTACGGACTGGAAGAAACGAGTATTGGCATTGGTGCGGTATCGGAGTTGATTCTGGATGAGCGCGGCGAGCCCGCCGTTACACTGGAACAATACCTGCAGCAACACGGACTGGATGAAACCATTCGCGGCGCGCTGGAACGTTTTTCGCAATGGCTGCGCAGCTGCGGTGTACTGACCAAAAACCTGTTGCCGCACAATCTGGTATTGGGCCCTCGCGACGGCACCCCGGAACTGTTCCTGATCGACGGTCTCGGCAATGCGGCCTTCCTGCCACTTCCGGAGTATTTTGCCTTTTTCCGCCGTCGCTACATCGAGCGGCGCATCGAAAAAATGTGGAAGCGCATCCACTGGGAAATTTCTGACCGCGTCATTCCGTGGAAAAAAGCCGAACGGATGTAACAACGGAGAGTGAAAAGGAACAGCCGGATACTCAGCCCGCGTGATGCAGTTCGGCGATAAATCGATCCACCGATTCCGCCCACTGCGCGGGCCCCCGGGCGACGGCCTGCCCCTTTTCGGCGAGCCCTCGCCGGGTCTCATCGTCGCCCAACATATTCAGCAGCTGCGCGCGCACATCCTCCGCATCGGCACCGTCACACAGGCCACCGAGTTCACCGCCCGCCACCGCGTCCACAGCCCCGCCATCGCACCCGGCGAGTACCGGCAGGCCATACCATTGCGCCTCGCGATATACGATGCCGAAACCCTCGACGGAATTACCCTGGCGACGCGCCGGCATCACGAAGATATCCGCCACTTCGTAGAACGCGGGTTTATCACCCTCGTCCACGGGACCGATAAAATGCACGTACTCCGCGACCCCCACTTCCTGCGCAAGCGCTTGCAGGCGCGCCCGATCATGCCCGAGACCCGCCACCATATACGTGGCACCGGGGTATTGCGCACGAATGCTCGGCAGAGCGCGAATCACCATGTCCACCCCCTTGCGGGGCTCAAGGCGCGACAGGGTTGCCAGCACCGGGCTGCCCTCGCCAATCACACCGCGCAGCCGCGCCAGACTCGCGGCGGATGCCGGCGGCTGCGGCCAGATGGGAGGGTTGACCACGGTCAGACGGGTATTGCCCTGCAGATAGGGCGCCACCAGTGTCGCGGTATAAGCGGAATTGGCGATGACGGCGTCCGCCAGTGCCAGCGCCCGACGGATGCGAGCCGCTTTGCGCGGCGAGGGCTGTGCGGGAAACTCCATACCGTGGGCCAGCACCACCAGCGGTGTGTTGAGACGTCCGAGCAGCTCCGCACTTTTCCAGGAATCCGCAAACACCCCCTCGATCTGACCAGCGCGTATCGCATTCTTCACGGCACGCGCCTTGCGCCAACGCCGCAAAGGTTTCCAGCCGCCGAAATGCCGCAGCTCAAACGGCAATGCGTTCGGTATTGCGGCCACATGAGGGATGTCCGCCAGCACCTGCACCGGGCGTCCGCGGGCAGTCAGCGCTTCCGCCAGCCCACCCATCAGGTTTTCGATACCACCACGATCCGGCGGAAAGCACTGGGTGGCGATGAGAATCATATATCGATGTCCTCCGGCAACTGCGCCAGCGACCAGCCACAGCGGCGCAGCAGCGCCCGCGCGCAGCTCACCTGCTGGGAAAAGGGCGCACGCGGGACGGCCGGGAATGGCGTCATCTCGCCGCCGCGCCACTCGCGTACCAGACCGTCGTCCAGCAGGCGCTGTACCGCGCCGCGGATTTTGTTGCGGGGGCGGCGGCTTGGAAGCGTAATCACCCCCACGCGGGCGCGGCTCTGAAGCGCCTCAAAAATCATCGATATACTGTCGCCCGTTACCCAGATCTGTCCGGCGCGCGCCATCTGATCCGCCAGCCAGCCGCTTGGGCATTCCCGCCAGGGCCACAGTTCCGCGCCGCTGTCGGCGCAGTGCGCCAGCATCTGTTCCGGTGTGCGCCGGCTGTCGGAGACCACCCACCGCAGCGGCAGGCGCAAAAGCTGATCCGCTGCAGACGATACTTTCGCCGTATCCCAGTGAAAATGCTTACTTGGACCTCCAAACAGCAACAGTGCCCGCCCGGGTTCGAAGGGCTCTTCCGGCAGCGGTTCGGTAAGAGCGCCACGGGTGAGAATCACGTTGGGTAGCGGCGGCGGGCAGTCGTGCTCGGGAACAATAACGAAATCAAACCAGGTCAGCGGCAGACTGGGTTTGAGAATAATCACACTGCGACCACCAAACACGCGGCGTGCGCGCAGTACCGCCCAGTGGCTGCGATGGCCAACGCCGACAATCAGATCGGGCTTCGGCAACTGATGTAACTGCTCGGGAAGTTCGCCCCACAGGGGTACGGCAAACTCACTGCAGGACAGATCGCGGCAATCCACCGCGCCGGCACCCAGGCAGCTGCGCACACCGCTGACCAGCGCCGCACTCTGCTTTTCATGGGCACGATTGCCGTCCATAAAACGCCAGATTGTCAGCAACACCCGCCTCCACCGCATCGTTGCACAGAAAACCCGCATGCTACCGCAGCCTTCCGGGGGAGGACAGGCACACGGGCATCCCGCTGTAATTGAACAGGCGGGGGCCGGCAGTATAATGCCGGATTCATTCCGTTTTGCCGGTACGTCTGCATCCCGTGCGGCGCCCTGAATCCGCGGGGCCCGCCGAGCGTGTGTTGCTGCTGGTGTTGTTTACTTTATGCGCATTCTTCACGTCGACAACCATCAACAGCGAAAGTACGGCCAACTGCGCGTCAGCTGGGCACTCAAACTGTACGCGGGACTGGTCCGCGCGGGTCACAATGTGCTGGCGTTCAGCGACCGCGACGTCGCCCGGTTCGAAGCTCCTCTCGGCATCCGCGAACTGGGAAAAAAGAAGACCAACCGCCGCCTGTTGCAGACCGTCGAAGCCTTCGCCCCGGAGCTGATCGTATTCGGCCATTGCGACCTGATCGACAACGACACGTTCGCTGAAATCCGGCGCCGCCAGCCACAGATTTTGCTCGCCGCCTGCAACAACGACCCGCTGTTTGTACCACGCAACGCTGCCAATATCGCCATGCGCTGTGAAATCGCCGACGCCATGTTCGTGTCCACCGGCCCACGGGAGTTGGCACAATTTACCGGCAAGCGTGCGCGCCTCTGGCATATGCCGAATCCAGTGGACCCGGCGGTGGAAACTGCCGATGTCAGCAGAATCGCCACGGGTGACCCCGCATTCGAGACCGACCTGTTGTTCTGCAGTAACTCCCGTCAGTTCACTGAACGCGGCACGCTGGTGACGGCGTTGCAAGAAAACCTGCCGCGGGACCTGCGCTTCCACACTCCCGGACTGTTCGGGCAACCGCCATTGTGGGGACGGGACTACGACCGCAAGCTCGCGCACAGCAAAATGGGGCTGAACCTCAACCGCCAGGAGGGTTTCCAGTGGTACTCGTCGGCCCGCATCGCGCAACTGGCCGGCAACGGCCTGCTGGTGTTCACCCACGAGTCTGCCGGGTTCGACGATTTCATGCCTGCGGAAACCCTGGTCTACTTCCGCGATGCCGAATCCCTGCAACGGCAAATCGTCGAATTTCATGGTGACGATGCGCGGCGACGGCACTGGGCTTCCCGCTGCCGGGATTTTTTTCACCGCGAGATGAACAACACCCTATATGCGCAGTACATCGTCGAAGCCGCCACCGGTACCGACTTCAGCCACGACTATGTGTGGGCGCAGTGACAAGTAAATACAGCGACCGGTGGCAATGATCCGCCGCCGGCGCCAATACAGTATGCATCCGGAATTTAACGCTTAACCCGTTTGCCAGCAGTCCTGAAACAGTTGCCAGGCAACTCGGCAGACAAAGGAGAGAAACAACAATGAACGTTACCGTTTTTGGCACCGGCTATGTGGGCCTGGTGCAGGCCGCTGTGCTGGCGGAAGCCGGTCACCGCGTTACCTGTGTGGACATCGACGAAAGCAAAATCGAACGTTTGAAACAGGGACATATTCCAATATTCGAGCCGGGTCTTGAGCCCATCGTCAAACGCAACAATGAATCCGGCAATCTCAGCTTTACCACGGACGCCGCCGCCGGCGTGGCCCACGGCGATCTGATCTTCATCGCCGTAGGCACGCCCCCGGACGAAGACGGTTCTGCCGACCTGCGCTACGTACTCGCGGTGGCGCGAACCATCGCCGAGCATATGAGCGGCAAGAAATACATCATCAACAAATCCACCGTGCCGGTGGGCACCGCGGACAAAGTGCGCGAACAGGTAACCCGCACACTGCAGGAGCGCAATGCGCTGAATCTGGAATTCGATGTTATTTCCAACCCGGAATTTCTCAAGGAAGGCTCCGCAGTGGCCGACTGCATGAAGCCGGACCGCATCATCATCGGCACCAGTGAAAAAGCATCCGAACAGAAAATGCGCCAACTGTACGCGCCGTTCAATCGCAACCACGATAAGGTCATTGTGATGGACGTGCGCAGTGCGGAGCTGGCCAAATACGCGGCCAACTGCATGCTCGCCACCAAGATCAGTTTCATGAATGAAATGGCCGTGATCGCCGACCGCGTTGGTGCGGATATCGAATCCGTACGCCAGGGCATCGGCTCGGACCCGCGCATTGGCTACCACTTCATCTATCCCGGTATCGGCTACGGCGGTTCCTGTTTCCCCAAAGACGTGCAGGCCCTAAAAACCACCGCCGCACAGCTCGGGCTGGACCCGAAAATCCTGAACGCCGTTGAAGAGCGCAACCACAGCCAGAAACACTACCTGTTGGAAAAAATCGAACAGCGCTATGGCAGGGATCTCTCCGGCATGACATTTGCGCTGTGGGGTCTGTCCTTCAAGCCCAATACCGACGACATGCGCGAAGCACCCGCCCGCGTGCTGATGGAAAATTTGTGGGGAATGGGTGCCAAGGTGCGTGCGTTTGACCCGGAGGCCATGCACGAGTGCGAGCGCATCTACGGTAACCGCGAAGACCTGCAGCTGTGCGGCACCCGCGACAGCGCCCTGTCCGGCGCCGATGCGCTGATCATTGCCACCGAGTGGCAGCAGTTCAAATCCCTGGACCACAACACCGTGCGCGACAGCCTGAAAGCACCGGTGGTGTTCGACGGTCGCAACCTCTACCACCCACTGGATATGGCCGAGGCCGGATTTGAATACTTCTGCGTGGGGCGCCCGCAGGTGGCAGGCACCCGGTAGTTGAATGTCGCTTCTAGCCCGGTGGCCGGCCCGCCGGGCTGGAAGCGGCGCTTATCGGTCCAGTCGTTTGTACAAATCGTAGTACGCAAATACATCGCGGATCTTGCAATCGTTACCGCCGCGCTTGCGCCAGTTCTCCTTCTTCAATGCCGCCTCCTGGGTGCCACTCACGGTGAGGTAGCGCTCGGTCCAACTGCGATTGTCCGGCAGTCTCGCACTGGGCGTGCCCTGCAACAGGCTCATCGCCTTCAGCCATACATCGTCGGCCTTGGGACACAGCCTCAGGAATTTTTCCTTGTCGAACGCATCCGGGTGCAGTGAACCGGGGAAATACAGCACGCCCCCCACACCCGTGGGGAACACCAGTGGTGAAGGTTCACCGCCATTATCCGGCCAGCGCCAGTCGGAATCCCAGTTGTCATAGGGCTGCAGCCCTCCCTTCCCGTCCCGCTTCATGAAGTGCGCGCGGTGGCAGTGAATCCAGGTGGGGTTGCGCAGCCAGGCTCGGTACAGCTGGTCGATCATATCCGGCGGATACAGGGTATCGTCGTCCACCGTGATCACGAGACTCTCGGGGAACTGAGTGAAGGCGTAAAAGTACTTGGTGTAGGGCCCCAGGTCTTCCACGTAGAACACCTGCAACCCGCGCTGCTGCTGACGCACCAGGCTCTCTGGCAGCTGGCCGTCCGGGAACTGCTCCTTCGACAGCCACAGGGCGATGGCATCCGCCTTGACCCACTGCTGAAACAGGCTTTCCACCGTGTACACCACATTGTCGATTCGCTTGTCGAAGGACGTCAGGGAGACAACGATATGGTGCTCCTTGTCATTGCCGATACCCGGCGTGGCGCTCGTCAGTGCCTGCTGCTGGAGCAGCTGTACCCGCAGGATGGATTCCAGCTTGCGGTTGTTGATGGCGTCGTGCTTGCGCAGACGTTTCTTCATAAAGTAGGAAAACATGCGGTGACACCTGTCCTGCCCGGCGCCGGCTGCTGCGGCGCCCAATTACACTACACCGCGAGTTTAAGGGATATGGCTTGGTGCCTCCACCGCAGGGATCACACCTATCGGTAGGGTCCTGAATAAGAGGGTCCTGAAGGCAAAAAAAAGGCGGAGACCTTGCGGACTCCACCCTTTTGACCATACCGATCCGGCTGTCAGGCCGACGCTACCTGCGGCGGCTGGCAACTCTCGTGCACATCGCTGAGCCACCCCATATGCGCCGGACTCCTGCCCTGTACCGCATCAAAATACATCTGTTGCAGACGCTTGGTGATGGGGCCGCGGCGGCCCGCGCCGATGGTGCGGCCGTCGAGCATGCGGATCGGCAGTACTTCCGCGGCGGTGCCGGTGAAGAAGGCCTCGTCGGCAATGTACACCTCGTCGCGGGTGATGCGCTTCTCCACGACCTTGTAACCGCACTCCTCCGCGAGCTGGATCACCGACTTGCGGGTGATACCGTCGAGGCAGGAGGTCAGTTCCGGGGTGTAGATTACGCCATCGCTCACCAGGAAGAAGTTCTCTCCACTGCCCTCGGCCACATAGCCTTCCGGGTCCAGCAGCAGCGCCTCCTCGCAGCCATTGCGGATCGCCTCCTGCAGCGCCAGCATGGAGTTGATGTAGTTGCCGTTGGCCTTCGCCTTACACATGGCAATGTTCACGTGGTGGCGGGTGTAAGACGAGGTATTGACCTTGATCCCCAGCTCGCGGGCCTCCGGGCTCATGTAGCTCGGCCACTCCCAGGCGGCGACAATCACATGGGTCTGCAGCTTGTCGGCACGCAGACCCATACCCTCGGAGCCGTAAAACGCCATCGGACGCAGGTAGGCCTCCTTGAGGCCATTCTCACGCACCACCAGACGCTGGGCTTCATTCAGCTGCTCCACATCCCAAGGCATGGGCATATTCATGATCTTGGCGGAACGGAACAGGCGGCGGGTGTGTTCCTGCAAGCGGAAGATGCTGGTACCACCATCGGCGGTCTGATAGGCGCGCACGCCTTCGAACACGCCCATTCCATAGTGCAGTGTGTGGGTAAGTACGTGAACCCGGGCATCGCGCCACGGAACCAGTTCGCCGTCAAACCAGATAACGCCGTCTCTATCGGCAAAAGACATGGGAAACTCCTGCAAGAATTCAGTTACGCACTCTGTAGGAGTTTAGGCCTGGGGAGGGAAGTCGAGCCCGGACAAGCGGGAGGATCGAATCAGTTCGCCAGCAGGCTGGCTCCTACAGCACAGAGCCAGTGAAAAACAGTTTAAGCAGGCAGCGATAAAACACCGGCGACGGCCATACTCCCGGGAAGGGAAGGTGCGTCAGCCCAGTATCTGCTGCCAGGTTTTTTCAACGGTCTTTCTTTCCGCTTCGAAGTGGTCACCGGATACAACCCCCGGCAGCTGTTGTAATGCCAGGCGATGACCTTCTGATCGGTAGGCTTTGTAGGCGTCGATCAAATGCTCGGCTTGGTGGGCCGGCATCAGGCCCGCCTCGGTGAGGCTCTCAAGGATGCGGATATTGTCGGTATACCGCACGATTGATGGGGCGCGGTGCGCCCAGGCCAATGCGGCATATTGAACCATAAATTCAATATCGACAATACCGCCCCGTCCGTGCTTGAGATCGAATTCCCGATCATTGCTCTTATCCAGCTGTGCACGCATCTTATTGCGCATTTCCACCACCTCATCACGCAATTTCTGCTCGTCCCGTGGCGCGCACAACAATTCGGTTCGCAGGGATTCATACGCCGAGCCGAGCCGCTCGCTGCCGGCCACTGCGCGCGTGCGCACCAGGGCCTGGTGTTCCCAGGTCCATGCGCTCTCCCTCTGGTATTTTTCGAACGCAATGAGCGAGGTTACCAACAGGCCGGAATTGCCGGACGGCCGCAGGCGCGTATCCACCTCGTACAACGCGCCACTCAATGTGCGCGTCTGCAGGATGTGGATCAGGCGCTGGGCGAGACGGGTATAGAAACTCAGGTTGTCGATGGCGCGTTCACCATCGGTGTACTGCTGCCCGTCGGCATCGTGCACAAATACGATATCCAGATCCGAGCCATGGCCAAGTTCCAGCCCGCCGAGCTTGCCGTAGGCGACGATGGCAAAACGCATATCCTCCGCACTGGCCCCCGCAGGCGCGCCGTGTTTTTCCGTGACCTGCTGCCAGGCGAGACTCAGGGACTGCTGCAGAATCGCCTCGGCGAGCCAGGTCAGTGAATCGCTCACTTTCATCAACGGCAGCGCGCCGGTAATTTCCTGGGCGGCAATGCGCAGGCTCTGCCCCTGCTTGAAGTGGCGCAGCGCCTCCATCTGCGCCTCCAGATCCTCGGTGTCCACCCGCAACATATGCTGGCGCAGATCGTCGGCAATATCATCCGCACTAGAGGGTTGTAGCAGCCGACGCTGATCGAGCATTTCGTCCAGCAGGATCGGGTGGCGCGCCAGTTGCTCGGCGATCCACGGAGAAGCACTGCACAGTCGCAACAGCTGCGCCAGCACCGGCGGGTTCTCGATGATCAGCACCAGATAGGCGCTGCGGCGCAATATCGAGCGCAGCAATGGCATCACCCGCGCCAGTGCCAATAGAGGATCAAAGGGATCACGCACATCGGACGCCGCCGCCAGCAACAGCGGCATAGTCTGGTCCAGGCGCTGGCGGCCGGATGCAGGCAGTGCCGCAACGATGCGATCAGCGTGCAGTTCCGTAAGAATGTCCAACGCTTTCGACGCCGGCTGGAAACCGCCCTCATGGAGCAGTTCCAACCAGGAGTCCCGCTCTTCCGGACGCTCGCAGCCCGCCCACAGCATCTGCCACTGTTCGCCGGGACCAACCTCGCTGCTCTCCTCCGGCGGCGCAATCACTTCGTCGAATTCCCGTTCGATCTGCCCGCGGGCTTCCAGCAGTTTCTGCTCCAGCGACACCCAGCTTTCGTAGCCGAGGGCAAACGCCAGCTGCTCTCGCCGCGCCGGTTCCGGCGGCAGCGTCTGGGTCTGCTGATCCCTCTCCGCCTGCAGGGCGTGCTCCACCCGCCGCAGCAGCAGATAGGCTTCGCGCAGCTGTGCGGCAGCACCCTCTGGTAAATGGCCACCGGCTTCCAGCAGTGGCAGCACCTTCAAGATATTGCGCACCCGCAGATCCGGTTCGCGGCCGCCGCGAATCAGCTGGAAGGCCTGGGCGATAAATTCCACCTCGCGGATACCCCCGCGCCCCAGCTTGATGTTGTCGGTCATACCACGCGCGCGCACCTGACGCTGAATCAGGGTTTTCATTTCCCGCAGCGCGTCGATCACGCTGAAGTCGATATAGCGTCGATAGGTAAATGGCCGCAGCAGCTCCATCAACTCTTCCGCCGCCTCCGCAGCTCCCGCACCCACCCAGGCCACCGGGCGCGCCTTGATCATGGCGTAGCGCTCCCACTCCCGCCCCTGAGTCTGGTAGTAATCTTCCAGAGCAGCGAAGTGGCTCACCAGTGGACCGCTGTCACCGTATGGGCGCAGGCGCATGTCCACCCGAAACACGAAGCCGTCCGCGGTGGTGGCATCCAGGGTCTTGATCAGCCGCTGCCCCAGACGCTGAAAAAAAGCCTGGTTTTCCAGTGGGCTTTGCCCGTCGCTCTGGCCTGGCTCGGGATAGGCAAATATCAGATCGATATCCGAAGACAGATTCAGCTCCCGCGCCCCCAGCTTGCCCATACCGAGCACGATCATCGGCTGCACGGCACCATCGCGACTGCGGGGCGCGCCGTGGCGTGCCACCATCTGCTGCCAGTGCCAGTCGAGTGCCGTCTGAATACATACCTCCGCCAGGGCCGTCAGGCGCGCGCAAACAGCGGGAATATCCCACTGACCGGAAAAGTCCCGCCAGATCACTTCCGCATTCGCGCGGTTACGCAATCTGCGCAGGGCCCGCTCCAGCTGTTCCTCACCCTCCAGCTCGCCCACACTGATTCCCGGCAAACCAGCGTCGCTCCCCGCCAGCAATTCCGGCAGCAGGTCCGGATGGCGCGTGCACTGCTGCACAAAGAAATCCGAACCCACAAAGGATCTCACCACTCCGGCAGCCTTCGCCGGATCCATCAGCGAGGACTCGACCCGCCCCTCAATTTCGCTACCAACCGACGCACTCCAGGTATTCCAGCGCTGGAAGAACAGTGATTGGTGCCGGGGGGGACAGAGATCGGTCAGAGGCATCCGCGCTTCTCCTGTGAATGGGTTTTCAACCCATGTATGTGGTAAGTGCACGAGTATACATTGGCCGTCACGCTAATCCTCTCCGTCCCGTCCAGTCCCCATGATCTTGAACTTTCCCCGTGCGTCCCTATCTAACCCACGATCAATACCGAGCGATCTTTCGTCTGAACCTTGTTTTTATTGCGGGCAGCCCCGTTTTACGAGCATGACTATTTCGACTGATTACACAATTCATCA
Organism: Microbulbifer pacificus; assembly: GCF_002959965.1. Taxonomy (NCBI): domain Bacteria; kingdom Pseudomonadati; phylum Pseudomonadota; class Gammaproteobacteria; order Cellvibrionales; family Microbulbiferaceae; genus Microbulbifer; species Microbulbifer pacificus. The sequence continues at coordinate 1,187,918 of NZ_PREV01000026.1, forward strand.
CACACCCCTGCACTCCCCTCAGGCTGCGGCAATCTGTCGCCGCGCCATACGACGCGTCCCCATCTACCTGCCTATCTCGCGTCCACCACCGTAATCACTCTCGAATAGATACCAAATCACTTCGCGCGAAGGCGTCGATGTCCGGTACAGCTTTGCGAGACCGTCTGCGGCCAGGACGGCAGCAGCCGAGCCCCCATGGCAGATTTTTGCTCCTGCAAAATCTGCATTTCCGCCATCCATGGCGGTCAGATGGTGGTTCACCACGCGTCTCGCAAAGCTGTACCGGACAGCGGCGCCGCCACGGAGCCGATTAAAAAACCAAAGCGTTACCACCACCCCCTGACAACCAAACCAAAAGGAGGACAAGGTGCTGGAAGTCACCCACCTCAGTCGTTACTACGACGACTTCAAAGCCGTCGACGGCGTCAGTTTCAAGATCGGAAAAGGCGAAATTGTCGGCCTGCTCGGCCACAACGGCGCCGGCAAAACCACCATCATGAAAATGCTCTCCGGCTACCTGGAACCGGATACCGGCAGTGTCACCATTGATGGCATCTCAATGGCCGACAAGCCCAAAACCCTGCAACGGCAACTGGGCTATCTGCCGGAGAATCTGCCCGTATATGGTGAAATGACCGTCGCCGACTACCTCGACTACGCCGCCTCCCTCAAAGGTCTAGACGGCAGCGACAAAGTCAGCGAAATCCGCCGCGCCATTAAAGCCACGGAGCTTGCCGACAAACTCAACGCGCGCATTCACACCCTCTCACGCGGCTACAAGCAACGGGTCGGTGTCGCCCAGGCCATATTGGGTCGCCCGCGCCTGCTGATTCTGGATGAGCCCACCAACGGCCTCGATCCGACCCAGACCCGGCAAATGCGCGCGCTGATCAAAGAGATCGCCCGCGAAGCCACCGTCATTCTCTCCACCCACATCATGCAGGAAGTGGAAGCCCTGTGTGACCGGGTACTGATCATCCACGGCGGCCGCCTCGCAGTGGACGAAAAGCTCGAACACCTGCGCAACGCCAACAGCATCTGGCTGGAAACCTCCGCCACCGATGCCCGCGAAGTACTCGGCCGGCTCGGCGAAGACGAAGGTATTGCAGCCATCGAACCCATGGGTAAAGCGGGACACTTCCGCATCCCCCTCACCGAAGGTACCAATATACGCAGCACCAGTGCCGTTATTGCGCGCACCCTGATCGCCGCCGGCGGTGAGCTGTACCGCCTGCAACCGGAGCAGCGGGATCTGGAAAGCCTGTTCCGTCAGGTCAACGAAAACAACAAAGAAAACCACAAGGAAAAAAATTCGGAGGCACTGGAAAATGCGGCCTGAATCATCACCTCCCGTCAATGGCAAACGTCTGATCCAGCGCGTGGCCGGCAAAGAGCTCACGCTGTTTTTCGCCTCGCCAGTGGCCTACCTGTTCCTCGCCACCTTCGCCGCCGTCAGCCTGTTTGTGTTTTTCTGGGGCGAAGCGTTTTTCGCCCGCAATATCGCCGACGTGCGCCCGCTGTTCGAGTGGATGCCGCTGCTGCTGATCTTCCTCACCAGCGCGCTCACCATGCGCCTGTGGAGCGACGAGCGCGGCAAGGGCACCCTCGAGCATATCCTCACCCAGCCCGCGCCCCTGTGGCAGTTTGTGATGGGCAAGTTTGTCGCCTGCCTGGCACTGCTCGGGATCGCGCTCGCCATCACCCTGCCGCTGCCGGTCACCGTGGCCATCATTGGCGATCTCGACTGGGGCCCGGTGTGGGCGGGCTACCTGGCGACCTTCCTGCTGGGGGCGGCTTACCTCAGCATCGGCCTGTTTGTTTCCGCCCGCGCCAGTAACCAGATCGTCAGCCTGATTGTCGCCTCTGCCCTCTGCGGCCTGTTCTACCTGATAGGCACGCCGCTGCTCACCGACTTTTTCGGCAACACCGCCGGCGAATGGCTGCGCAATCTGAGCACCGGTGCGCGCTTTGATGCCATTACCCGCGGCGTACTCGACCTGCCAGACCTCTACTATTACCTGAGCCTGTGCGCCGTGTTCCTCTCATTGAATACCCTGGTGCTGGAGCGCGAACGCTGGGCCAATGGCGGCGACCGCAAACACCGCCAGGCCTGGCACACGGTCACCGCCCTGCTGGTGATCAACTCCCTGGGTGCCAATCTATGGCTGGGTCAGCTCAAGTCCCTGCGCACCGATGTGACCGAAGGCAATCTGTACTCCATTTCCCCGGCCACCGAGCAATACCTCAACCAGCTACAGGAGCCCCTGCTGATCCGCGGCTATTTCAGCGGCAAAACCCACCCGCTACTGGCGCCGCTGGTGCCGCAGATGCGCGACCTGCTGCGGGAATACGAAGTGGCAGGTAACGGTCGGGTACGGGTGGAAATCATCGATCCCACCCAGGAGCCAGAATTGGAAGAAGAGGCCAACCGTAAATACGGTATCGCGCCCGTCCCCTTCCAGGTGGCAGACCGCTACCAGGCATCCATCGTCAGTTCTTACTTCGATGTACTGGTGCAGTACGGCGACGAGTACGAAGTGCTGGGTTTCCGCGACCTGATCGAGGTGAGCGCGGAGCGGGAAACCGACGTGGACGTACAGCTGCGCAACCCGGAGTACGACCTGACCCGCGCGGTGAAAAAAGTCCTGCAGAGCTACCAGAGCGAGGGCAACTTATTCGATACGGTGCAGGGCTCACTGGAATTTACCGCCTACGTTTCCGCCGATGAACAGCTGCCGGAACAACTGGCCGAGTTCAAACAGTCCATCCGCGAGCGTGTGGAAGACATGCAGGCAGAGGCCGGCGAGCGGCTGTCGGTCAGCTTTATTGACCCGCAAGCAGATGGCGGCAAGGTCGCACAACAGATTGCAGAGGATTACGGCTTCCAGCCCATGGCCGCGAGCCTGATCGGCCGTCCCTTCTATTTTTACCTGACACTCGCCCGCGATGATCAGCATGACAAAGTGGTGCAGATTCCTCTCGACGATCTCACTGCCGACACTTTTGAGCGCAATCTCGAAGCGGGCATCAAGCGCTTCGCCAGCGGCTTCACCAAAACCGTGGCGCTGGTGACACCGGCGGACGATTTCAGCCACGGCATGGGCGGCGGTGCGCGCTTCAGTCAGCTGGAAACCCTGCTCGGTGCCGAGCTGAACGTGGAGCGGGAAGACCTCAGCGACGGCCGCGTATCCGGCAACGCGGATATTCTGATGTTGCTGGCACCGCGCAACCTGAGCGAGAAAGCCCTGTATGCGGTGGACCAGTTCCTGATGCAGGGGGGCACCGTGATCGCCGCCACCTCCCCCTACAGCGCCAACCTGTCGAACCGCAGCCTGAGCCTGAACCGGGTCAACAGCGGCCTGGAAAAATGGCTCGATCACATGGGCCTGAAGGTGGACAACAAGTTGGTGCTGGACCCGCAAAACAGCGCCTTCCCGGTACCGGTCACCCGCAACGTGGGCGGTTTCCAACTGCAGGAACTGCGCATGCTGGATTACCCCTACTTTATCGACGTGCGCGGCGACGGTCTCAATGCCGACAACCCCATCACCGGCAATCTTCCCCAGGCCACCGTCAGCTGGGCCTCCCCCATTCAGGTGGATGAAGAGAAGTCTGCTGCACGCAGCATTACCCAGCTGCTGCGCAGTTCCGACAGTGCCTGGCTGTCCAGCAACACCAACGTGATGCCACGCTACGTGGACGGTCAGATCAGCGCCTTCACCCCCGAGGGCGAACGCGCCTCGCACCTGTTGGGTGTGGTCAGTGCCGGACGTTTCGACTCCTACTTTGCCAATAAACCGTCACCACTAGCGCAAGCAGAAAGTGCCGCAGAAAACACGGCGGAAGGCGAAAGCGAAAACGACAGCGCAAGTGACGCCAGCCAGCTGGAGAACCTGCCCAGCCAGATCAGCCGATCACCGGAATCTGCGCGCATCATCCTGTTCGCCTCCAACGACTTCCTGCGGGATCAGGTGGTGCGCATGAGCGGCGCCGCAGCCGGCGGTGACTACCTCAATACCTTGCAACTGGCGGCCAACAGTGTGGACTGGTCTCTGGAAGATGCAGGCCTGCTCAGCATCCGCGCCCGCAGCCACTTCAACCGCACCCTGCCCCCCATGGAGCAGGACAGCCGGCTGTTCTGGGAATCACTGAACTATATCGCCGCACTGCTGGCACTGGGCATCGTCGCCCTGATCCAACAGCTGCGTAACCGCGCCCGCCAGCAGCGCTACCAACAACTGCTGGCCGGCTGAGGAGGATAGGAGAAATAGCGCATGAAAAATCTACAAATGGCGTTGAGTGGCGTGCTGGCCCTGCAGCTGGTCCTCGCCACCGGCCTGTTCTGGGAATCCACCTCCCGACAACAGGCACAGGCGCAGGCCACCCAACTGGTACAGACAGAAACCAATGCCCTGCAGCGACTGGAGATTGCCGGTGACGACGAACACGTTACCCTGGTACGCAAAGACGGACAGTGGCTGCTGCCCGAACTCCACGACCTGCCGGTAAACGGTGACAAGCTGGATACCCTGCTGGAAAAACTCACCGCACTGAAAGGCAACTGGCCGGTGGCCACCAGCAACAGCGCCCGCGAACGCTTCGAGGTGGCGGAAGAAAAATTCCGCAAGCACCTGAAGCTGTACTCCGCGGAAGGGGATAAGCCGGCGCTGGAACTGTTTGTGGGCACCTCACCGGGCTTCCGCAAGGTGCATGTGCGCCGCGCCGATGACGACGCCATCTATGCGGTGGAATTGAACAGCTTTGACCTGCCCACAACCACCGACAGCTGGCTGGACAAATCCCTGCTGGCCGCCGGTACACTGGAGCAGATTCAGGGCCCGGACTATGCACTGGAAAAAGCGGAAGACGGTTGGAAGTTTGCCGCTGCTGACTCGGGTGACGGGGAACAGACGCCCGCAGTGGACCCCGGCAAAGCCCGGGAACTGGCTGCGGCACTGGAAAAGCTGCGTATTACCAAAGCCGTCGACAACGCCAGCGAAAGTGCTCTGCAGGCGGAGGAGACGGAAATCGTGGTGCAGACCAGTGAGGGGGAGCGACGCTACCACTTCGCCAGCGCCGACGACAAATACTATGTGCGCCGGGACGACCGCGAACAGCTCTTTGAAATCAGCCAGCACGATTTCGATCGGGTAACGAATAAACGCCGCCAGGATCTGGTGCTGATTGAACGGGAAGAAGAGGAACAGACCGCGGAAGAGAAAGCGGAGTCGACGAAAGAGGAAGCCACTCAGAGCTGACATCGGGCGACAGCACGATAAAAAACCCGCGCAGCGCGCGGGTTTTTTATTGGCCGTCGTTTAAAAAGCAATATCCGGCGGCGGTGCCACCCGCAGTACTTCCTGCACAGTGGTAATACCCGCGGCCACCTTTCTCGCCCCCGATAAACGCAGGCTGTTCATGCCCTCACGCATCCCCTGACGTCGCACCTGCTGCAGGTCGCAATCGTGGGTGACCAGGGACTGGATGCCCTCACTGAATGGGAGAATTTCATAGATACCCTGACGGCCGCGGTAACCGGTATTGCGGCAATCCAGGCAACCCTCCGGCTGATACACCACTTCCGGCTTGGGCGCCTTCCAGGGTTTCACCAGCGCCTGCCAATCCTCGTCGCTCACTTCCGTTTTGCGTTTGCAGCTGGGGCAGAGGGTGCGCACCAGACGCTGGGCCATCACGCCGAGCACGGTAGATTTCAGCAGGTAGTGGGGAAGCCCCAGGTCCAGCAGACGGGTCACCGCGGTAGGCGCATCGTTGGTGTGCAGGGTGGAGATCACCAGGTGACCGGTGAGCGCCGCCTGTACCGCCATCTGCGCGGTTTCCAGGTCGCGGATCTCGCCCACCATGATGATGTCCGGGTCCTGACGCATCAGGGTGCGGATGCCAGCGGCGAAATCCAGGCCGATGCTGTGGTGCACCTGGGTCTGGTTAAAGCTGTCTTCCACCATCTCGATGGGGTCTTCGATGGTGGATACATTCACCTCGGTGGAGGCGAGCTGTTTCAGCGCGGTATACAGGGTGGTGGTTTTACCGGAACCGGTAGGACCGGTGACCAGCACAATGCCATTGGGGCGGCCGAGCATGGTTTGCCAGCGGGCCAGGTCGTCGCCGCCAAGGCCGAGATCGGTGTAGGACCGGGCCAGCACTTCCGGGTCAAAGATCCGCATCACCAGTTTTTCGCCGAAGGCGGTGGGCAGGGTGGAAAGGCGCAGTTCCACCTCGCTGCCATCGGGGCGCTTGGTCTTGATACGGCCGTCCTGGGGTTTGCGCTTCTCCGCCACATTCATACGGCCGAGGATCTTCAGGCGGCTGGTGACAGCGGCGTTGACCTGGTCCGGCAACTCGTGGATCGGGTGCAGGATGCCGTCGATACGGAAGCGGATGCGCCCGACGTCACGACGGGGCTCGATATGAATATCACTGGCGCGCTGATCGAAGGCGTGCTGTAGCAGCCAGTCGACAATATTGACGATGTGCTGGTCGTTGGCCTCCGGATCTTTGAGGTTGCCCAATTCCAGCAGCTGCTCGAAGTTGTTGGCAGCGGAGGTACCCTTGAGGCCACTGGCACCGGTGATCGAATGGGCCAGGGAGTAGAACTCGGTACCGTAGCGTTTGATATCCGCCGGGTCCGCCACCACTCGCTGCACGGTACGGCCACTGGTGTGCTCGAGCTGTTCCTCCCAGCCGGAGGTGTAGGGCTGAGCGGTGGCCACCAGCAGCATGTCCTTACTGGCCTCCACACACAGGATCTGGTGGCGCTTGGCGAACTGGAAACTCATCACCTCGGTGACCGCCGCCACATTCACCTTGAGCGGGTCGATGTGGTAAAGGCCGTGGGAGGAGGTATCCGCCAGCCACTGGGTAAGGATGGAGGCGTCCAGCACCTTGCCGGGCTTTTTCAGGTTGGGCAGCTCGCAGCTGGCAATATAGGTAAGCGGGTGCATCTGCGCCTGCTCGGCGGTGCGCGGTGTGCCGATCAGGCGGTTGGCATCCGGGCGGCTCACATATCCCTGGCTTACCAGGTCTTCCAGTAACCCCGGCAGGTCGAGAATCCTGTCCGCCCCTCTTGCCCCTTTTGTCCCGCCCGTCACAGTGCCCACAGCCATACCTTTGCACCCGTCTACGCTTAGTGTGAAGGCGCATTGTAGCTCTTATGACGGGTGGCAACAGTGCGTCAGGTCCACAGATAATCGCCGAAACTCCCTCGTCACACCGGTGTCACTGTGCCCTCGGCGGATGTTGGGGTACCATGCCGCCAAATTTGGCCGCCCCGGTGGCTTTTCATCCAACTGTCAGGACCGGAAAAAGGAACAAACCATGCCCCTGTCCAATATCGCCAACCTGTTCGGCCGCTCGCCGATCAAGCCCATCAAGGAGCACATGGCGACCGCCCACAAGGCGTCAGCGGATCTGGTGCCCTTCTTCGAAGCTCTTATGCAAGAGGACTTCGACACCGCCAAAACCATCCAGCAGCGCATCTCCGCCACCGAAAACCGCGCCGACGACATCAAAAAAGACCTGCGCCTGCACCTGCCGGACAGTCTGTTCATGCCGGTTTCCCGTACCGACCTGCTGGAGCTGCTCCACGCCCAGGACGAAGTGGCCAACACCGCCCAGGACATCGCCGGTCTCGCCATCGGTCGCCAGATGCAGGTACCCGAGGCACTGCGCACCCAGATGCAGACCTTCGTGGAGAGCGCCGTCGCCGCCTCTGCCCAGGCCCTCACCGCGATCAACGAGCTGGACGAGCTGCTGGAATCCGGTTTCGCCGGGCGCGAAGTGGATATCGCCCAGCGCATGACCGAAGAGCTGGATGAGCTGGAGCGCAAGTCCGACAAGCTCGAAGTACAGGTGCGCTCCGCCCTGTTCAAAATAGAAAAAGAACTGCCTCCCGTGGACGTGATATTCCTGTATCGCGTTATCGAGTGGGTCGGCGATCTGGCCGACCGCGCGCACGCCGTCGGCAACCGACTACAGCTGTTGCTTGCGCGTTAAAGGGGACAGACCATGGACATCATTGCTCAGTACGGCCACATCTTTCTGATTCTGGCCTGCGTCTTCGGCTTCTTCATGGCCTGGGGCGTAGGCGCAAACGACGTGGCCAATGCCATGGGAACCTCGGTAGGCTCCCGCGCACTGACCATCAAACAGGCGATCATCATCGCCATGATCTTCGAATTCGCCGGTGCCTATCTCGCCGGCGGCGAGGTAACCGCCACCATCCGCAAAGGCATTATTTCTCCGGACCTGTTTGCGGATAAACCGGAGCTGCTGATTTACGGCATGCTCTCCGCCCTGCTGGCCGCGGGCACCTGGCTGATGATCGCCAGCATCCTCGGTTGGCCGGTATCCACCACTCACTCCATCGTCGGCGCCATTGTTGGCTTCTCTGCCGTAGGTATTTCCGTGGACGCGGTATCCTGGGGCAAGGTGGGCAGTATTGTCGCCAGCTGGGTGGTCTCTCCGGTACTGGCCGGCACCTTTTCGTTCCTGCTGTTCCGCAGCGTACAGCGCCTGATCCTCAACACCGAGGATCCCTTCACCAACGCCAAGCGCTACATCCCCATCTACATGTTTGCTGTGGGCTGGATGATCGCCATGGTCACCCTCACCAAGGGTCTCAGTCACGTGCTGAAAGACGCGAACATCAGCCTCGCCTTCTGGCAGGACGCGCTGATCGCCGGGGTGGTCGGCCTTATCGTGATGGGTGTGGGCATGGTGATGATCAAGCGCATCAAACGCGACCCCGAGCGCGAGCGCGGCAATCGCTTCGCCAACGTAGAGCGGGTATTCGCCATCCTGATGATTTTCACCGCCTGTGCCATGGCCTTCGCCCACGGCTCCAACGACGTGGCCAACGCCGTCGGCCCGCTGGCGGCGATTGTAAACACCGTGCAGCAGGGCGCCGTGACCGCCAAGGCGGTCATGCCCTCCTGGATCCTGCTGCTGGGGGGCGTGGGTATCGTGGTCGGCCTCGCCACCTACGGTTTCAAGGTGATGGCCACCATCGGCCAGAAGATCACCGAGCTGACTCCGAGCCGCGGTTTCGCCGCCGAGCTGGGTGCCGCCTCCACCGTGGTACTGGCTTCCGGTACCGGCCTGCCGATTTCCACCACCCACACGCTGGTGGGCGCAGTACTTGGCGTGGGCCTGGCGCGTGGTATCGGCGCACTCAACCTGCGTATGATCACGACCATTGTCGCCTCCTGGATCGTCACCCTGCCCGCTGGCGCCGGCCTGGCGATCCTGTTCTTCTTCTTCTTCAAGGGCGTCTTCGGTTGGTAACAAGGGGCTGGTAACAACAACCTCGAGCGCGCCGGACGGAAATAGAAATTACCGGCGGCGCCTGTTAAAAAGGGAGCGCTGTTCAGCGCTCCCTTTTTTTGTGCTGGCAAAATTGAGAAGGAAACTCCCATGCAACTGCCCATTTACCAGGCCGACGCCTTCACCTCCGAACTGTTCAAGGGCAACCCCGCCGCCTACGTTCCGCTCAGCCACTGGCTCGACGATCAGCTGATGCAACAGATCGCCGCGGAAAACAATCTCGCGGAAACCGCGTTTACCGTCCCCGCCGACAACGGCTTCGAACTGCGTTGGTTCTCCCCCACCGAAGAAGTGCCTCTGTGCGGCCATGCCACCCTCGTCACCGCGCATCTGCTGTGGACGGAGCTGGGGTTCACCGACGACACCATTCACTTTTACACCCGCAGCGGCGAGCTGATGGTGCGTCGGGCAAACGGGTTGCTGGCGCTGGACTTTCCCGCGCAGAAAAACAGTGAAATTCCCTTAGCCGAAAGCTATGCACAAGCTCTGGGCGCGACACCTGTGCGAGCGCTGGAAATCACCGGTTCCAATCAGCAGCTGCTGCTGGAGTTCACCTCCGCCGACACCGTCGCCGGTCTTGCTCCCGACATGCGCGCGGTAAAAAACCTCCCCTACAAAGGCGTGATCTGCACCGCCCCCGGAGATGGCTTCGACTGCGACTTCGTCAGTCGCTTCTTCGCCCCGGCCATCGGTATCGACGAAGACCCGGTGACGGGCTCCGCGCATACCCGGCTGGTACCGTTCTGGGCGCAGAAACTCGGCAAGACGATATTGAAAGCGAAACAGGTTTCACCGCGGGGTGGTGAGCTGGAGTGCGAATTGAATGGTGACAGGGTGATCATGCGCGGCCGCGCGGTGACGTACCTCAAAGGACAAATCAACCTCTAAACTCAAGTTTGACCGGAGTGCTGAATTTTTCGCGAAGGTGTCGCTACCGGTGCAGTCTTGCAAGACCTTCTAAAACAGGAATGTTTTAAAAGAGCCTCCAAAAAACTACCAGTAATGGTAGTGAAGCTGTTCGTTTTTCCGCGGCCCATGGATCTGCCAGATCAGTTCAATCTCATCCGCATGAAGAATCAAATCCGCGGTGTAGGTGTCCTCCCCACACAAATGCGGCGACTGGTGACGAAACCCGTGCTCGGTGACGGGCACCAGATTGAACAGTAACACCGGCGCCTCCCGACGCAGATGCTCCAACCGCACAGCATCGAGACAGCGGGTCCAGCGGTAGGTGTTCTGCAGATCAATCCTGTGGCCATCAACATCGGTAAATGCCGCGCGCTCCGCAAACAGAATATGCGCACCAAAACTGGTAACCTCCACCTCACCGCGACCGTGCCCGCGCCAGTTGGTCTGTGAACCCGGACCATTGCTGGCAGTAAAGCTGAACGCGTGCACGTTCTTCAAACGCTCAATAAGCTGCGCCAACGCCGCCAGGGATCTGAAATCCATCGGCAAACTCACCGGTAAAACATTCCATTCATGATTCTGTTAATCCTCATCACCCTGCTGTGGGCCTTCTCCTTCAGCCTGATCGGCGTCTATCTCGCCGGCCAGGTCGACAGCTACTTTGCCGTACTCACACGCGTACTGCTCGCCACCCTGGTTTTTCTGCCGTTTCTCAACTGGCGAACCCCGCCACGCACCGCACTCACACTGATGGCCATCGGCGCCGTGCAGCTGGGATTGATGTACCTGTTCTACTACCAGTCTTTTTTGCTGCTGAGCGTGCCAGAGGTTCTGCTGTTCACCATTTTCACCCCGGTATACATCGCCCTGATCTACGATCTGTTAGCGCGGCAGTTTTCCCCCCGGAACCTGCTGGTGGCAGCCATCGCCGTGCTGGGCGCCGCCGTCATTCGCTGGGACAACCTGAGCGACGATTACTGGAAAGGCTTTTTCGTGGTGCAGGGTGCCAACCTCTGCTTTGCCGCCGGCCAGGTGGCCTACAGGCAGTGTATGCAATCCTCGCATACCCGTGTGCAATCGCTGCCACCACGACAGACCTTCGGCTGGTTCTTTATCGGCGCCAGCATGGTTGCCTTTGTCGCGTGGTTGGCGCTCGGTACCCCCAAATACCCCACCGCGCCGATTCAGTGGGGTGTGCTTGCGTGGCTCGGTGCGGTGGCCTCGGGGCTCGGTTTTTTCCTTTGGAACAAGGGCGCCACCCGGGTTTCACCCGGCACGCTGGCGGCAATGAACAACGCGCTGATTCCCGCGGGGCTGTTGGTCAACCTGCTGATATGGAACCGCGACGCAGACCTGCCGCGCCTCGCCATCGGTGGCGCCATTATCGTCGTCGCGGTATTAATGAGCGAGAGGCACACTCGCAGGCGAATTTCCCGCTAGTGGTCCACGTGGAAAGTTCGGCAACAAAGGCGCGCCGCCAACGCATTCAGATCGAGCTTTCTCAACGCGGAGCTGGAGACTTTGGTAAAGCGAGCTGTTGCACGACTTCCCGCAGGGACCGCCAGAGGCGACTGCTATAATTTTTGCCGAAGTACGCCCCGCATACGCCGCGCACAAGGAACGTTATTTATGGTCGCAGCGGACAACTCCAGCAACGATCTCGCGTAATGCGCCGCCCGGCACTGCGTTCCCGCTTTCTCCATACGCTCTCCACACTGTTGCTGTCGAGCCTCGTCGCCTGCGCCCCTCTGGGGCCTGACTTTCGCGAACCGGATATCGCCTGGCTGTCGGTGTGGCAACCGGATCTTTACGGGCAGACCTTCCGGGATCCCGACGCACCGGATTTGAGTCTTTGGTGGCAGCGCCTCGGCGATCCGACCCTCGATAACCTGATGACACTCGCGCGCCACGAAAACCCCAGCCTGCAGATTGCCGGTTTGCGCATTCTCGAAAGCCGCGCCGCGCTCGGTATCGCCATTGGTTTCAAATACCCCCAGTTGCAGCAGATCGACGCAGCCGGCGCCTATGTCTCCGAATACCTGCACGGCGGCCCCGACGACGACCACCGGGATTACCGCACCGGCGATATCGCCTTCAATATCCAGTGGGAAATGGATTTCTGGGGTCGCTTCCGCCGCGGCATCGAATCCGCCGACGCCTCCTTTTTTGCCTCCATCGCCAACCAGCGCGACGGCCAGGTATTACTGGCCGCGGAGGTGGCAACCCTCTACTACGGCTACAAGACCACCCTGCAACGCATCGACATTGCCCGGCGCAATATCACGCTGCAGGAACGCAATGTGGAAATCACCCGCAAGCTGTTCCAGAGTGGTCAGGAATCCGAGCTGGATCTGCAGCAGGCACGCACCCAATACCTGGCCACGCTGGCCACCATTCCCGTCCTGGAGCTGACCAGAACCCTGCAACGCAACGCCCTGTGTGCGCTACTCGGGCGAGCACCGGGGGATTTGCCGGAACTGGCCGGCGTCGACGACCACCTGCCGGATATACAACAGATTCCACTGAGTGAGGCTCCGGTCAATCTGCTGCTCAGGCGCCCGGATGTGCGCGCCGCAGCCTGGGAAGCCGCTGCGCAATCGGCCCAGGTGGGCGTAGCCATTACCGATCTCTACCCGGCCATCTCCCTGTTTGGCACCCTCGGCTGGGCCGGTACCAGCCTCGACAATCTTCCGGATGTTTCCACCATTGCCGCAGGCCCGGCGCTGCGCTGGAATATTTTCAGCTATGGGCGCATCGAAAATAACGTGCGAGTCCAGGACGCCCGCCTGCAGCAGCGGCTGGAAGTTTTCCGCGCGACGGTATTGCAGGCCGCGCGCGAAACCGACGACGCCGCCAGCCGCATCGCCCAGACTCACGCCCGCCAGGGTATTCTGGACGCATCCCTGGTAGCCGCGGAGCGTTCGCTGGAAATCGCTATGCGCCGTTATCAGGAGGGCTATTCCGATTTCCAGCGGGTGCTCGATGCACAGGCCGCGGTTTTTGCCCAGTCCGACCTTGTGGTGATCAACCGCGGTGACCATGTAGCTGCCATTATTGAATTGTACCGATCCCTCGGCGGCGGCTGGCGCGAAGCCAGCGTCGACGATCTGATCCCCGCGGATACGCGCTACCGGATGCAGGAGCGTGTCGACTGGGGGGATTTACTCGAGGAGCCGATTCCCGCAACGAGCGGGGAAGCACTACCGTAATGCACGAGCGAGAACCGCCCGCAGATAACCGGGATACCCTGGACGAAATAGCCGCGACGGAGACCGCCGCTGCGGATACCCCCGCGCCGCAACCGGCCCAGGCGGAAGATTCCGCCAGATCTGTAGGACGCGGCATCAAAATCCTGCTGGCACTGATTTTTGTATCCCTGTGTCTCTACCTGCTCGCTGACCGCTTCACCCCCTACACCTCCCAGGCCCGGGTACAGGGCTATGTGGTCGGGGTTGCCCCCAAAGTGGCCGGTGTCATTACCGATGTCTGGGTCAGCAACAATCAGCAGGTGAACGCGGGCGAAAAACTGTTTGCCATCGACCGTTCCGAGTACGAACTGGCCCTGCAGAGTGCACGCGCCAACCTGGACAACACCTGGCAGCAGATCGCCGCCGGCGACGCAGCGGTCGAACAGGCGCGCGCCAATCTGCGCGCTGCAGTCGCGGGCAGGCTGGAAGCCGAGCAGGACTACACACGTTTGAAACGCCTGCGGGACGACGACCCCGGCACCATTTCCCTGCGGCGTCTGGAAATTTCCCGCGCGAATCTGGAGCAGGCGCGCGCCCAGGTTGTCGCTGCGGAAGCGGCCATCCAACAGGCCATCGAGCAGAAAGGTGGCGACTCGGAACACAATAACTCTCTGCTGAAAGTCGCCCGAGCCGCGGTAAACCAGGCGCAACGGGATCTTGACAATACCACCGTGGTTGCACAGACCAACGGCATCATCACCGACCTGCGCACAGAGGCAGGCCGCTACGCCGGCACCGGCAGTGCAGTACTGACGCTGATTTCGCGCGAGGACTTCTGGATCAGTGCGGATTACACGGAAAACAATCTGGGGCACCTGAAACCGGGCACGCCGGTGGAAATTCTGTTGGATGCGCTGCCGGGACGGGTATTACAGGGGCGGGTGCGGGACATTGGCGTGGGGGTAAATGCCGGCCGCACACCAGCACCTGGCGATCTGCCGGAGGTACAGAACAACCGCGACTGGCTGCGTCAGGCACAGCGCTTTCCGGTACGCATAGAGTTTGCCTCAGCACCACCACCGGAGGTTCTGAAGCAGTTGCGCATGGGCGGCCAAGCCTCGGTGATTGCCTACACCGACGACCACCCGGTTCTGCGTCAACTGGGCAAACTCTACATCCGTGTCATGAGTTATCTGTCATACGCGTACTGAGCATCGGACACTAACTCTCACCCGTGTCCGGCTTCCCCACTTTGAAACGCAGCCGACGGAAAACGCGCACGATCAGCTCTTCCACCAGCAACATCACCACCACCACGACAATCAGCGTGACCACCCCGTGCCACGCGCCGTGAAAACGCACGTCTTCGTCAAATACAAAACTGATCGCCTCCAGAATTACGAACTTGGAACCGAACAACACCAGCCAGGCACAGAAGTAACGCAGGAATCTGGCAAATCCACCGGAATATTTTTTGAAGAATGCCGCGACTTTGTGCTCAAACGCGATCGTCAGCTTCAGCAGCAGCTGCAACAACATCGCCGCCAGCAGGGAGATACTGAAGGAGCGGATCTCGACGTTGTCGGAAAACTCCGCAAACAGATTCAGCACAACCAGATCCACCAGTATGCCGTTGTAATAGAGCAGAAACAGGCGCTGCGCATTGGTCGGAGTTTCCGCCAACTCCGCGCGCAGAAATTCCATTGTCGATGTCACTGTTCACCGCCCTCAATGTGAGAATTAACGCAGAGCTTTTCATTAAAAAAATACATAAAGCCCATAGGGCACCAGCCCACCACTTAAAAGCCGTTTACTGCTTTACTAAGAG
The DNA here is from genome assembly GCF_002959965.1 of Microbulbifer pacificus. Classification (NCBI taxonomy): domain Bacteria; kingdom Pseudomonadati; phylum Pseudomonadota; class Gammaproteobacteria; order Cellvibrionales; family Microbulbiferaceae; genus Microbulbifer; species Microbulbifer pacificus. The sequence goes on from NZ_PREV01000026.1 coordinate 1,203,182, forward strand.
AGTAGTCTCTCTGTGGCGCCCAATAGATTTCGTCCCTGATCAAATGGATGACAAAGTCGATTTTTGACGTATGGGACCACTTTGTTCCGCGCTACTGACCGAGGTACTGAACAGTCTCGGCCAGCACCTAGTGAGATTATTTTTTGCCGTCGCGAGGCATATTCCAGCCCACCACGGCTACCAGCCCGCCATTCAGACATTTCCTTTCACGGCGGCACGGAAGTAACGGAGGCCCGCCATGACTACTCCCAACCCTGTTCCGGACAGCGCCATCCGAGGCCCGGTTCTGACTTTTACCGGCGATCCCTTTGCATCCAGTGTGGAAGACACAATGCTATATGAACCCGATGCCATTGTGGCATTCGGCAAAGGTGTCATTACCCATTTCGGCCCCGTGGACCAGATCCAGCCACAGCTGCCCAAAGACCTGAAGATCCGCAACTATGGCCCGGACGCACTGATCACCGCCGGTTTTCTCGACAGCCATGTGCACTTTCCGCAGACGCCGATGATTGCCGCCTTTGGCGAGCAGCTGCTCGACTGGCTGAACAAATACACCTTCCCCACCGAACGCAAGTACGCCGACAAGGCCTTCGCGGCTTCCGTGGCCAACGTCTTTCTGAATGAGTGCCTGAAAAATGGCATCACCACCAGCTGTGTGTACTGCACAGTGTTTCCACAATCCGTCGATGCGCTGTTTGAAGAAGCCGAACGCCTGGGTATGCGCATGGCAGCGGGCAAGGTACTCATGAACCGCAATGCGCCAGACTACCTTCTGGACACGACGCAGAGCGGCTACGACGATTCCAAAGCGTTGATCGGCAAGTGGCACAATCGCGGTCGTCTGATGTACGCCATCACCCCGCGCTTTGCGCCCACCAGCACGGCCGATCAGCTGGAATCCGCCGGTGCTCTGTGGGACGAATTCCCCGACTGTTATATGCAGACCCACGTCTCAGAAAACCTGGATGAGGTCGCCTGGGTCAAGGAGTTATTCCCGGACCGCAAAGGTTATCTCGACGTTTATGACCACAGTAAATTGTGCCGCCCGCGAGCGGTGTTCGGCCACGGCATTCATTTGACAGAAGATGAACTCTGCTGCATGCACCACACCGGATCTGCCATTTCCCACTGCCCCACATCCAACTTTTTCCTTGGCAGTGGCTATCTCGATGTGTACCGGGCAAAAGATCCCAAACGCCCGGTGCGGGTTGGTATCGGCACCGACCTCGGTGCCGGCACGTCGTTTTCCATCCTGTCCACACTGAATGAGGCGTATAAGGCTGCACAGCTAAATGGCAAGGCGCTCACCGCCGGGCACGCGTTTTACTTCGCTACCCGAGGCACTGCGCGCGCCATGTATATCGATGATAAGGTCGGTAGCATCGCCCCGGGTATGGAGGCAGATGTCATCGTACTCGATATGAAATCCACCCCGATCATCGACTACCGTATGCAATTTGTTGAAGACATTCACGAGGCATTGTTTATACAGATGACCCTCGGTGATGACCGCGCGGTGCAGGCAACCTATATCGCAGGAAAACTGCAATACGAACAGACAAAAACCCGCTGAATTCGCATGTGTAAATTGACAAAGATGGAGGTCAGCCATGTCTGCCAGCCGTGATACATCCCCCCCCGTCGCGCCCCCGAAATTGGGCGGCGCCATGGCGTGGTGGGTATGGACGCTCTCCGTGCTGTTTGTGGTGTATCTGTTCAGCTTTCAGACCGGGTATTCCATCGTGAACCCCAGTGTTCAGGAGGATGTCGGCCTGACCATCAAACAGGTCGGAGGCATCGCTGCGGTGTACACCTGGGCTTTTGCCATTTCCCAGTTTTTTGGCGGTGCGCTGCTGGACCGGCTCGGTTCCCGCAAGGTTTTGCCCATTGCCATTGCACTGGTGGCACTGGGCATTTTTCTGTTCGCCAATGCACAGAGTTACAGCATGCTTCTACTGTCCCAGGTGGTGGTCGCCATCGGCTCCTGTGTTGGCTTCGTCGGCGCGGGTTATATCGGTGGCCAGTGGTTCGGCATGGCAAAGTTCAGCTTCATGTTTGGTCTGGTGCAGGTAGTCGCCGCACTCACTTCGGCATTCTCCGTCAACCTGATCAGCATGGCGCTGGACGCCACTACCTGGCGCACCCTGTTCAATGCCACGGCGGCATTCGGTGTTGTACTGTTCGTACTCGGTCTGATCTTTATCCGCAACCCTACGCCGGTTGTACATGCCGCTGACAGCAACACGGATAACTTTTTTGTTTCCGTACTGAAAAACCTCGCGAGCGTTGCCAGGATCGGACACGTTTGGGTGGCGGCACTGGTTGGCGCCCTGTCGTTTGGCATGCTGCTCGCGCTCGGCGTAGTCTGGATGCCCAAAATTTTGATGGCGCATGAACTAAGTGAAACCAGTGCGGCTCTAGGCTCCTCCCTGCTGTGGCTGGGATTGGCAGCGGGCAGTGCCATCGTTCCGCACTGGTCAGACGTGATCAAACGTCGCAAACGCACCATGGTGGTAGGTTGCGCCGTTCAGCTCGCGGCGCTGCTGGGACTGTTGTTTTTGCCGGGCATAGGCAGTGGTCTGGCGCTGACACTGTGTTTCCTCCTCGGCTTTGCCAACGCTACACATATGCTTGCATTCAGCACCGCCGCGGATGTTGTACAACCACACCAGATCGGCACATCAGCGGCCATTGTCAACGGCATCATGTTTATTTTCGGCGGCATTCTGATCAGTCGGCCGGGATTTCGTATTGGTATCGGGCTGGATAAGGGTCTGGAACCGGAGTCACTGACTCTGGCGCAATACGCCAGTCTGCCCCTGATTATTGCCGGTGTACTGGCGCTGCTGATCGCCCTGTTTATGCGGGAAACTTATCCGCAGCAGGGCCATGGCTGACAGGAGTGCGCAGGATGTTGGAAACGGACAGTGCAACGCCCAAACTGGGTGGGTGGCGAGCCTGGGGGGTGTGGCTGATCGGCGTCACTTTCGTGGTGTACTACTTCAGTTTCCAGACCGGTTACTCCATCGTGAATGCCCGGGTGCAGGAAGATGTTGGTCTGAGCATCGCCCAGGTCGGATTTATTGCCGCGCTCTACACATGGGTCTTCGCCATTTGTCAGTTCCTAGCCGGGCCGTTGCTCGATCGACTGGGTGCGCGCAAGGTGCTGCTACCCGCCATAGTTCTGGTGACCATTGGTATTTTCCTGTTCGCCAGCGCCAGAAATTTCAGCATGCTGCTGCTTTCCCAGGTGTTTATTGCTTTGGGTGCTTGTAGCGGGTTTGTGGGCGCCGGCTATATTGGCGGCAGCTGGTTCGGCTGGGGCAGATTCAGCCTGATGTTCGGCTTTGTACAGTTTTCCGCTTCATTATTTTCCGCGTTCAATCAGAATCTCCTTTCGCGAGCGCTGGAAACTTGGCCCTGGCGGGAGCTATTCACCTCGGTTGCGGGGTTCGGCGTAGCGCTGTTTATCATCGCATTTTTCCGACTGCGGGATCCGGTTCCAGTGGCAGTTGCCGGTGCCCGCGGTGTACGGCCATTTCTCCACAGTGTCGCCCGGTCCATGGCGGAAGTCGGCGCGGTGCCCATGATCTGGGTTGCGGCGGCGTTTGGCGCTCTGTGTTTTGGCGTAATGCTTGCGTTAGGTGTGGTGTGGGGGCCCAAACTGATGATGGTTCGTGGGCTTCAGCCTGCAACCGCCAATCTCGCCGCCTCATTGCTGTGGCTCGGTCTCGCTGCAGGGTGTTTTGTCACACCGTGGATTTCGGATCAAATGCGCCGACGCAAGCTGCCGACCATGGCGGGAATCGCAATTCAGCTGGTGGCACTCGCCCTTATCCTTTTTGCGCCCCCCATTGGAGCCACCTTTGATATGTTTCTCTGCTTCGCGTTCGGCTTCGGCAATTCTGCGCATATGTTGGCGTTCAGTAGTGCCGCCGATGTGGTAGAACCGGAAAATATTGGCACTTCAGCCGCCATCGTCAACGGCATCATGTTTATTGTCGGCGGTATTATGATCAGTCGCCCGGGCATGCGTATCGGTCTCGGCCAGGCCGAAGGGCTGACTCCGGCCTCGACTGAACTCGCACAGTTTGCGTCGCGCCCGCTATTACTGGCGATACTGATCGCGCTCCTGATTGCCATGTTCATGCGTGAGACCTATCCCGCCACTGCTGCCCATGCGGAGCACTGAGAGCTCCCCACAAGCGATGCTCGAAATGATTGCCGCCCCACCCCCACAAGAAGAAGTATCCCCCGCCTTACCGCTGGCGGCGCGACGTTGCTACCGCCTCGCATTCTGCACCAGTCTGGCACTGACATTGTGTTATGGATTCGATATCGGTATTCCGTTCGTGGCCCCGGTACTCGCGGTACTGGTGGCGGCAGTGCCGGCACCGCCACCAGGCGCGCGGGCGGCTTTCGGGCTGGTGCTGTTTATGGCCGTAGCACTCGGCGTTGGCATGCTCATCGGGCCGCTGCTGCAACAGGCGCCGTTTACCGCGCTGCTGGTCATTGCCCTCGGGCTTTTCTTCAGCAACCGCCTGGCGCTTGCACCCGGCAAAGCGCTGCCCGCCACACTGTTGGCACTGGGCGTTACCGCCATTCCCGCTGCCGACATAGCGGGGTCCGCGGTCGCATCGGCACTGCTGGAGGCACTGGTGTTGGGAATGGCGGTGGCCATTTTCTGCCTGTGGCTGGTCTATCCGCTGTTCCCGGAAGATTCTCATGCCGCGCGCCCCGCGCCACCATTGCCAGGCATTGCGCCGGATGAGGAAAACTGGCTGTCGTTGCGGGCCACGCTGATTGTGCTGCCAGCCTTCGCCTTTACCCTTACCAACCCCACCACCAACCTGCCCTTCCTGGTAAAGAGTATTTTGTTGGGACGGGAGGCCAGTGAGTTGAAATTGCGGGACGCTGGCGTTGAGCTTGTGGGCTCCACTCTGCTCGGCGGCCTGTGTGCGGTGTTGGTGTGGTGGTGCCTGGGGTTCGCCGTGGAGCTATGGTTTTTCGGCGCCTGGATACTGTTGGTGAGCCTGATCATCGCGGCGGGCTGCTACCAGGTGTTTCGCAATCGCTTCACGCCCGGGTTCTGGAGCAACACACTGATGAACATGCTGATTCTGCTGGGTGCTGCCGTGCAGGACAGCGTCGTCGGCAACGACGTGTATCAGGCATTTACCGTGCGCATGGCGTTGTTTTTACTGGTAGCGGTATATGCGTTGGTCGCCATACACCTACTGGAGAGGTTGTCTCGACGGTTTCTTAGGCGCAAAGCATCCCTCCGCGACCGTCTATCCTTGCTGAGGAACAAGCGAGGTTGAGAATTTGCTGAATCTTTTGTTGGTGTTTATTCCCATCGCCGTCGCTCTGGAGCATCTCGCGCCGGGGCAACACTTGCTGGTGTTTGTGGCTTCGGCATTGGCGATCCTGCCACTCGCGGGCTGGCTGGGGCACGCCACCGAGCACCTGGCGGAACACGCTGGTGAAGGTGTGGGCGGTCTGCTGAACGCCACCTTTGGCAACGCCGCGGAACTGATCATTGCGCTGGTGGCATTGAAGGCCGGACTGCACGATGTGGTGAAGGCGTCCATTGCCGGCTCCATCATCGGCAACATCCTGCTGGTGCTCGGCGCGTCCATGCTCGCCGGCGGCCTGAAGCACCACGAGCAGAAATACAGTTCTGAGGGCGCGCGCTCCCAGGCCACCATGCTGACACTCGCCACCATCGCGCTGATTCTGCCTGCAACTTACTCTTTCGCCATCGCCGAACAGGTACCGCGGGGACTGGGGTTTATCAGCATCACCATTTCCATTGTGCTGCTGTTGGTGTATGTCTTGTTCCTGCTCTATTCCCTGATTACCCACCGCGCACTGTTTACCGGCTCAGTCAATTTCGCGGACGACAGCGAACACCCAGCGCCCTGGCCAGTGGGTAAAGCGCTGGCAGTGCTCGCGGTGGCCACGGTATTCATCGCCTGGATGAGTGAGATTCTGGTGGGCGCGGTGGAACCCGCCGCCGAGGAGCTGGGGCTCAGCAATATTTTTGTCGGCGTATTTATTGTGGCGATTCTCGGCAACGCTGCGGAACACGCATCGGCCATTACGGTGGCGATGAAAAACCGCATGGACCTTTCCCTGTCTATCGCCATCGGCTCCGGCGTACAGGTGGCGCTGTTCGTCGCACCGCTGCTGGTGCTGTTGAGCCTGGTTGTCGGTCCCACCCCCATGGATCTCGCCTTCTCCGGCGGCCTGGTACTAAGTATGCTGCTGGCGGTACTGATCACCGGACAGATCGCCGGCGACGGACGCTCGGACTGGTTGAAAGGCGTGCAGCTGCTCACCGTCTATCTGATTCTGGCGCTGACCTATTTCGTGATACCTGACCAGATGGCGACCTGATGCTGCGCGACCTGCTGCTCGGAACAGCCACTACCTCACTGTGTCTCATACTGCAAAGTATTGCCCTGATCACCGCTCTGCGCTTTTACGCTCAACGCGAGTCCCAAGTTCGCGCGACATTCTTGCGCGCGGAAAAAGTCGTCATCGGGCTGGTGATCATTCTGATTTTCGGCTGCCTTGCGCAGATCACCATTTGGGCATTGATGTTTTATGCCCTCGATGAATTCGACTCCTTTGAGCCGGCCTTTTATCACTCCGCAGTAAACTTCGCCACCCTCGGTTACGGCGATGTAGTAATGTCCGACAAACATCGTCTGCTCGGACCGTTGGAGGCGATCAATGGCGCGTTGATGCTCGGCATATCCACCGCGGCATTAGCCAGGGCTTTCACCACCGTCATCCGCGGGCAGGTGAATTCCGACTGTCGCCAGGACAGTCCGCCATCCCGGTAAATGCAAACCCGGAATCGAGATGGCACAACACCAATGGATGCCGTACATTTCTGTTCAACCAACGTACGGAAACATCCGCAACAGTTTCAAGGATTCCCATCATGAACGCCCGCACGCTGCCCTCGCTGCAGCAACAGCTACAGCAGCTGGTCGCCAGCCCCAGCGTCAGCGCCACCAACCCGAAACTCGATATGGGCAACCGCGGGGTTATCGACCTGCTGGCGGCCTGGCTGGAAACCCTGGGCTTCCGTATTGAAGTCATGCCCATCGAGGGCCAACCCCACAAAGCCAACCTGATTGCGACCCTCGGCCGCGGCGATGGCGGCCTGGTGCTGGCGGGCCATACCGATACCGTCCCCTACGACGACAACCGCTGGCAGTCAGACCCGTTCAAATTGAGTGAGCGCGACAACCGTTTTTACGGCCTCGGCAGCACGGACATGAAAGGCTTCTTTCCCGTTGCCATTGAGGCCGCGAAGGATTTTGTCCACAAGCCGCTGCAACAACCACTGATCATCCTCGCTACCGCGGATGAGGAAACCTCCATGTCCGGCGCCCGCGCGCTGGTGAAAGCGGGCATGCCGAAAGCGCGCTACGCCATTATCGGTGAGCCCACCGGCCTCAAGCCCATCCGCATGCACAAAGGTATGATGATGCACGCGCTGCGCATCACCGGTCAGGCCGGCCACTCGTCGAACCCGGCCTATGGCGCCAGCGCGCTGGAAGCCATGCACGGCGCCGTTGGTGAAATCCTCAAGCTGCGCAGCGAGTGGCAGGCGCGCTACCGCAACCCGGGTTTCGCAGTACAGGTGCCGACCCTGAATCTCGGCTGCATCCACGGTGGCGACAACCCCAACCGCATCTGCGGCCACACCGAACTGCAGTTCGACCTGCGCCCGCTACCGGGCATGCCGATGGAGGAGCTGCGCGGGGAACTGCACCAGCGCCTGCAAAACACCATCCATGGCGAAAAAATCTCCTTCGAACTGAAACCCCTTATCGGAGATGTGGAGGCCTTTGAGGAGCCTGCACAATCGGAACTGGTCAAGGTTGCCGAAAAGCTGACCGGGCACAGCGCAGAGAGTGTGGCGTTTGCCACCGAGGCGCCGTTCCTGCAGCGGCTGGGGATGCAGACCATCGTGCTCGGTCCCGGAGATATCGACCAGGCGCACCAGCCAGATGAATACCTGGGGCTGGAGCGGATTGATCCGATGGTGGAAATCCTGAGAGGAATGATTGGTCGCTTTTGCCTCCAGTGACGATTGGAATCTGCAGAAAATGCGGTATATTGCGCCCCTAACGAATTTACCTGCTGAAGCAAAGAAATAGTGGAAACCGAAAACTCGACGCTCAACTGGTTCCGAAACGCCGCGCCCTACATCAACGACCTGCGCGGGCGAACCCTGGTGGTTGCGATTCCCGGCGAGGGTTTTGAGCACGAGAACTTCCGCAACCTGGTGCACGACCTGACGCTGCTGATCAGCCTCGGTATGCGCCTGGTACTGGTGCATGGCGCGCGTGCGCAGGTCAATCGCGCCCTCGAGAATACGGGCATCGAAAGCCGCTTTTACGGCAATACCCGTATCAGTGACCGCGACACCCTGGAAATCATCAAGGCCGCCATCGGCAAACTGCGCTTCGAGATCGAAGCCGCATTTTCCCAGGGGCTGCCGGATTCCCCTATGGCGCGGTCCGCGCTGAAAGTAATATCCGGCAATTTCGTTACTGCGCGTCCCGTGGGCATCATCGACGGCACCGATATGGGGTGGACCGGCAAGGTGCGGCGTATGGAAATACCGGCCATCACCCGCGCACTGGACGAGAGTTCTCTGGTGGTGCTTTCGCCGCTGGGGACATCGCTGACCGGCGAGCTGTTCAGCCTGAACTATCTGGATCTCGCCGCTGAAGCGGCGAAGGCGCTGAAGGCCGAAAAGCTGATCCTGTTCCGGGAACAGCCATTTCTCGAGATCGGCGGTGAGGCGGTATACGACCTCAGCATCAGCCAGGCGGAGGAAGCCGCCGAGTCGGTAGACAGTGAAACGCTCAACTGTGCACTGCTCGCCTGTAATGCCGGTACCCCACGTGCGCACCTGCTGAGTTACGCGGAGGACGGCGCGCTGCTGCAGGAGCTGTTCAGTCGCGAGGGCACCGGCACCATGATTTACCGCGACAGCTATGAGGTGGTAAGGCGCGCGCGTATCAACGATGTGGGCGGCATCCTCGGCCTGATCCGGCCGCTGGAAAAGCAGGGTATTCTGGTGCGCCGCTCGCGGGAAAAGCTCGAAGCGGAAATCGACCATTTCACTCTCGTGGAAGTGGATGGCACCACCGTAGCCTGTGCCGCGCTCTATCCGATTCTCGACGAGCAGGGCGACACCATTGCCGCGGAGATTGCCTGCGTGGCCATTCACCCGGAGTTCCGCGGTGGCGGCCGCGGTGCCAAGCTGTTGCAGCACATGGAGCGGCAGGCGAAGGCCCTGGATCTGCCGGAAATTTTTGTGCTCACCACCCAGACTGAACACTGGTTTATCGAGCACGGCTTCGCCCAGGTGGAAGTGAGTGACCTGCCCGCCACCCGCAAGTCCCTGTACAACATCCAGCGCAATTCCCGCGTATTACGCAAACGGCTGGTCCGGCAATAGAATTGCCGCGATAACTGCGCGTGACGGACAGTACTTTCGCCAAAGCCGGTACGGCCTGTCTACCGCGCAAAATTCTTTGCATTTTGCTACTCTGTTGCGCCTCCCGCCCCTGGGCGGCACCCGTAACCGAATGACGCATTGCACAGACGAAACAAGAGTCACTATGCCCCAGTACCGTTCCCGCACTTCCACCGCCGGCCGCAACATGGCTGGCGCCCGCGCCCTGTGGCGTGCCACCGGCATGAAGGATGAAGATTTCCACAAGCCGATCATTGCCGTGGCCAACTCCTTCACCCAGTTCGTACCCGGGCACGTACACCTGAAGGACATGGGCCAGCTGGTGGCGCGGGAGATCGAAAAGGCCGGCGGTGTGGCCAAAGAGTTCAACACCATCGCCGTGGACGACGGCATCGCCATGGGCCACGATGGCATGCTCTACAGCCTGCCCAGCCGCGAGATCATCGCCGACTCGGTGGAGTACATGGTGAACGCCCACTGTGCCGATGCACTGGTGTGCATCTCCAACTGCGACAAGATCACCCCCGGGATGCTGATGGCCGCACTGCGTCTGAATATCCCGGTGATCTTCGTGTCCGGTGGCCCCATGGAAGCGGGTAAAACCAAGCTCGCTGACCACAAACTGGACCTGGTGGACGCCATGGTGATTGCCGCCACCGACGACGCTTCCGATGAGAAGGTCGCCGAGTACGAGCGCTCCGCCTGCCCTACCTGTGGTTCCTGCTCGGGCATGTTCACCGCAAACTCCATGAACTGCCTGACCGAGGCCCTGGGCCTGTCGCTGCCCGGCAACGGCACCATGCTCGCCACCCACGCGGACCGCGAGCAGCTGTTCCTGCGCGCTGGCCGCGAGATCGTCGCACTGGCCAAGCGCTACTACGAAGAGGACGATCAATCCGCACTGCCGCGCGCCATCGCCAGCCGCGCCGCATTCAGCAATGCCATGGCGCTGGACATTGCCATGGGCGGTTCCACCAACACCATCCTGCATCTGCTGGCCGCCGCCCAGGAGGGCGAGGTGGACTTTACTCTTGCGGATATCGACCGGTTGTCGCGCAAGGTCCCGCAGCTGTGCAAGGTGGCGCCAAACACCCAGAAGTATCATATCGAGGACGTTCACCGCGCCGGTGGTGTCATGGCCATTCTCGGTGAGCTGGAAGCTGGTGGCCTGTTCGATGCCAACCTGCCCACCGTACACAGCCGCAGCTTCCGCGAGGCGCTGGAAGAGTGGGACATCCGCCGCACCGACAATCCGGAGGTACACAAATTTTTCCGCGCCGGTCCCGCCGGTATCCCCACGCAGCAGGCGTTCAGCCAGGACTGCCGCTGGAACAATCTGGACGGCGACCGCGAACATGGCTGTATCCGCTCTATCGAGCACGCCTACTCGGCGGAGGGCGGGCTTGCCGTATTGTTCGGCAACCTCGCGCCGGACGGCTGCGTGGTGAAAACCTCCGGCGTGGAAGAGGAGCTGTGGCACTTCGAGGGGCCGGCGCATGTCGTCGAAAGCCAGGAGGACGCCGTCGCCCATATCCTGGAAGGGAAGGTAAAGGAGGGCGAAGCGGTGATCGTGCGCTACGAGGGCCCGAAGGGCGGCCCCGGCATGCAGGAAATGCTGTATCCCACCAGCTACCTGAAATCCAAGGGACTGGGTAAATCCTGTGCACTGATTACCGACGGGCGCTTTTCCGGCGGCACCTCCGGACTGTCCATCGGCCACGTCTCCCCGGAAGCCGCCGGCGGCGGCAATATCGGTCTGGTACAGGACGGTGACCTCGTGCGCATCGACATCCCCAACCGCCTGATTGAAGTCGACATTCCGGAAGCGGAATGGCACCGCCGCCGCGAGGCCATGAACCACAAGGGCAGCGAGGGCTGGAAACCCGCCAAACCTCGCCCGCGCAAGGTCAGCAAGGCACTCAAGGCCTACGCGCTTCTCGCCACCAGTGCCGACAGAGGTGCTGTGCGCGAGATCGACTGAACCCTTATCGATCGCTTCAGACAAAAATCAGCGGGCAGTTACTGCCCGCTGATTTTCTTTGCTCTCCTTTTATTCAGCCAGCTTGAAGCTGATACGGTTGCGCACACCATGTTGCTCCACCGCCTGCCCTTCAGACATCGGCGGACGGTATTTAAACCGCTCCACCGCATTCAGCGCCGCACTGTTGAATACATCCGTAGGCATACCGGCACTGTCATAGCCGCCGACCACACGCGGATTTTTCACACTGCCATTACTGGTGATTGTGAACTCCACCACCACATAGCCCTCTATTCCCCGCGCCAGTGCACGTCGTGGATACTGCGGTGCCGGCTTATAGATGGGCAACGGATCCGCGGTTACCGGTATCGGCCCACGTTTTTCATCACTGACTACCGGAGGGCTGATCACTGTGGACAAATCCTGTGGCTCTACCTGACGGTTGACCTCCACCCGGGGCAGGGGTGGTGGTACGTCCTGTGGTTTCAGTGCCGGTTCAGACTGATGCACCGTTGTAGTCATTTTCGGCATGTGAATATCGAGTACTTTGGGGATGGGATCATCCGGTGGTACGCGGTAATCCGTGGCAATCAACTTGGTCATGCCAAACAACAGCAAGCCGGTTACCCCGAGCGCGAAGGCGCCACTGCGCACAAGGGCTGAAGTATTGGACGGAATGAAAAAATGAGGATTGGAAGGCAGCAGATAAGCTTGTTCCATAACACCTCTCCTTTTTATTTTCAGGTGTTGAAAGGTCGCACAACCGGTATGGGCACATAACCTTCCGGAAGGCGGTGGAAAAGCTGATCAGCTATTTACAGTATTTAGTTGATTTGAACGAAACTGCAAATAATTCTCAATAATTGTCTATATTTGCGCCAGCAATGGGCATGATTTCAAAAAAAAGGCCGCACATGTGCGGCCTTTTCGGATTGGAAAAATTTCCAGCGAATGCATGGATTACATCGCCAGTTGCTTTTCCCGCTCCTGCTCACTTTCAACGAAAGTAATCCACTGTTTGGCAAACTTCTCGGAACGCTTGTCATTCAGTGCTTTCTTGAAGAACTTCAGAGAGTCGTCGTACTTCTTCAGGTTGGCGTTGGCCATGCCGAGGACGATATAAAGCTGATCCTCACGCTTGACGCCGCCTTTCTTCAGAGCTTTGGCTCCCATGTCTACGGCTTGCTCATTCTTGTCCAGATCCAGATAGATGCTGGCCAGTCGTGAGTAAATATCGCCTTTGTCAGACATGCCCGCTGCCGCTTCCAGCTCGGGGATAGATTTCTGCAGCTCCTGAGCCATCTGGTAAGCCTGAGCCAGGGTTTCCAGATTCTTGGAGGTACGCTCGATCTTCTTCTCTTTGATGCCCTTGTCGATGACCTTGGCACCCTTGTACGGCATTTCCGCGCCCATGTAGAGATAGGCCATATTCAACAGCTCTTTCTCTTTCTGCAGGGCGCCGGCGATGTACGCCGCTTCCATCATGTGAAGCATGTCGTCTTCACGCTTGAGTTCGCCGTACATACCCGCCAGCTGCTTGTAGTACTCCCCTTTCGGGTAGTGCTTCACCAGCTTCTCGAGGATATTGGTCACCTGCTTGTAGTCGTTCTTGTCGTAGTACAGAAAACGCTGCAGGCCGTACCAGTTTTCCTTCGGAATCTTGCCTTCCTGCTCGTACATGGACACGGCTTTATTGATATCGGCCAGTGCCTTGCCGTTGTCACCCAACTGGTAGTAAGCCTGGGAGCGCAGGGCGTAGGAATCCGCGTTGATGTTATCGGCAACGGCAAACCACTTATTCAGGTAGTCCACCGCCTGCTTGTAGTCCTCGGTTACGAAGTACAGCTGAGCAATAGTCAGCAGGGTACCCACTTCCAGCGCCACCGGCAGGTTTTCTTCACCCTGCTGCAGCACTTTCTTGTAGTAGGTAATCGCCTGCGGGTACTTCTCCATGCTGTAGTAAACGTAACCGTAGAAGTAGTACATCTGCGCGGCTTCGTAGCCGTTCAGCTTGTCCTTGCCGGCTTCCATTTCTTTCAGCGCAGCAAGAGCAGCCTGCCAGTTCTGGGCATCTGCAGCTTCCTGCGCCTTACCCAGGTACTTGAACGCGCTTTCACGCATGGCCGGTGTCTTGCGGGTCTTCTGCTCCGCGGCCTGCACCTGAGCAAAGGAACCGGATACCCCGACGGCTTCCAGTACGGTCACACTCACGGCCGGTGCCAGCATCAGGGGCAGCGCTACGGACGTGCGCAGGACGAGTCTGGACAGGCCTTTCGTCACGGTCGTCATATTCATATGCGTCCCCTATCAGTTCTTGGCCAGGTTGAAGCTGATCTTGGTTTTTACACCAGGCACTTCAATCGGCTCACCGTCAACAACCCGCGGTTTGTACTTGTACTTCAGAGCTGACTTTACGGCAGCGCTATTGAAGATGGTGGTGGGGTTGCCATCAAGAGTGAAGGCTTCAACCACTACCGGGTCACGTACAGAACCGTTTTTGGTCACGGTGTATTCAACAACCACCCAGCCCTCAATACCGCGTTGCAGTGCGCGGCGCGGGTATTCCGGCTGAACTTTTACGATCGGCAAGTAGTCGCCTTCGGAGGCGAAGCCACCGATACCGCCCACCTTCAGATCGGCATTAGCGGCAGGTGCAGACATATTCAGAGCATTGTCCACATCCGGCTGGTCGAACTCCGGCTCCGGCATTTCCGGTGGCGGGGTTTCGGGCTCGTCAGGCTTGTCCGGTTTGCTGGTATCGTATTGTGTTTCGATCTTCTGCTCCGGCATGACGACGTCGGCCACCTTGATCTGCTCCTCTTCTTTGGGAGCACCCAGGTTCGCTTCAATCAGCGCATGCATGGTGAAGATCAGGGCAAAAGTGGTGGCTACCGCCAGCGCACCCGCCCCTGCAAGTCTTACCGGGTTCATAAGCTGTTAACTCTTCTCTGTAGCGACCGACACTTTCTCGATTCCGATCTTCCTGGCCGCATCCGCGATCAGGGCAACCTTCTCGATACTCGCCTTCTTATCGGGCTGAATTACCAACCACCCTTTCGGGTTCTCCGCGTAGAGACGCTCCAGGGTGTTCTTCACCAGGCGGTCATCTACCTGCTCTTTGGCAATCCAGATTTCGTCGTTGTCGTTGATCGCTACCAGAATAGAGGCGGCTTTGAGGTCAGCGGTAGTCGCTTCCGGCTTGACAACATCGACGCCCGGCTCCTTGATGAAGGTCGCGGTGACGATGAAGAAGATCAGCATGATGAACACTACGTCCAGCATGGGCGTGAGGTCGATCGCGCCGCCTTCTTCTTCCGCCGTAGTCTGTTTTCTGCTCATTGCAACTCTCTCTAGCGAAATGCTATTAGCGAGATTTGGCCTTCTGGAACTCTCACACCACCCGAAGTGATCGTGAAAGCTCCCTGAATTGGCTAAACCTTCCGGTTCACGGGCCCAGCTCCGGAGAGCGGAACCCGTGCACCTTTACTGTGGTGCCGTCAGTGATCCATCGTCAGATGGTCTTCCAGCAACTGGGTTTCACGCTGTGCGGTACGGGCGATGTAGGTGTTGGCAAATACCCCGGACAGTGCGGTCACCATACCCGCCATGGTCGGGATGGTAGCCATGGATACACCGCTGGCCATTTGCTTGGCATCACCACCGCCGGTAATCGCGAGAACTTCGAACACGTTGATCATGCCCCAAACGGTGCCCAGCAGACCGAACAACGGCGCGAGGGCAACACAGGTCTGGATCATGTCCAGGTTGGAATCGATCTTCTCGGATACCCGGGAAACCAGTGCGTAACGGATCTGATGGGCATTCCAGGATTTGCGCTCGGGGCGCGCCTCCCAGGTGTCCATGGCGGTCTGAACGTCACGCTTCAGACCACTTTTGAAGTAAAAGACCCGCTCGAAAATCAGCGTCCACATGAAGAAGGTCAGGCCGGCGATCAGGAGTAGTACTGGCCCGCCCGACGCCATAAAGGCGTTGACGGCGGCCCATGCGTCATTCAATGCGTGCATGTTGCCGCCTCCTCTTATTTACGCTCAGCGTTTTCTGCAACGATACCGGCACTCTGCTCGTCCAGGATGTGCAGGATACGCTTGGCACGGCCGTTCACGATGGTGTGCAGCAGCACAGTCGGGATAGCCACAACCAGACCCAGAACGGTGGTTACCAGTGCAGAGGAAATACCGCCGGCCATTGCCTTGGGATCGCCCGCGCCGAAGATGGTGATCGCCTGGAAGGTGATGATCATACCGGTAACGGTACCCAGCAGACCCAGCAGCGGAGCGACCATAGCGATGATCTTCAGCAGGTTCAGGCCGGACTCGATGGCCGGACGCTCTTTCAGCACCGCTTCTTCCATCTTCAGTTCCAGGGTTTCGCCGTCTACACCTTTGTTCTCTTCAGCCACGGCCAGAACACGACCCAGCGGGTTGTTGGTGTTCGGAGTGGAAGAACGCAGCTGGGCATTCACTTTGGAGTTCACGCCAGACAGCACCAGCAGACGCCAGATGGCCAGCAGCAGCGCCACAACACCAACCGCGCTGATGATGTAACCTACGATGCCACCCTGGTGCCAACGCTCGATGATGCTCGGGCTGGCAATCATGGCTTTCAGGTAAGAACCGCCAGTGGGGCCAGTCGGGTCAACACCGAAGGGGCTGAAGCCACTGGTAGCGGACTGCAGATCAGCCGCCATGCTCAGGTACTTGCCGTCGGGCTGACGGATCAGCTCGGCCATTTTCTGGTTGTCGTTCATTTCCAGGTATTTGCCGTTGGAAACCAGGTTGAAGTTACCAACACGCACGATTTCCTGCTCGGTCTGCTCGCCATCGGGCTTGATTACAGTACCGTTAAACTTGACAACTTTGCCGGATTCCACGGTTTCACGTTGCAGTTCGTACCACAGACGCTCGATTTCCTGGATGGTCGGCAGTTTGGTGGCGGAGTTCATTTTGTCGATCAGCTGATCGAGGAACTCGGCGCGGCCCGGGTACTGCGCGGAAACCAGAGAGGTATCCAGATTGGCGCGCATATCGCCAGCGGTAGAGGTCAGGTGGCCGAACAGTTCTTTCAGAGAGCCGAGGCGCTCATCCAGCTGCTGACGCTTCTGTTGAACCAGCAGTTCCTGCTCTTCGTACTTTTTCTCCAGAGCCGCGGAACGGGCTTCTTCGGAAGTACGGGTATTTTCCGCCTGGCTCAGCAGTGAAGCCTGGTTGGCTTTCTGACGACGGAAGTCGTCTTCACGCTTTTTGTGCTCGGCAGATTCAGCAATTTTGGAGCTCTGAACCATCTTCAGCAGTTGGTCCAGGGAGGTAGCTTTGTCCTGGGCTACAGCGGATACGCTGATCAGGCCAGCGGCAGCTACAGCTAATACGCGTTTGGCGATGGTTTTCATTGCGCAGCCTCCGGAGCCGGAATCGGCATAGTCATGATGTCGGTGGTAGCCTGTTTCTTGGCGATTTTCAGACCCTGCATGATGGCGCGGCGGAATTCACCGGAGTCGATCTCAACCCATGCCTTCTGAGCTTTGTCGTAAGCCAGGGAAATTTTGGAGTCGGTGGTCTGAGCTACCAGGGCGATACGACCGATCTGCAGCACGCTGACTTCACGATCCTGACCGTTGACGTTCAGAGTATCGTTGTAGGTGTCGATCTTGCGGGCGTATTCAGATTCGAAGTTGTACAGTTCCAGTACCTGACGGAATTTTTCCGCTACAGTTACATCAGAACGGTCCATAGCGCTCTTAACCTTTTCCAGGTTCTCTTTACGCTCGGCCAGTTTGAAGGGGGCGTCCAGTTCGATGAACTGCTCCAGGCCGTCGAGCATGCGCAGGATCAGCGGCTGGATCTGGCGCTCGATCACGGTTACCTGATCGATGGACTCGTCGAGATCCTTGAGTACGGCCAGCTGGTTGGCCAGCTGCTTCTCGAGCTGACGGTTGTATACGCGCAGACCGTCGATCTCTTTGTTCACAACCTTGAACTGCTGCAGCAGGTCAGAGGTTTCCTGAGCGATCTTGTCGATGCGCTTTTGGGATGCAGTTGCGGCAGCAGTTTTCTGCTCGCCGACCTTGAGTACGGTATCCAGTGTATCCGCAGTGGCTACGCTACCGTACAGTGCGCCGGCAGACAGCGCAGTGGTCAGCGCCACAGCCATGAATCGCTTGGTTTTCATTAGACCCCCCAGTGGGTTCGATATTTCACAACATGGTCGCGATGAATTAGCTGCCACAACGCGGTAGTTTTAGGCTTGAAGACAGCTAAGAGCCGCACATTGTAAACAGCAGATTTGATTATTCAAATGCCGATTGACTGCTCCACCTAAGCTGTGTAGCTGGGTAACACTCGGGTAACACCCTCGGGTTTCATGCACACAATTACGGCGAGGCACGCTGTGCAACAGTTGACCAAAACTACCCGATTGAGCAATTTTTAGTCAACCTGTTTTTTTTTAAACCTGTCGTACTGGACTAAGCAGTAGTTGTATTCGTCCCTGTCCGATACGGGGTAACAGTCCCGCCCCGACTCCCGCCAGCCGTCGTCCAATACAGGGAAGAAGGCGTCTCCATCCACCTCAGCATCCACTTCGGTAATATACAAACGCCGTGCCAGCGGCATGGCCTGGCGGTAAATCTCCGCTCCGCCGATCACCATGACTTCCACTGCACCATCACGTGCGGCCGCCTGCTGCGCCAGCTCCAGGGCCCGCTCCAGAGATGCGGCGACCGTCACGCCTTCAGCACGCCACGCGGGATTGCGTGTGATGACGATGTTCTCGCGCCCGGGGAGCGGGCGACCAATGGATTCGAACGTCTTTCGCCCCATCACCACCGGCTTGCCGAGGGTGGTGCGCTTGAAAAACTGCAAATCGCCGGAAATTCGCCAGGGCAGAGTGTTTTCACGACCGATAGCGCGGTTGCGTGCCATGGCGACGATCATCGCCACCGGTACTGCCTGCACCGACATTACACGGCCACCGGCGCAGGGATATGGGGATGAGCCTCATAACCCAGAAGCTCAAAGTCCTCAAAACGGAATTCGAACAGGTCTTTTACCTCCGGATTCAGCCGCATGCGCGGCAGCGGCAGCGGCTGTCGGGACAACTGTTCCTCCACCTGCTCCGCGTGATTGGAGTAGAGGTGGGCATCGCCGAAGGTGTGTATGAAATCGCCGGGCTCGAGACCACAGACCTGGGCAAGCATCAGGGTCAACAGACTATAAGAGGCGATATTGAAAGGTACGCCAAGGAAGATGTCCGCGCTGCGCTGGTACAGCTGGCAGGACAATTTGCCGTCCGCCACATAAAACTGAAAAAAGGCGTGGCAGGGCGCCAGCGCCATCTTGCCGGCACGGGCATTGTCGCTCGGCGAAACACCTTCATCCGGCAAGTCCGACGGGTTCCAGGCACTGACGATCAGGCGACGGGAATCCGGTCGGGTCTTGAGTTGGTGAACCAGCTCCTTGATCTGGTCGATATGACGACCGTCGGCGGTGGGCCAGGAGCGCCACTGGTAGCCGTAGACCGGGCCGAGCTCGCCATCTTCCGTGGCCCACTCGTCCCAGATACGTACGCCGTTGTCCTTTAAATAGCCGATATTGGTATCACCCTGCAGGAACCACAGCAATTCGTGGACAATGGAGCGCAGGTGGCACTTTTTGGTGGTAATCAGAGGGAAACCCTCGGTGAGGTCGAACCGCATCTGATAGCCGAACACACTGCGGGTGCCGGTGCCGGTGCGGTCGCTCTTGAGAGTACCGTTGTCGCGCACATGGCGCATCAGGTCGAGATATTGCTTCATCTATATACGGGTTTCTTGCATCCGGTTTATTTGGCGGCGCTCTTTTTCAGCTTGGCGGCGGATTTATCCAGGTCCGCTCCCTGCCCGCGCCCTTCAGGCAGCGGCTGGGTGCGGTAACTCCACACCATGAGGATGATACCGGCAGCGATCATCGGCAGGCTCAGCAGCTGGCCGCGTGTCAGCCAGCCGAACATCACCGGAATACCCACATCCGGCTGACGCACAAATTCCACCAGGAAGCGGAAGACACCGTACAACAGGACAAAAAGGCCGCCCACTGCCAGGCGCGGGCGCGGCTTGCTGGAGAAAATCCACAGCACCACGAACAGCACCAGCCCCTCAAGGAAGGCCTGGTACAGCTGGGATGGGTGACGCACCAGTTGCGCCGGGTCACGGGGGAATACCATGCCCCAGGGCACATCGGTCTCACGTCCCCAGAGCTCCTGACCGATAAAGTTGCCGATACGGCCAAGGCCGAGACCGATAGGCACCAGCGGCGCCACAAAATCAATCAACGCAGGGAAGGTGGTGCCGATCTTTCGCGCGTACAGGGTGGCCGCCAGCATCACACCGATCAGGCCGCCGTGGAAGCTCATGCCGCCCTCCCACACCTTGAACAGGCTGAGGGGATGGGCGATCAGCTCACTGAAGTTATAGAAAAACATGTATCCAAGGCGCCCCCCCACCACCACGCCGATGGCGCAGAACAGGATCAGGTCCTCCACTTCCGATTTGATGACCGGTGACCAGGGTTTGGCCGCGCGGCGCATGGCCAGCCACCAGGCGGCGGCGAACCCCGCCAGATACATCAGGCCGTACCAATGAATCTTGAGCGGCCCAATGGCCAGGGCGACAGGGTCAATCTCGGGGTAAGTCAGCATGCTCAAACCGCGGTTGTTCAAAGTGGGCGTTATTATGGCACTGACAAAATGACGAATGCGAGCTGACATGTGCCTGCTGTTGATTGCCTACCGCCAGCACCCCCGTTATCCCCTGTTGTTGCTGGCCAACCGGGACGAGTTCTATCGCCGCCCCACCGTCCCCGCGCACCCATGGGAACATCGCGATATCGTCGCCGGCATGGACCTGGAGGCCGGCGGCACCTGGCTCGGTGTGGCACCGGGCGGTCGCGTGGCGGCGGTGACCAATGTACGCGAGCCAGGCATGCCGGAGCCGTCACAGCCCCTCTCCCGCGGAGAAATTCCCGTCGATTTCCTCGCCGGCACGGCCAGTCCGCCAGCGTATGCCCGGGCATTACCGGGCGTACGCTATCGCGGTTTCAATGCGCTGCTGTTTGACCCGCGGGCGTCAGAGCCGCTGGTATGCGCCGGAAACCGCCATCCCCCTTTTGCCATGTCCCCCGGCTTTCACGGTATCTCAAACGGTGCGCCCGATGCCCCTTGGCCCAAGGTCACTCGCGGCTGCACATCCCTGACGCAACTGGTTGCGACACTTCCCGACCAGCTGGACACTGGCAACTTCGTCACCCCCGCTCTCCGTCTGCTCACAGACTCGAGCCGCGCGTCAGTGTCACAACTCCCGCACACCGGAGTCGGTCTGGCACTGGAATCCGCCCTGTCGTCAATTTTTGTGCGTATTGCACCGGAAGAGATGGTGAACGCTGCCATGGCGGACGGCTACGGTACCCGCGCCAGTACCCTGGTGGCGGTGGACTGCGACGGCGGCGTGCAGCTGTGGGAACAGAGCTATTCAGATGGCGAGATGAGCGGGGTACCGCGTCATTTTCGCCTCCCCCCGCGCTGACCTCTCCCCTCCCTCTCCTCTCCCCCAGATCCCACTAATGTGAAATGAAGTTGACGCCAAGCAAATTTCGCATTTGTTGCCATACTTAATTTCACAGGCAGGCGGATGTTGAGAAACGCGCAAAGCGCCCTTGAAATCCGCCTCTATAAAAGGAAGGTCGCGCGGGATGCTCGGCTTAGGTGCGCCGTCGACGGTGTTTATTTATCGTCGAAGGTCGGGAGAGGCGCGCCGAAGGTTGGGAAGGTATGAACGATCGGGCCCCGGCTTCCGCACTGTAATCCGGCGCCCTGCAGTATCGCTGAGGTACCATGTCATATTTCATTCCAGAGCGTCGCAAACGCAAATCTCCGCTGCCGGCAGTCTTCCTCGGCGGCCTCTGTGCCTTTGCGCTTTACTACGCCTTCAATGCCAATGAGCAAACGGTACCGGTGCTGCCGGAAAATGCCGTGCGCCCGCACCTGGTGAACTGGCTGGAGGACAATCCGGACGCATGGCCTGCCCAAGACCCGATCTTCAATCCGGTGGCGGTGCGCCGCATTTACCGTCGCACCGATTATCGGCTGTTATGGTTCGATAACTACAACCTGAGCGACACCGCCAACGACCTGCTCAAGCAGCTCACGGCTTCGAGCTCGGGCAATCCCAGCAGCATGGTGGACTATCGCTATCACCTGGGATACTTCGACCGCACCCTGCGCGATACCCCGCAGCGGCTGCAGATGGCGGCGGTGCTGGACGTGTTGCTCACCGACGCGTTCATTTCCTACGCCCAGGACATCCAGCTCGACAAACTCAGCCCCGATGCGCCGAAAAACCATCCGCGCATACGCGGCCGGGACATCACTCCGGTGAACCTTACCGAAGGCGGGTTCCAGATGGTCAGCGCCCGCGGCAACGCACCAGAGGAAATTCTCTACGCCGCCGCGGATAGCGGGCGCCAGTACTTCCGCGGCTATAACCGCGAGAGCCAGAACACGCAGGCCGTCAACCGCTCACGCTATGTCACCCAGGGTGGCAGTTATAGCTACGGTACCGGCAGCTACGCGCCGCGCTATTCGACCCGCGCTTACCCCCAGTCTTACCCTCGGGTAATGCCAAACTTCCGCAATCTGCAGAGTGAGGGCTCCGGAATCGCGCCATCTCACGGCGCCCCATCCCACGGCGAGGGTATGCTGCTCGAGGAAAACACCCCGTTCGGCAGCGACGCCCAGGCCCTGCGCGAGCAGCTGGCGCGCTATCGCGAGATGGCCAACAGCGGCCAGTGGCGGCCACTGCCGGCGGGACCGGCGATGACTCTGGGTGCCAAACATGCCAACGTCGTTCACCTGCGCAACATGCTTTCCCTGTACGGTGACTATCACAGCTACAGCGGCAACTTCGGCAGCAACAAGTTCGACCAGCCGCTGCACGACGCGGTGGTGCGCTTCCAGATACGCCACGGCCTCAAACCCGATGGCATCGTGGGCAAGCAGACCCGGGAGCGCATGAACCTGTCCCCGTCCGCCCGCGCCCATATCATCGAGACCAACATCCGCCGTCGCGAGAAACTGCCCGCGGATCTCGGCAGCCGCTTTATCCAGGTTAACGTGCCCGCCTACACCCTCAACTATGTAGAGCAGGACCGGATCAAGCTGTCGATGAACGTGGTCGTGGGCAAAAAGATCCACCAGACGCCGGAAATCAATACCCGCGTCGCCCGCGTGGTATTCAATCCCACCTGGACCGTGCCCCGCAGTATCCTGGTCAACGAGATCCTGCCCAAAGCCCGTGCCAACCCGCACGGTATGGAAAACATGGGCTACCGGGTCGTCAACGGCAGCGGGGACTATCTGCCACTGACCTCCCAGAACCTGAAATCCGCTGCTGCCGGTGGTTTCCTCATGCGTCAGAAGGGTGGGGAACAGAACATCCTCGGTCGGGTGAAATTCGAAATCCCCAACTCGGATGACATCTACCTCCACGACACCCGCGCCAAAAGTCTGTTCGGCCTCACCGATCGCGATTACAGCCACGGCTGTGTGCGTCTGGCGAAACCGCGCCAGCTGGCCGAGATTCTGCTGCGTGATGAACCCGGCGACTGGAGCCGTTACCGTATCGAGCAGCTGACCACTGGCGACGAGACCACCGAGGTGAAGATGAGCCAGAATGTGAAGGTCTACGTGACCTACTGGACAGCCTGGGTGGATGGCCAGGGCCGGATGCACTTCCGCCCGGACATCTACGGCAAGGACGGTCTCGCCGCCAACCAGTTCGACTGATCCCCGCGCCAGTCGCACTGTAACTCCACTTCTCTCACTGCCCACCGCACTGCCGGGTGGAGAAACCGCCCGGCAGTTATTCCGAAAGCACCCGAAGTTCTCCCCGCGCATATCCCAATCTTATTTGGCGCCAATCCAGTCACAAGTTACCAATTACGTACACAGACGTTGCCCTCGGCACTCCGTGTGGATTCATGGTTTTGTGGTTGACAGTTCAGGGGTCAGAGATGGGAAACAAACTGGGTCTTCCGTTGAGTTTCAGCGCCGCCGTGCTGCTGTCACTTACCGCGGAAGCAGTGGCTAACCAGTCATCGACACAGGGGAACACAACCGGCGCATTCGCACCCACAGCGGCAAGCCCGCCCATATCTTACAGCCCGTTCACGCCCTACGGGCGCCAGTACGCCCTGATGCGTGAAGAGCTCGCCCGCTACCGCGCACTCAGCGAGGGCGACCAGTGGCAACCGCTGCCCGATGGACAGACACTCGCCCCCGGTGTGCGCGACGCGCGAGTCAAGCTGCTGCGCAGCCTGCTGATGCAGTACGGCGATCTGCCCCTGGGAGAAGACATGGCATCGGCGATGCAGTCCACAGACGCTGCAAGCGCCGAGCGGGGAAAAGGTTCCGCAGAGCTCTATGACCAACCACTGCGCCAAGCCGTCGAGCGTTTTCAACGCCGCCATGGGCTGCGCGCGGACGGCATCGTCGACCGCGCTACCCGCGAACACCTCAACACACCGCCAGCGCGCCGACTCCTGACGCTGGAGGCCAACCTGCGGCGCTGGCAGAAAATGCCGAAGGATCTCGGCCCCCGGTACATTCTGGTCAATATTCCCGAGTACACCCTGCGCCTGATGGACGGTGAGCAGGAGCAGTACCGCATGCGGGTCGTGGTGGGCAAAACCGAACATCCCACCCCGCAGCTCAGCACCCGTATGACTCAAGTGGTGTTCAACCCCACCTGGACCGTGCCGCGCAATATCGCCGTGCGCGAACTGCTGCCCAAGGGCGGCGCCAGCCTCAGTGCGGGTGGTTATCGCCTGGTCAACAATCGCGGCAAATCCGTTCCGTTCAGCGGCGGCAACCTGCACGCCCTGCGCCTCGGCAGCGTGACGCTGCAACAGCGCGGGGGAGAAGGTAATGCTCTGGGGCGCTTCAAGTTCGTCATCCCCAACCGACAGGCGATCTTCCTGCACGACACCCAGAAGAAATCGCTGTTCAGTCGCAGCCAGCGCGCTTTCAGTCACGGCTGTATACGTCTGGAAAAACCCCAGGAACTGGCGCGGATCATTCTCGCCAGCCAGACCTCAGAGCCCGACAAGTGGAACGACGAGCGGCTGACCCAATACACCAGCGGCAGCCGCACCCGCTCCGTCACGCTGGAACAGCCTATCCCCGTCCACATCGCCTACTGGACCGCATGGGTGGACGAAGACGGCCAGTTGAATTTCCGCCCGGACATTTATGGCCGCGATCGCCCGGATGGCGACACAACCACTGAGAACACCGCCAGTGCGGATTCTGCAGACGGTGAAGATCCGCGCGCCGCAGAAGAGTGAAAAATGGGGGTATCCATGCACCAGAAGACCACGCGCGACAGCAACAAACCTGCTCAGCGCAACCCGTTAAGCATCCGCGCCCGGCATGTTTCAATGATCGCCGTGCTCGGCTACTGCGCCTTGCTGCCGCTGGCGGAATTCGCCCGCGGCGACACCCCACCGCCCCCTTCGGAAATCACTCAGGATGCGGCGGGTATCCCCGCACAATCCAGCCGGGCAACAGGTCTGGCTGCACACGCCGATGAAATAGTGAATGACCCCGACATTGCGGTGAATGCCGAAGCCGACGACACCTCCCCCAATTCAACGGGTGAGGCCGAATCAGAACCCGAGCCCAAAGCTGGCGATACCCCGGTGACTTCCGCCAAACCCACCTCCGGGCCTACACCTCATCCCCTTTCTGAAGCGACACGCCCCGGAGACAAAGACAGCGCCATTGACTTCGCCACCGCCGGAAATGCCCTGCGGGAACAGGCCGCGCGTTATCGTTCACTCGCGGACCACTGGCAGGCCATAGCACCCGGCGCGCCGCTGAAGCCCGGTGACCGGAGCCCCAGGGTGGCGCAGCTGCGCAAACTGCTGCAGCAGTTTGGGGACTACCATGGACAACCGGGACCGGTGAGCGCGCGCGATGACGATCTCCAGCGTTTCGACGCGGGGCTGCAAATAGCGGTGGAATCCTACCAGCGCCGTCACGGCATGGAGATTACGGGCCGCGTGGACAAAGCCACCCTCAAGGAATTGGCACGCACACCACAGGAGCTGGCGAGACAACTGGAACTGAATGCCGAGCGCTGGGACAAACTTCCAGCTGCCCCCGGCGACCGCTACATTTTCGTGAATGTACCCGACTATCAGCTTCAGCTGATCGATCAGAACAAGGTCGTGCTGAGCATGAAAACCGTGGTGGGGAAAAGCAGCAAACGCACCCCGGAGATGATCAGCAAGGTAGTGTCCGTGGTGTTCAATCCAACCTGGACCGTACCCCGCAGTATTCTGCTCACCGACCTGCTACCCAAGGCCCGCAACAATCCGGAAGCCATGCACAGGCGAGGTTATCGGGTGGTGAAATACGGTACCAACACCACCACCCCCATCAGCGAAAAAGGCATTGAGAGCGCCGCCAGTGGCAAAGCGACCCTGCGCCAGATCCCGGGGCCCGGCAACACTCTGGGACGGGTGAAATTCGTGATCCCCAACAAACAGGCAATTTTCCTGCATGACACCCAGGCCCAGAGTCTGTTCGAGCATCGCCATCGCGCCTTCAGCCACGGCTGTATCCGCCTGCAGCAGCCGGAGGAGCTAGCATACGCCCTACTCGGCCCACAGGGCTGGGACCGCACCCAGGTCGCACAGACCGCCATGGGCGACGAATCCGTCACCATCAAGGTAGAAAATCCACCAAAACTCTTCATTACCTACCTGACCGCCTGGGTGGACGCACTGGGGCGGGTGCAGTTCCGGCCGGACATCTACCACCGGGATCAGTGACCAGAACGGGGAGTCTGGTATCAAACGCGTACTACGGCATCCGTTGCTCGCAGAAGTGAGCATATTGTCCGTCCCGAGCATCCGCGTTTCACGTCATTTTTTATCACCGACGTGGCTTTGGCGGCTGGCCTGACGGCCGCCAAAGCCACGGCTCGGGCCGCTTCGGCAATCCGTTCTTCACTCCCCACCCGCAATTGCGGAAAAATTGAACCGCTCAGTCGCAAAAAAATAAAGTTCCGCAAATGACAACGTTGTCACTCCTTTTCACAGAGGTCCCCGTTGTTCTCGGGCAAAAATAGTCCACTACCCATAGGCTGCTAGAAAAAAATAACAAGTCTATTTTTTGATCAATGCGTCATTAGCAGCGGTCGGTTTGTAACCAAAGATTATTTTTTGTACAGTGCTGCCATGTCGAGTTGGCACGGGAAGCCACTCAAGATTCAGAGGATTTGACAGGACCACTCACTACTAAACCAAAGGCGGTAACAGGGTATGAAAGAACTTTCCAGACGCAGGTTTTTGGCAGTTTCTGCAGCTACCGCGGCGGCGGTTTCAGCCGGCCCCGCACTGGCAAAAGTAGGCACGTCGCGCAACCTCAAGATGCGCAACCTGCACACAGGTGAACGCCTGAACGCCGCCTACTGGGCGGAGGGCGATTACGACAGCAGCGGCCTGAAGCAATTCAACCGTCTGCTGCGGGACCACCGCGCCAATGAAGTGACACGTATGGACCCGAAACTGTTCGACATCGTGTACAAGCTGAAAGAGAAACTGAACTTCAACGGCGAAGTAGAGATTATCTCCGGCTACCGTTCGCCGAAGACCAACGCGAAGCTGCGTGCAGCGGGTCGCGGTGTGGCGCGTCGCAGCTACCACACCCGCGGAATGGCACTGGACATCCGCATGCCGGGTGTTCCGCTGGCCAAACTGCGCCAGGCGGCGCTGGATCTGAAGGCCGGCGGTGTGGGCTACTACCCGAAAAGCAACTTCGTACACGTAGACACCGGCCCGGTTCGCCGCTGGTAAGCTCTACGGCCAGACCGAAAACGAAAAAACCCAGGCAGTGCCTGGGTTTTTTTGTGTGCGGCCAAGGGCCTTTGTTATTCCACGGGCGCCTGCAGATTCACCGGTGTCATATCCTCGTCCCGCGCAGGGACTCGCGTATCACCGGAGATAAGACCAATCAGCGTATCTATCTGGTCACGGCTGCGCTGCAGCTCCGCAGGGGCGGCCAGTTCGATGGGGTCTTCCATCTTGAGCAACCGCTCTTCCAGCTCACCGAAGGCCTGCGCCAGCGCCGCGGTCTGGTGCTGGTCGAGCAACAGATCGGCGAGCCCATTACCACCTTCCGGCAACCAGCACGCCTGCAGGTTGCGCAACATCGCCAACAGCGCCTGTTTGGAATCCGCAGCGAGCGGACTTTCCACATCGCTCTCCGAGCTCTCCGGGATGCGCGGTAACACCTCGTTGCGCAACATACTCAGATGCGCCGAACGTATCCACTGCACCCGCGCCACCGGTGCCTGCGCCAGATAGCGCTGTGACAGGTCATTGGCAGTCAGCGGCCAACGCGCAGCGAGCGCGGCCATGTCTTCGTCGATGCCCTGGGCGATAAGGCGGGTCAGCTCGCGACGGCGGTTGGCCGCCTGAGCCAGCGGCTGCTCACCGCCGCTGGCGGCAACAAACTGTTCCGCACTGCGCTCACTGGTAGGCCCCCAGAGCATGACCTCCAGGGCGTGGAAGCCAGTACTCGCCTCTTCGTGGGCAGTGAGGCGGTGCTGTTTGCGCAGGTTGGCCAGTGTCAGTTCAATCGCGGTATCGTTGACGATGCCGCTGTTGGAGTAGCCCGGTACCGTGTCCAGATACCCGGCCTGAGCCGGCCAGCTATTCAGGGCCAGCAACAGCTCGTTGCCCTCCTGCTGCAGCTCGGCGGGAGAAAAGGCCACCTTGATAAACGGCATAGATGCCGCCAGTTCGCGGTGCGCGTCCAGCCATGCCAGTTTTGCCGCTTCCAGATGATCTTCCGTCGGCGACTCCAGCAACTGCGTTACCGCGCGGGCAAGAGCCTGGGCCGCGGCCTGGGCATCGGTTACCTGCACCTGTCCGGCCTGCCAGTACTCGCTGGAGAAGGCATCGGCCGCGGTCTCATTAATCGCGGCGGTGGGCGCCACCGGCGCGCTCTGTTCCACTTCGGTTTCCGCCGGTTTGCGCTCACAACCGGCGCCGGCAAACAACAGCGCGCACACGGCAACGGCCAGAGCTGCGCGAGGAAACAAAATTCTGCGGGTAGATAGATGCTTGTCGATTGCGTTTTTCACGTGCTTTTCCGAATCTATGGGTTCCGAGTGCCTAGTGGTCCATGCGGCGGCAGTTGTGTAACCGTTCGCTTTGTCTGACGGGTAAACCCGCTCAAATGTCCATCGCGCTGGCGAACGCCTCGCTGTCGCCGCGCAGGCTGATTACCTGCCAGCCACGACTCAGTGCCTCGTCGCGCAGCCGCGCGTCCGGGTCCACGGCGACCGGGTGTTCCACCCGCGACAGCAGCGGCAGGTCGTTGATGGAATCGCTGTAAAACCATTTCTCACCGCGGGCATACTGCGGGTGCTGCTCCAGCCACAGTTGCAAACGCACGACCTTGCCCTCCTGGAAACAGGGATGCCCCGCAACCTGGCCGGTAAACCGGCCATCCACTTCCTCCGGCTCCGTGGCCAGCAGCGTATCCACTCCCAGCCGTGCGGCAATCGGTTCCACCACAAAGCGATTAGTGGCAGTGATGATCATGATGTGGTGGCCGGCGTCGCGATGCCGCTGAATCAGCGTTTCGGCGTGGGGCAGCCAGATCTCGCTGATCACCTCCTGCATGAACTCCCGCTGCAGGTTCTGCAGCTGGCCGCGGGACAACTGTGCCAGCGGCTCCAGCGCAAATGACAGATAGGCAAAAATATCCAGCTCACCGCTCTGATAGTCGCGGTAGAAACGGTCGTTTTCACTGCGGAAACGCTCGCCGTCCACACAGTCGCGCGCCACCAGGAACTCTCCCCAGGCGTGATCGCTGTCGCCGCTTATCAGGGTGTTATCCAGATCAAAAATCGCCAGCTGCACAAAAATCTCCTTAATTGACTATAGGGCACAGGGGGCATTTTTGACGCCCGACATTTCCATTCTCGGCCAGCCCTATCGGGTACACCCCGCCAATTGCGGAGAAGTACCAAGGCGGGAGATTTTACCCCGACAGCGCCGGGCTGACACCGACCGGCTTCACTGAATTGCCGTAAATCAGTCCCTGTGGAACAATGCAGAACATTATGGTGTGCAGGGTATCCAATGAACCCTGAGAATCCGCACCGCGAAAATTTGAGGACGGCATTTTGGGCGACGGCAAGCAGACATCCGCCGGGCGAAAGAACCGCCGCAGACCCTCCAGTCCCTCCGCGCAACAGGATAAATCCGGCGGCAGACCAGCCCGCAGGCCGGGCGCGGAGACCACTGGTACCGTTTCGGACAACAGCAGCAACATCGACAGTGAGGGTTTTCGCCCCAACGTCGGCATTATTGTCCTGAACGAGCGCGGCCAGGCCCTCTGGGCACGCAGGGTGGGCGGCAAGGACGCGTGGCAATTTCCCCAGGGGGGCATCAACCCCGGAGAGACCGCGGAACAGGCGCTGTATCGCGAACTCTACGAGGAGATCGGACTGACGCGCAGTCAGGTCACCATGCTCGGCTGCACCCGCGGCTGGTTGCGCTATCGCCTGCCCCAGAGGCTGGTGCGCAAGCGCTCCGAGCCACTGTGCATTGGCCAGAAACAGCGATGGTTTCTGCTGCAGCTGAACGCCGATGAAAGCAACATCAGTTTCAACAACGGCTACAAACCGGAATTTGATCACTGGCGATGGGTGAGTTACTGGCACCCGTTGACCAAGGTGGTGACCTTCAAGCGGGAGGTCTACCGGCGCGCGCTCACCGAGCTTGCCCCCACTCAGTTACAACTGGAAAGACGCTGGCTGAATCGCCACCAGTAACTCCGTGCCCACCCCGGCGAGTGCCGGGCACCACAGGCAGGCACCGGCCCAGCGGGGCTCCGCCACAGCGCGGGGCCGAATGAAGACGGCGAGGAAAGCCACTTTGCTTGGATCACTGCGCAGTATCGTTCAGGAAGTCAACACCGCACGGGACCTGCCGTCGGTACTGGACATCATTGTCCGGCGGGTACGGGAGGTCATGCACACCAAGGTGTGTTCGGTATATCTGCGCGACAAACAGTCCGGCAATTATGTGCTGATGGCCACCGAAGGCCTGAACCCGGATGCCGTGGGTCAGGTTCATCTGGCACCCGGCGAAGGCCTTGTAGGTAACGTGGCCACCCGCGAGGAGCCCATTAACCTGGAGCAGGCCGAAGCCCATCCCGCCTACCAGTATTTCCCCGCCACCGGGGAGGAGCGGTTCTCATCGTTCCTCGGCACCCCCATTATTCACCACCGCTCGGTACTTGGTGTATTGGTAGTACAGCAGTCCGAACGGCGCCGTTTCGACGAGGGCGAAGAGGCCTTCCTCGTCACGCTGTCAGCGCAGCTCGCCGGTGTCATCGCCCACGCAGAAGCTACCGGCGCCCTGGCCGGCATGGGCCAGCAGCGCAGTGAAACCAAATTCACCGGCCTCGCCGCCTCGCCCGGCGTCGCCATCGGCCGCGCCCACATCATTGCACCACCGGCCAATCTCGCCACCGTACCCTATGCCTGTACCATGGATATCGACGCTGAACTGGCGCTGTTCCACCAGGCTCTGGGCGCGGCGCGCGATGAAATCCGCAATGTCGGCGAGCGCCTGAAAAACGATCTGAACAAAGAGGAGCGTGCGCTCTTCGATGCCTATATCAGCATGCTCGATGACAACTCGATCGCCGTCGAGGTGTGCGAGCGCATCCGCCAGCAGCTCACCGCCAGTCGCGCCTGGGCGGAAGTCATGCTGGAACACGTACGGCGCTTCGAGGCCATGTCCGATTCCTATTTCCGCGACCGCGCCGCCGACGTGCGGGATCTCGGTGCGCGGGTGCTGATGCATCTGCGCCAGCAGGAACAGAGCCAGCGCGACTATCCCGAAAACACCATTCTCATCGGCGAGGAGCTCACCGCGTCGGTACTCGCCGAAGTACCCCGGGAGAGACTCGCCGGGCTCGTGTCGGTCAAGGGTTCCGCCAATAGCCATGTGGCCATCATCGCCCGCGCCATGGGTGTACCCGCGGTCATGGGCGCCCAGGAACTGCCGTGGGAGCAGGTGGATGGCGTGGATCTGGTGGTGGATGGTTACCGCGGTGAGCTGTACATTCACCCGGGCCCGGAGCTGAAGCGTCGCTATGACGCCATCGTCGAAGAGGAGCGCGAACTCGCGCGCAATCTGGACCACCTCGCCAAACTTCCCGGCGAAACCGCCGACGGCCACCGCGTGCGCATGTGGGTGAATACCGGACTGATGGCTGATGTTGTGCGCTCGCTGGAGCGTGGCGCCGAGGGTGTCGGCCTCTACCGCACTGAAGTGCCGTTCCTGCTGCGCGACCGCTTTCCGTCGGAAGAAGAACAGCGCGAGATCTACCGCGAGCAGTTGCAAGCATTCGCCCCGCGCCCGGTCACCATGCGCACCCTCGACATTGGCGGTGACAAGGCGCTGGCCTACTTCCCCATCGAGGAAACCAACCCCTTCCTCGGCTGGCGCGGTATCCGCGTAACCCTGGACCACCCGGAAATCTTTCTGGGCCAGGTGCGCGCCATGATGAAAGCCAGCGTCGGCCTCGACAATCTGCGCATCATGCTGCCGATGATCAGCGGCGTGGGCGAACTGGAAGCCGCGCGCAAACTGGTGGACCGCGCCTATGACGAACTGTTGGACGAGGGCTACCAGATCCAGCGCCCGCCGCTGGGCATCATGGTGGAAGTACCTTCAGCGGTGTATCAGGCCCGCGAGTTGGCCAAGCGTGTGGATTTCATGTCCGTGGGCAGCAACGATCTGACCCAGTACCTGCTGGCGGTGGACCGCAATAACAGCCGTGTGGCGAGTATCTATCACAGCTTCCACCCGGCGGTGCTGCAGGCTCTGCTGCAGGTAGTAACTGCGGGTCACGAGACCAGCACCAAGGTGGGGATCTGCGGCGAGCTCGCCGGTGATCCGGGCGGTGCACTGCTGCTGGTGGCGATGGGTTACGACGTGCTCTCCATGAACGCCACCAACCTGCCGCGAGTAAAGGCAGCGCTGCGCGAAGTGAACAAATCGGAGCTGGACCGGTTACTGCAACAGGTGCTGCTCATGGAGTCACCGGAGCAGATTGAAGAAAAGTTGCACGGCTATCTGCAGGATCTGGGGATCGGAGGGCTGGTGCAGCCCAAGCAGACCGAGCCCACTCCGAACAGCTGACGTAAACAAAAACGCCGGGCAATTGCCCGGCGTTTTCGAATCCGCTCGAGAGGAAAATCAGTCCTCTTCGCTCTCCGCTTTATACGCATCGGCGTCCAGCAGCTTGTCCAGCTCGCTCTCGTCGCTCGGCTTGATACGGAAGAACCAGCCATCGTCATAGGGGCTGGAGTTGACGGTTTCCGGCGCATCGGCCAGCTCTTCGTTGACGGCAACTACTTCACCGGAGATAGGCGAGTAGATATCGCTGGCAGCTTTCACAGATTCCACCACACCCGCCTCTTCCCCGGCAGACAGGGTCTGACCCACTTCCGGAGTTTCCACATACACCACATCACCCAGTGCATCCTGGGCGTGGTCGCTGATGCCGACGGTCACGGTGCCGTCTTCTTCCAGACGCGCCCACTCGTGGCTGGAGGCATATTTCAGTTCGCTGCGAATCTCGCTCATGGGCTATTCCCTCAAAAAATTGGCTCTAATAAAGCGGCTAAACAGTGTATTCAGTCTTTCGCGTGGCGAGCGGCAACGCCGCTCACACCAGTGATTTGCCGTTGCGCACAAAACTCGGTTTCACCACACGCACCGGGATCAGTTTGTTGCGGATTTCAACCTGCGCCGTGTCGCCCACGCTCACCGGCACCCGGGCCATGGCAATGGAGTAGCCCAGGGTGGGGGAGAATGTACCGCTGGTGATGATACCGCGGGTTTCGGTACCGTCCACCACAACCTGTTGTCCCGCGCGCAGAACGCCGCGCTCTTCCAGCACCAGGCCCACCAGTTTGTTGGCGACACCCGCGGTCTTTTCCCGCTCCAGCGCATCGCGACCAATGAACTTGCGTTCCGCCGGCTCCCAGGCAATGGTCCAGGCCATATTCGCTTCAAGCGGAGAGGTATCGTCATCCATCTCGTGGCCATAGAGGTTCATGCCCGCCTCCAGACGCAGGGTATCGCGCGCGCCGAGACCGCAGGGGGCAACGCCAGCGTCCGCCAGGGCCTGCCAGAAACCGGGGGCATCCTCGTTGTTGAGCATGATTTCCAGGCCATCTTCGCCGGTGTAGCCGGTGCGCGCCACAAACCAGTCACCGCGGGCGACACTGCTGAACACCTTGAGACCGTCGAGGGCCGAAGCCCAGTCGATACCGAGAACGTCTTTCACTTTGGCAATGGCCTGCGGTCCCTGGATGGCAATCATGGCCAGATGTGGGCGCTCGGTAAGGGTGACGTCAAACGCTTTAGCCTGCTCGCTCATCCAAGCCAGATCTTTCTCGCGGGTCGCGCAATTCACCACCACGCGGTAACCGGGGTCACGCAGGTAAACGATCAGATCATCCACCACACCGCCTTTTTCATTCAGCATGCCGGTGTAGAGCGCCTTGCCGGGATTGCCGTCGAGTTTGGCCACGTCATTGGCGACGAGCGTGCGCAGGTAATCGCGTGCGCCGGCACCATCCACATCGACGACAGTCATGTGGGAAACATCGAACATACCCGCGTCTTTGCGCACCTTGTGGTGTTCTTCCAGCTGTGAGCCGTAGTGCAGCGGCATATCCCAGCCACCGAAGTCCACCATTTTGCCGCCCATGGCGACATGGGCATCGTAAAGCGCGGTTCTATTTCCCATTCTGTGCTGAATCCCCTGTCGTGAAATCAAGATGGCGGCCCGGGAGCCCGGCCCGCCAACAAAGCCGCGTATTCTACCGGCGCCGCACCGATGGACGCCAGATGCCAAACCTCTGCAAAGACTAGCAGCCGCAGTGAAAAATATTACCCGCAGCCCGCGGTGGAGCAGCCTTTGTGCCCTCATTGCCGCAGTATGTCGCATAACCCACCAGCGCTAGTACGGCGACGCCTCTCGGGCGCCGCGCGCCCCCGCTATATGGATATAGGAAAAAATAACTTTTGGTACCCATGCGATTGCAGTAGTTTTAGCCGTCATTCGATAACGACATTCACACTCAAATCACCTCGAACACACGCGCTATGGACTGGTCTGGCTGGTTTTCCCTGTTTCTCGTCTTCGCCGTACTGGCCACGCTGATATTCACCCGTATCCAGGCTTACCTGGTGATGATGGCGGCGCTCACCCTGCTGAGCGTCACCGGCATCCTCACTCCCGACGAGGCGCTGTCCGGCTTCGGTAACAGTGGCCTGATCACGGTTGCCGCCATGTTCGTGGTGGCCACCGGCATCCACGCCTCGGGCGGTATCGACATGATGGTGAAGCATCTGCTGGGACGCCCGAAGACTGCCCGCGGCGCCATGCTGCGGGTATTCGCGCCGGTGGTGGCGCTGTCCGGCTACCTCAACAACACCCCGGTAGTCGCCACCATGATCCCGGCACTGAACGCCTGGGCCAAACGCATCGACATTGCCCCCTCCAAACTGATGATCCCGCTCAGTTACGGCGCGATCCTCGGCGGCACGTTAACCCTGATCGGCACCAGTACCAACCTGGTGGTCAATGGCCAGTACCAGGCTATCACCGGCAATGAGGGCTTTTCCCTGTTCTCCATCGCCGCGGTTGGGCTGCCGGCGGCGCTGATCGGCGTGGCGTTCATGCTGATTTTTTTCCCCCGCTGGCTGCCAGACCGGCGCGAGAAAAAGCCCTTCGGCAACCTGCGGGAATTCACTCTGGAAGTGGCGGTGGACAACAGCGGCCCCCTCGTCGGTCAGACCGTGGAAGATGCGGGCCTGCGGGGCCTGCGCCGGGTCTACCTGGTGGAGATCGAGCGCGGCGACCGGGTCATCGCGCCGGTGCGCTCCGATGAAAAGCTGCGCGGCGGTGATCGCCTGGTCTTCGCCGGCGATACCGAGGCCATATCCGACCTGCTGCGCATGCGCGGTATCGTACCCTCGGATCACGACGGCGAAGCCACGCTGAAAACAGGCACGGAAGAGCGGCGCCTGGTGGAAGTCGTCGTGTCCCCCCACTGTGAAGTGATTGGCAGCAGCATCAGAGACGCCCAGTTCCGCAAACGTTACGGCGCCGCGGTGCTGGCGGTGGCACGGGAAGGCCAGCGGGTGCCGGGCAACCTCGGCAGTATCAAACTGAAAGCGGGTGATTCGCTGTTGCTGGAGGCGCGCCCGGGTTTCGTCCTGCGCCAGCGCTACAGTAAGGACTTCCTGCTGATCAACGACCTGGATGCGGAGAGCCCGCGCCACGAAAAAGGCCTCACCGCCTGGCTGATCCTGATCGCCATCGTGCTCGCCGCCGGCGCAGGTGCGATCAGCATGCTGAACGCGTCCCTGCTGGGCGCCGGCGCCATGTTGATCTTCCGCTGTTGTTCGGTGAACCAGGCACAGAAGAGTCTTGATCTGCCGGTGATCATCACCATCGCCGCCTCTTTCGCCCTCGGTGTGGCACTGCAGAAAACCGGTGTTGCCGGGGCAATCGCGGAAACCGTCATTTCCCTGTCCCAAGGGCATCCGTGGCTGATGCTGATTCTTGTGTACCTGTGTGTTTCCACGCTCACGGAGATGGTCACCAACAACGCCGCCGCCATCATCATGGTGCCGATTGTGTTACAGATGACCGCCAGCGCCGGACTGAATCCGGAGCCATTCATGTTTGCCATCATGATGGGCGCTTCCGCGAGCTTCGCCACCCCGCTGGGATACCAGACCAACCTGATGGTCTACGGTCCCGGCGGCTACCAGTTCTCGGACTACCTCAAAGTGGGCCTACCCATGAACCTGCTGGTGGGTGTGGTGACCATCACTATCCTGCTTACCGGCTGGGATCTGGCCGCGGCCACATAAACCGGAGCGTTTTTTTTGCTGGCGCGGTGGGTGAAGCGGCTGTATAAATAGCGACCGATTCAACCCGCCGCCCCGGCCCTTCCCGGAATACCCGCTTGAACGCTGTCTCCACTCCCTCTGTCTCCGCTGACGCAGCTCTTTCGCCTGTGGACGATATCTGGCGCCGCGGTCCCGATGGCGACGATCCCCTCGATCGCATTGCCGCCGCCCTGCGCGAAACCGGTTATATCATCCTGCCGGCGCCCCTGCCGCCTGCGTTGCTCGGCGCGCTACTGCGGCACTTCCGCTCGATCGACCGTGCCCGCTTCCAGGCCGCAGGTATCGGTCGCGACCAGGAGCACCAGCAGAACCAGTTTGTGCGCACCGATGAGATTTTCTGGCTGGATAAATCCAATCCGGCAGTATCGGCCTACCTGCACTGGGCGGAGACTTTACGCCTGGGGTTGAACCGTCGCTTGTTCCTGGGCCTGTTCGATTACGAATGCCACTACGCGCGCTACGATCGCGGCAGCTATTACAAAAAGCATATGGATGCATTCAAGGGCAGCACCAACCGCATTGTCAGTACCGTGCTGTACCTGACACCGAACTGGCAACCGCAGGATGGTGGCGAGTTGCAAATCTATGCTCCCGAGAGCGACACGGTGATCGAGAAGGTGGCGCCGCGGTTCGGGCAGATGGTGATTTTCCTCTCGGAGGAATTCCCCCACGAGGTACTGACGAGCAACCGGCCGCGCTATAGCGTCACCGGCTGGTTTCGGGTGAACAACAGCCTCGGTGAGACTATCGATCCGGCCCGTTAAGGGCCGGCCCGAAAATTTAAAAAAATCGTTTAGTGAACCGCCGCCACCGCGCGCAGCAGTTCGGCGAAATTCTCCGGTCTGTCGATGGGGTACTCCATGTGCAGGCGCGCGGTCACGTCTTCCGCACTGATCACCCCGCGTACATGGTGATTGTCCACATCCACCACCAGACAGTGGCGCTGACCGCCGCGACGCATGGTTTCCAGCACATCACGGATCGAGGCGCGGCGCAGTTGCTGGTAGCTCAACTGCTGCAGGCGGTTGCGGCGACGCATCAAGTCACCCACCGTCAGGTCTCCGCGATTCTGCCCCGCCGCCACACACTGCATTACGCGCTGATAGGAAACATCGTCCGCGGTGAGCAGGCCGATAAAATCCCCGCGATGATCCATCACCAGCACCCAGGAAAGATGGCCGGTGCGCAGCACCTGCGCGGCGTCCAGTGCAGACATGGAGGCCGTCAGTACCGCCGGGTGGTGTTTTTTGAAATCGGTAACAAATTTGAGCGCCGGGGAATCCAGAGTGAGTTCGTGAAATTCCTCCGGGAAAACCAGTTTGTCCGCGTCTTCCAGCGGAATCAGATCCAGTTTTTTCATAACAACAATTCTCTTCGGTTTTCGGGCGCAAACTGCCGCCATCGGAAGAAAGCGGAAACTCCCGTGCGTATGCAGCCCGATGATTCTGTTGGCGTCGGCGGCAAAGCAGTGCTTTCAGTTCGAAAGCAGAAGCACCGACACCCTTCGATAACACAGTCAGGAAAGAAAGTTATTGCCGGGCAGGTGGCCCGCGGATGGTGTGCGCGGCGCGAGCCGCGGAGGAGTGAAAGGCGACAGGGGCAGAATCCGGAACAACCGCCGCGGCCACGACAATGTGGGGTTGCGATGGAAGCGCGGCATGCGAGTCTTCAGTCTCGTCCTGCTGTTGCTGACTGCCATTTTGCAGCAGTACACGCACTACCTTGTCTTCGGAATCCAGCTGCACTGCCTGTGACTCCGCGCGGCCTTCGGCGCAGAGCAGCATGGATTGCAGCAATATCAGCAGGATTCCAAAACGCACGTTACATGCTCACCGTAAATCGTTGTAGTGGTGGGGTTGTTATCCGCCCGATGAGACCATTTTTCAAGGGGCTTGCGGTGAACCGTTGATATTTTCCGGTTTGGTGGCGGGGGAAATCCGGTTGTACCGATGACGCCATCGACAACTGAGACCCGAGATCCGCGCCAGGGTTCTAATTTTTTTCTCGATTGTCCGTGGATTTTTTTGCAGCCGATGCGTCACCGTCGTCCGATGGGGAATCCTGTTCCCCGGCTGATTCGTCGCCCGCGGCCTCGCCCTCATGCAGCTGTCGATGGATTTCTTCCCGCAATTTATCCTGTGGCTCAGGCCCTTCCTGTTCCCGCTGCGCCGCCTCATCCACCCGCAGGCCGTGGCGTTTGGCGCGCAAACGCCACAGGCGCTTGGCGAGTTCCTGACGATCGGGGGTCTTGTCTGCCTCATCTACGATTTCTTCACCGAGCAGGGTTTCGAGGATGTCCTCAAGTGTCACCAGACCTTCGAGGCCACCATACTCATCCACCACAGCGCTGATCTGCACCCGCCGCGTCAACATTTTGTGAAAAGCCTGATAAATCGCGGCAGTTTCCGGGAGCATCAGCAGATCCCGGTGCAGCTCACGCAACTGGCCATCGCGCTCACCGCGGCAATAGGCCTGCAACAAGTCCTGCTTCAACACAAAACCCACCACCAGATCCGGATCGCCCTGCTCAAAAATGGGGATACGTGAAAAGCGGCTTTTCTCCACCGCTTCATAGGCCTCGGCTAGCGTCATGTCCTGGGGCAGGGAAAACACCACCGTACGCGGCGTCATTACCTCCCGTACCGAGTGATCGCGCAGGGTAAAAAACAGGTTGTGCAGAATACTGGATTCATGGCGCTCGAGCTGTCCTTCCGCTTCACCAAGCTCGGCCATCACCGCAAACTCCTCGCGACTGAACCCGGTCATCACCGGGCCGCGGGCAAGTCCGCGTGTGAGCCATTCCGACAGCCAGACGAACGGTTTCAGCACTATGACCAGGTAACGCACGATATAAGCACACGCCGGAGCCAGTTGTCGCCAATACAGTGCTCCCAGAGTTTTGGGGATAATCTCCGAAAATACCAGGATCAGCAGCGTCAGGATGGCGGACGCGATACCGAGATAATGACTGCCGAACACCGCCGCAGCCTGCGCGCCGGCGCCGGCCGCGCCCACGGTATGGGCAACAGTATTGAGGGTAAGGATCGCGGCGAGCGGTGCATTGATATCGTCTTTCAACTGCTGCAGCAGACGCCCGGATTTTTTACCATCCCGCTGCAACAGCGAAATATATGGGCGGGTCACGCTCAGAATCACCGACTCCGCGATGGAACAGAGAAACGAAAATCCGAGCGCAATGAATACGTATACGATCAGTAGCAGCATGACAAATCAGAATGTTCTACGAGTTTAGGCGTTATCCGCCGAGTCGGCGCCGCAAGCGGAGAAATAGCGCCGAGCGCCGCCGGCGGCACTGAACAGAAGACCAAGAAGCAAGCCGGCGGCGAAGCCACCAATATGCGCGGCGTTGGCAATACCGCCGTCAATGAAATAGTCCACCACCCCCAGCATACACACCAACAGCCAGATCGCCGCCAGCCAGAGAAGTGACGCCGGCACATCGCGCCACTCCGGCTGCCAGCGTTGAATCACAAAAGCCGCACCGATCAGTGCGTACACCACACCAGACATACCGCCAAACAGATTTTGCGGCGACCAGAAGTACTGGGCGAGATTGGACACCGGCGCACTCAGCAGCACCAGTAGCAAAAACCAGCCGCTACCGGCACGGGCCTCGAGGGAGCGACCCACAATCCAGATGCCGAGACTGTTGAACAGCGCATGGGGCAGAGAGAAATGCACAATAGCCGGCGTCCACAAACGCCAGAACTCTCCCCGAGAAAGATGCCATGCGAGTGACGAGCGCGACAGTTCGAAATCGCCCGTCTGCTGTGGAAAAATCACCAGCGATTCTATCCACCCCTGACGCAGCAACAGCCAACCGATAAAACACAACGCGATCAAACACAGACAAACCGGCGTCTGTTGCAGCGGCCATTGGGGAATGACTGAGTGCGCTACCGGAGCTGCTTTGCTCTCGGCAGCAGTGGCTTCCCCCTCGGCACCCTGTTCGCCATTATCACGCGGTTCGCCGCCCATCTCAGTTCCGGCACCCGCTGTTGATACCGGGTTTTCCGTCCGCGCGGGCGTTTCTTCATATACATGTACGCTCAACTGCGCGAGGTCCACTTCCCCCGCCTGCCAGCGTGCAAGCAGTTGCTGCATAGGCTGCACCAGTTGCGGGGCCAGGCTCGCCACCCGCTGGTGGTTATTTTCCTCGCTGATACGCAGCGGCAGCTGATGGCGTTGAATGAACTCCGCCAGTGCGGAAAGATCCTGCTGCAACGGAAATTCACAGACGGTAATCCAGTTACTCAAACCCGGTCCTTTTTAATTGATGGCGAGAAATACGCATGGTTCGGAGACTGTAACAAAATATCGTGCGGGCTTCCGGCGCAGCGGCACTGTGGTGCACATAAAAAACGCGGCTGACACGCCGCGTTTTTTATACCGATGACGACACGTTACACCGACATGGCTCGCATGATGATGCGCTTCTTCAGCAGAGGGCTCGCGTCCACCACACTGAGGCCGGTGTTGCGCAACCAGCGCCAGTGCAGATCGCCGGCGCCAAACAGGGATTTGAACGTGCTCATGGCCTTGAGGGTGGCCGCGTTCTCTCCGCGACGACGCCGCTGGTAGCGCGACAGCACGGATGCGTGAGCCGGGGAGATATCGCGCTTCAACGCGCGACCGATCTCTTCCGTCAGTACCAGCGCGTCCATCATCCCCAGATTTACCCCCTGCCCCGCAAGCGGGTGAATGCTGTGGGCCGCATCGCCGATCAGCGCCGCACCGGGGCCGAAATAGGATTCCGCATGGCGCGCGCGCAGCGCGAAGGAGAAGCGCTCACTAACGGACTCGATGGCACCCAGGCGACTTTCAAACGCTTTCTCCAGATTCAGCGCAAAGGCCTTGTCGTCGAGCATCACCAGCTCGCGCGCGAGACTGTCGTCCGCGGACCACACCACGGCGCAATGGCGGTCGTCGCCGAGACCGGACAGCGGCAGGAAGGCCAGGGGGCCGGTATCCAGGAAGCGCTGCCAGGCGGTGGACTGGTGTGAGTGTTCGCACTTGGCCACACACACCAGCGCGGTCTGCTGGTACTCCACATCTCGCGTGCGGATGCGCAACAGATCGCGCACCCGCGAGCGGGCGCCATCGGCGCCGATCAACAGGCGGGTGGTGAACACCGGCGACTGGGTATCGAGCCCTTCCACCGCTTCCCGGTCCGGACTGCGGGATTGCAGATGCCACAAACCACAGTCGCGCCACCAGCTCTCCAGTTTGAAACCGGTCACCGTATCCACATTCGTGAGTTCAGCGAGGCGCGTGCGCAGGGCAGCGAGGATC
Source organism: Microbulbifer pacificus (assembly GCF_002959965.1). NCBI lineage: Bacteria > Pseudomonadati > Pseudomonadota > Gammaproteobacteria > Cellvibrionales > Microbulbiferaceae > Microbulbifer > Microbulbifer pacificus. Next base: position 1,245,069 of record NZ_PREV01000026.1, read on the forward strand.
ACATTATTCTCTACGATATGCCCCAGGTTCGGCAGCTTGACGTCGCGACAGTCGAAATACACCGAGCCAGTGCCCTCCGCATCCCACACCCGCATCTGGGTATACGGGCACTCGCGCTTGCCGGCAATCAATTGCCAGGCACCCACCTCTTCGAGCAAGGCACGCGACGCCTCAGTGAGTGCGACGACGCGTGCATCATAACCTTCCGGGCTCACCTGCGGTTCCAAAGAAGAAGCCTCCAGCAGCGAAATCCGCAGCTGCGGGTAGCGCACCGCCAGCAGCGCCGCCTGTGCCATACCCACCATGCCGCCACCGACGATGGTCACGTCCATTCGCTGTCTGTTCATAGGCAGAAATTCTCCGGGCTGGAATGTTGTAGGTGCTCGCACGCCGGGCTCGAATTATCCCCAATCCGCGGCAGCGATCTGCACCGTTATAGTGTGCTTATGGCGCAAGCCCAGCAGCCTGGCGGGCAAAAGTTGTTCGCAGCGCCGGCGCGAGGACAAGTCCAAGCAGTCCCACCTGTCGCAAACCACCCGCCAGCAGGCTGCGAGATGCGAACAGTGGCGGAATCCGATCACTGAAGCCAATCGTAAGCTGCTGGTCATGTTGACGTTCGCGCCAATAAGCCTGTAGTAAGTCTAGCTCGCCGGGACCGGATTGCCCGGGTTCGGAACCTTTCGACGCCGCCCGCCCGATCGCTCGGGCCAGCGCCTCACAGTCGCGCAGAGTCAGATTGAAACCCTGCCCCGCCACCGGATGCAGGAAGTGGGCGCAGTTGCCTACCAGTGCGAGCCCGCGGCGTACCTGTTCGCGCGCCACCGACAGCTTGAGCGGATACCCCTGAATACGGCCCGCGCGCAGGATGCGGCCGGCGCGCCAGCCAAAGGCGCGGTGCAGATGCCGGATAAACTCCCTTTCCGGTAGCGCTTCGAGTCGCGCGCGGTCATCGCGCTCGCAGGTCCACACCAACGCCGCCCGGTGCATACCATCGCGCTGCGGCAATGGCAGCAATGCCATGGGGCCGCTGTCGGTGAATCGCTCGAACGCCACACCACCGTGGTCCTGTTGCAGACCAATGGTGGTGACCAGCGCCTCCTGTTGATAATCCACCTCCTCGGTGGTGATCCCCAGATGGCGGCACAGGGGTGAGCCGACACCATCGGCCACCACCAGCAGCCGGGTATGCAACGGTTCACTGCGGCCAGCCAGACCGAGTGTTGCGCCGGTGGCCGTCATGCTTACCGAGGAGACATCCGCCGGCGCCAGAATTTCTGCCCGCGTGTCCGCCAGCGCGCGGTAGAGCAGCGGCCCGAGGGCGGCGTTTTCAATCACCGCTCCCAACATGCCGTCAAAGCTCGCCGCCGTTTCCCGCCCGGCATCCAGGCTCGCGCCAACACTGTGGCCGCGGTCAGAGACCTGCACCCGCTGAATCGGCGCCGCAAACTCCCGCAGCCGGGGCCACAACCCCAGTTCATGGAAAATCCGCAGGCTGCCGGCCGCGATGGCAGTGGCGCGGGTGTCAAAGCTCGGCAGATTCAATACCGCACCGGAGTCCGGCAGTGGCTGTCGCTCCAACAGGGTCACGTGCAGATCAGGACAGTGACGGGCAAACAGCAGGGCCAGACAGGCGCCAGCCATACCACCGCCGACGATGGCGATATCGGTATGGGTAACCCCCAGCGGATTCACTTGAGATTGCGGGTCGGTCACAGCAGCGTCTCCTGGATCAGATCGCCTTCGCGCATCAGATATTCGATATCCGCCACGGCCTTCGGCGCGTCCGCGGAGAGCACCTGTGCCCCCTCTTTTAGCAGCGCCACATCGTCTTCGATACGAATGCCAATACCGCGGAATTTTTCCGCCACCGCGGCATCCTCCGCGCCAATGTAGATTCCGGGCTCCACCGTCATAACCATGCCGGTCTCCAGTTGTCGCCACTGACCGTGCACCTTGTAGTCACCCACATCGTGTACATCCATTCCCAGCCAGTGGCCGACACGGTGCATATAGAAACGACGGTAGGCGCCGGATTCGATCAGGCCATCCACATCGCCGCTCAGTAAACCCAGGTCTTTCAATCCGCGCACGATCACCTCGACGCTGGCGAGATGGGGGCGGTCCCAGTCATTACCCGCGGCAATACATTCAATCGCGGCCTGCTGGGCAGCCAGTACAATTTCGTACACCGCTTTCTGCGGGCCGCTGAAACGCCCGTTGACAGGAAATGTGCGCGTGATGTCTGAGGCGTAGCCTCGGTACTCACAGCCGGCATCAACCAGTACCAGATCACCGTTTTTTAATGGTGCACTATTGGCGATGTAGTGCATCACCAGCGCGTTGCGGCCACCACCGACGATGCTCGGGTACGCGGGCTCGCGGGCGCCGGCAGTGGCAAAGCTGTGCAGCAGCTCCGCCTCCAGCTGATATTCATAGATGCCCGGGCGGCAGCTCTGCATGGCGCGGCGGTGCCCCGCGGCACTGATCTCGGCGGCGCGCGCCATCAAGCGGATTTCCGCCGCGCTCTTGAACAGCCGCAGATCGTGCAACAGAGGATCGAGACTGACCATTTCCGGCGCGCCGCTGCTGCCAGGCGCCCCCTCGATGGCTTTCAGATAGCTTTGCAGACGGCGGTCCAGCTGCGGAAAACGTCCCATGCTGTAATAGATGAAATCCCGCCCCTCTAACAGGCCCGGCAAAATATCGTCCAGGTCGCTGATAGGAAAGGCATCAGACAGGCCGCAGTACTCGGCGGCGCGCTCCGGGCCGAGGCGCGGACCATCCCACATTTCCTTTTCCGCGTCCCGTTCACGGCAGAACAACAGTGTCTCGCCGGCGCTGCGCCCGGGAGCCAGCACCAGCAGGGACTCCGGCTCGTTGAAGCCACTGAGATAGAGAAAATCACTGTCCTGGCGGAAGGGGAAATAGGTATCCCGCGAGCGCAGCTGTTCGCGGGCGGCGGGCACGATGGCGAGACTATTGGGCGGCAGCCCCTCGATCAGGCGCAGCCGGCGGCGGGCGTATTCGGCCTTACTGATATTCATGGGCGGGGAAGGATCAGTGCAGCGTCGGGCCAGAGGCGGCCTCGTCACTCCCACCGGCGTGGGCAGGATTGCACTCGACAAAAATATTCAGTGCCGCCATACGTACATACTCCTGCACTTCGAACAGCTCGCGCTCCTGTTCCGCGCCGTTTTCCATCGCACCCGCATCCAGCTGGGCAATTTCCGCCAGATCTCTCAGGGCCTCGCTGCTGGTGGGCAGCAGTTCCCCGGAATATTTGCCGATGCCAAAGCCGTGTAGAAAGCCCTCACACCAGAGGCACAGGGTCTGGCCCCGCTCGGCCAGTTCATCACCGGTGCTCAACAGCGGCTGGAAGGAAAAATTTTTGTCTGCAAGATCCCGCTCGCTCTGCTCGGCAAGCATCAGGGCGCTGCGCGCGAGATCGGCGGGAATCGCGTCGAGGTCAAGAAACTCCGCCAGTTCTTTCTGCCAGCGCGACCGATCGGGGCGCGCCCCCGCAGCCAGCAGGCCACAGATAAAACCGTGCAGCTCACTCGGGCCGATTCTGCCCCCCGCCGCTACAATCTGATTGGCGAGATCGTCGAATGACAATTGCGGTGAGGACATAAAAACTCCTGGCAGCTGCGGTGTGCAGACTCGAAAACTGTTACACCATTTTTCTGCCGGAAATTTGAACGGTAACCGGGAAATGGCGCCGGCAATGCCGGACAATACAAGGGTAAAAAAGCAATGTGCGAATATTTCACCAATCTGGCGAAATAGTAACTGTTACACAGTTTTTTTGGCGCTACGGGAGAATTGACCCCCAAATACGCCGGCAATATAGTAGCGGAATCCCCCAGCTTGCGCAGGTCACAGGAGCAGGCGGCGCACCGAACACGCAGGAATTATGGACAAACTACAGGCGTTGGAACACAAGCTGGACTTCCTGATACAACAGTGCCAGCAGTTGGCGGCAGACAATCACGCTCTGCGCGCGCAGGAAAGTGAGTGGCAGCGCGAGCGCCAGCGGTTGATCAAAAACAATGAAGTGGCCCGCAGCCGGGTTGAGACCATGATCAGCCGGCTAAAAGGTCTGAGCCAAGAAACCTCATGAGCAGCAAACCCTATAACTCTTCCACCGTGGCCGTAACGATTCTCGACAAAGAGTATCGGGTTGCCTGCTCGGAAGAAGAGCAGGCCGGGCTACAGGCATCCGCCAAGCTGCTCAACGAGCGCATGGCCAAAATCCGCAACAGCGGTTCGGTGATCGGCGCCGAGCGCATCGCAGTGATGGCTGCGCTGAATATCGCCCACGAACTGATTCAGGCCAAGGCCGAGTTGGCGCGCCAGCCGGTGGAAGAACAAATGCTGGACCGCCTGCACGAAAAGGTTCAGGCGGCGCTGGCGAAAATCGAAAAAGCGTGAATTTCCACGTACCTTTCAGACGTTTACCCACCCCGCCGTGCAACACCTGAAACGCATCAAGCAACGCGCTTGACTATCTCAGAAAAGCCAGATTTGGCGCGAAAGTGCGTTTAGCCAAGTCTTACCTGAGGAGGTATACTTCTCACTCGCCCTGAAGTGTTGGCCAGTTGACTATGTCCTCGAGCCGATAATTCTACCCTGGAGGCTTCCAGCGGATGTTGGTGTGCAAGTCCGCCCTGTAGCGGAAAGCCTAATGCATTCCGGGAGCCCCCACCTTGAGCCTTACGGTTCAAGGCTACGTCTTCAGCCGCATTTCGGGGCTCCTAAATTGTCTTTCCGGTACCACTCCTCCCCGGTACTGGCTCCGCCAGGCAGCCGGGCCCTCGCGCCCGTATCCAGACTGCCGGTGATTCATGCTCGCTGGAACATCCATGCCGAACAGCAATGCCTCGCCCTCCAAACAGGAGTTGCGCCAGCAGATCCGCGCGGCGCGCCGCGCGCTCGGCCGCTACCACCAGCGCCTGGCCAGCCGACGCCTGTGCGCACGCCTGGCACTGTGCCCCGAATTGAGGCGGGCGCAGCGTATCGGTATCTACTGGCCGATGGACGGCGAGATTGACCCACGCCCGCTGTTGCAGCGTTTTCCCCATAAGCGCTTTTACCTGCCGGTGCTGCCGCGCGCCTCACGCAACACCATGACCTTCCGCCACTGGCCCGGCGCCCGCCTGCGCTTTCGCAACCGCTACGGCATTCCCGAGCCAGTGGCCGGCCGCGGTGAACAGTGCACTCCCGCGCAGCTGGATCTGGTACTGCTGCCGCTGGTGGCGTTTGACCCCAAGGGCGCACGCCTCGGTATGGGGGGCGGCTACTACGATCGCAGCTTCGCATTTAAACGGATAAACCCGGGCAAGGGCCCGGAGCTGGTGGGTATCGCGCACCAGTTGCAGTGCGTGGCTCAACTGCCGGTAGAGAGCTGGGACATCCCCCTGGTGCTGGTGGCCACCGACGAGCGCCTGTACCGCTGCCGCTGAGCGAGCCTCCCGGGGCCCAGCATTCCGGCGGGCACAAAAAAGCCGAACCTCAAGACTGGGGTTCGGCTTTTCTGGTGGCGTTCCGCCGGGAGTGGTCAGCGAGTGACCACACCCTGCTGCAGGGCTGACGGAGCTTCTTCCTGATCGGAAGAGAATACCTCAGTCAAACCGCTGCTGCTCAGCAGCACGCCCGCAACAAAGACAACTACTGCGAGTGTCAATGCGTCGGGTTTCATGGGGACCATCCTGTAATATCGAATTCTTGTTTTTTTGAATCGTTATCGAGCGCTTTGTGCCTGGCAATCTACGCCGCCAGTGCGATGCTTAGACCCAAGATAAGGGGGAAGTTCCATCGCAAACAGGGAAAACCCTTTGCGACAGCCCACCGCCATTAACTGACCCATTGGGGCTAAACAGCGCTCAAAAGATACTCGATCAGTGGCGAAATAGTAACCCGTCAAGCACTTTTTTTTGAGAAAAACCTCACAAATTGAGAAATGCAAGTTCGACAGATCCAAGCGTGTGAACTATTCACCGCAAATTCTGGCGACGCGGCCCCCAATTCATCGGTTTCTCCCTACCCGGTCACTCGCTCCGCGACAGAAAAAAGCGATAGGCGGGATTTTCGGTCTCCTCCCAGAACGGGTACTGCAGCTGATCAAGCAGAGCCCTCAGTGCCGGGCGCTCGGCCTCGACGACTTCCAGCCCCACCAACACCCGGCCGTAGGCGGCACCGTGGTTGCGGTAGTGGAACAGGGTAATGTTCCAGCGCCCCGCCAGCTGCTCGAGGAACTTGCGCAGCGCCCCCGGGCGCTCCGGAAACTCGAAGCGGTACACCACCTCATCATGGATGCCCGGTGCGCGCCCGCCCACCAGGTGGCGGATATGCAGCTTCGCCATTTCATTGTCAGTGAGATCCGTAACCCGGTAACCCCCACTCTGCAATTGCGATACCAGCTGCGCGCGATCCGCATCCGTCGCCACCTGCATACCGACGAAGATGTGTGCCTCGCCACTGTTGGCATTGCGCCCGGTGCCGCCAGCGAACCGATAGTTGAATTCGGTGATGGCGCGATCGCCCATGTCGCGGCAGAACTGCAGATAGCTGCCCGGCTTCTCAGGAATGGTCACCGCCAGCACCGCTTCGCGTTTTTCACCGATCTCGGTGCGCTCGCTGATATAGCGCAGGCGGTCAAAATTGGTATTGGCGCCACTGCACACCGTTGCTAGCGTCAGGTTCTGCTCACCCTGTTGCTCGGCGTATTTCTTGAGACCGGCAAGCCCCACTGCGCCGGCGGGCTCGGCAATGGAGCGGGTGTCTTCAAAAATATCCTTGATGGCCGCACAGATCTCATCGGTGGTCACGGTAAGAACGCCATCGATGGTCTCGCGCAACACCCGGTAGGTCTCCTCGCCAATCTGCGCCACCGCCACGCCGTCGGCAAACAGGCCCACCTGGGACAAACGCCCCTCGCGGTTGCCTTCATCCATCGCCAGTTTCAGGCAGGCGGCATCCTCCGGTTCCACCGCAAAGACCTTGATCTCCGGGCGCACGTACTTGATGTAAGCCGCCATACCCGCAGCGAGACCGCCGCCGCCCACAGGTATGAACACCGCATCGAGAGTACCCGGTTGCTGGCGCAGCAGCTCCATGGCCACGGTGCCCTGCCCGGCAATTACATCCGGGTCGTCATAAGGGTGAATGAACACCAGGCCGCGCTCCTCCACCAGCGCCCGCGCTCGCGCCGCGGCCTCGTCGAAGGTATCGCCGTGCAGGACCACCTCGGCGCCACGCATACGCACCGCGTTCACCTTGATCGCCGGTGTCGTCGATGGCATCACGATAGTGGCGCGCACCCCCAGCTGTTGAGCGCCCAGTGCCAGCCCCTGGGCGTGGTTGCCGGCAGAGGCGCAGATGACGCCCTTGGCGCGCTGTTCCGGCGCGAGCTTGAGCAGTTTGTTGTAGGCACCGCGAATCTTGAAGGAAAACACTGGTTGCAGGTCTTCGCGCTTCAGCAGAATGCGGTTGCCTAAGCGGTGGGACAGCTGGCGCATGGGCTCCAGCGGGGTTTCGATGGCGACATCGTAAATACGCGCGTCTAAAATGCGCTTGATATAGGACATGGGCATGGCAAAAACCGGCAGCCGGTGGATGTTTACAAGCCCGCCAGTTTAATCGCTCAACAGCACCAAAGCCACTTTAAAGCCGATTTTGCGCGAAAAAATATTCGCAAGCGGGTATTTTTACAGAAAAAATTGCGCTAACCCACAAATCAGGACTCCAAATCCCATGAATCAGGATCAGCTCAAACAGGCCGTCGCCCGCGCCGCCGTGGAATACATCACCCCCATGCTGGAGGCAGACACCATTGTGGGTGTCGGCACCGGCTCCACCGCCAACTACTTCATCGACTTCCTGGCGGAAAAGAAAGGCCTGTTCGACGGCACCGTAGCGAGCTCCGAGGCCTCCGCCGAGCGGCTCAAATCTCACGGCATTCCGGTCTACGACCTGAATGCGGTCGACGGCATCCGCGTGTACGTGGACGGTGCCGATGAAACCAACCCGCTGCTGCAGCTGATCAAGGGCGGCGGCGCCGCGCTGACCCGCGAGAAAATCGTCGCCGCCTGCTCAGAAGAGTTTGTGTGCATCGCCGATGAAAGCAAGTGGGTGGAAGTATTGGGCAAATTTCCGCTGCCGGTGGAAGTAATCCCCATGGCACGCTCGTATGTGGCGCGCGAAATTGTCAAACTGGGTGGCGATCCGGTGTACCGCGAGGGCGTGACCACCGACAACGGCAATGTCATCCTCGATGTGCACAATATGCAGATCGCCAAACCGCTGGAGCTGGAAGACGCCATCAACAACATCACCGGTGTGGTCACCAACGGCCTGTTCGCCGCGCGACCGGCTGATATCCTGTTGCTCGGCACTGCCGATGGTGTGAAGACCATCAAATCAAAAGTTTAATGACCCACTTGAGTTCTGATGACCTACAAAAATAAGAAACTGATCCTGGCGCTGCTCCTGCTGCCGACCCTGCTGGCCGCAGGCTGCGCCACCACACCACCCAGCAATACCGACGATCTGTGCGAAATTTTTCGCGAAAAGGACGGCTGGTATCACGACGCAGCCAAATCCGCGCGCAAGTGGAACACCCCGATCTCCACCATGATGGCCACACTGCACCAGGAATCCCGCTTCGTGCACGATGCCAAACCGCCGCGCACCAAAATCCTGTGGATTATCCCCGGACCGCGCCCCTCCGATGCCTACGGTTATGCCCAGGCACTCGGGACCACCTGGAAAACATACCAGCGTGCTTCCAGCAACTACGGTGGCGACCGCGACGACTTTGCCGACGCGATCGACTTCGTCGGTTGGTACCACAACGCCAGTCAGCGCCAGTGCGGCATCAAATCCAACGACACCTATCACCTGTACCTCGCCTACCACGAAGGCCAGGGCGGCTTTAATCGCCGCACCTACCGCAACAAGAAATGGCTACAGGATGTCGCCCACAAGGTGTCATCTCGGGCGCAGACTTATCAGCGGCAACTGAACAGTTGCGAGGCATCGCTGAAAAAACGAAAAAAATTCTTCGGAATCTTCTGACGCCACGCACCGCACAAACCGCCGGGCTGTCGCAGGGACGCGCAGACTGGCGGCAAAAATCGCAAGCGCGCCGGAATACCAACTACCCTTTGCAAGACAGCGCTTTGCTACACCGCCTAGTTATTGCCAGATAGTTATGGGCAGATAGTTATGGATAGATAGTTACCAAGGCTCTGTAGCCCTCACGCTACGCTGGGCGTGCACGATGCACAGAAGCGTTTTTTCCCTGAAACAGAGGTGCTCATGAAGCCAACCGCCATCTACTCCGCCGCACTCGCCCTGGCTCTCGCTGTTTCCAGTGCCTTTGCGGAAACCGCCGTAACCGACGCGCAACTGACAAAATTTGCCGACGCCTACCGCGCTATCGTAGTCCTGAGCCAGGAGTATGCCCCGAAAATCAAGGCCGCCGCCGATGCCGCCGCCGCCGAGGCAATCAATGTGGAAGCCCAGGCAAAAATGCTGTCTGCGGTACAGGGGGCGGGCCTCAGCAAGGAACAGTACCAGGAAATTGCCACGCAACTGCGCAACGATCCTGCACTGCTTCAGCGCGTAAACGATATCCTGCAGAAAACGGCCGCGCCCCAGTAGTATCCGTTTCTCTATGGCGCCGGCAATCGCTCCGGCGCCAGTTCCAGCACCTGTGCAATCGCGTCCAGATTGGCGCGTACCCAGCGACCATCAATAGACCCCCACGCCTTCAGCTCGTAAAAGCCATCATTGTTGCGCACCCCCTGTTGTACAAACTCCACCAGCGTGCCGTGTCCCGGCAGCCCCTTGGCAATAACATCCTGAATGGTGCGGCGAGGCCAACCGGTTATTTCTTCCAGCGCGGGATTGTTCGGGCGCGGCAGCTGTTCGATCAGGTAGGCGATCAGCAGGCGACGACAGATGGTGGGGTTGAGTTCACTATCGGAAACTTGGGCCATGGTTACTCCGACGGCAGGGAAAGGGTGTACTGAAATGGCGAATGCACATGTAGCACACGATCCTTCCAGAATTCCCAACGAAATTCCACTGCTCAGACGGATGCACGCCGGTGATTGGATCTCTGCCCCCTCGAGATACGGTCATGTCGAACGTTCGATTACGACCCGACCTCGAGTGGGCACCGCGAGATTTCACTGCCGGATAAACAAGACAAGAAATAACGCCGCAGTTCATCGCAACCGCGGCGGTTTCCTCAATTGCAACTCGATGGCCCGATATTGACCCAAACCCCGGCTACCCCCGGTTCGTCACCGCGCGTCCACCACTGGGCACGATAGCGACTCGCTCCATGATTGACCTCATCACCGCCGAGGTAAGTCGCGCTTGCACTCCAAGCGACCTCCACGTCACTAACAAGCGTCCATTGAGGCGCAGCATCGCCAGGCTCGTTATTCTGCGTCCAGTAATTTGCCCGCCACACTAACTGGTTGTGACTTACTTGGTCGCCACCCGTGTAGACGGTTCCGCTGTCCCAGCTCGGATAACTTCCCGCATTGGGGTCTGACATGTCACAGCTCTCCGCCGGACTGTCCGCAACGGTAACTGTCACTTTTGCGTAGGTGGTAGCTTTGCCATCGCTGACCGCCACGGTAACTTCGTAGACGGTATCGTCGTCCACCTGTGGCGCGATGAAGCTGGCGGTCGCTCCACTGCCGTCGACCAGCGTCAAGCCCGGCGCAGTCCACTGGTAGCCCAGTGGATCACCATCGGGATCCGTGCTATCGGCGATGAGTTCAAAATTCTGACCTTCAGCCACCACAATACTCTCGGGTACCGAGACCAGGGGGGCGCTATTGCCACCGACATCCGCCAGTAACAATTCTGCGGCTGCACGCAAATCAGGATGAGTCCCAATGGTGGAACCAATTCCATTCAACATCGGGTATCCGGTCATGGTAACCAGGTCTCGCATTTCCCCGGTTTCCAATGCGCCGATTCCAGCCGCTTTGGCAATACCCTGAAGACTGGCCACAGCACCCGCAACAATAGGGTTAGCGGAAGAGGTTCCGCTAAATGTAGCGGTATATTCAGCGTTGCTTTCGTTGTGCAAGCTACCGTAGCCGGTGGTAACAACATTCCACCCCCATGAGAACGCATTTACCCGCGAGCCATAATTGCTAAAACTGGCACGCAGACCATTTCCAGGATTTGCCGCGCCCACCAGGAAGCTGCCCGAGTCCCGGCGGGTCGAATCGAAACGGCCATTGAAATAACTGTGATCCAGGTTGATGCTGCCATTGCCCGCGGCAGCCACCACATGTATTCCCAGTTCCTGAGTGATATAGCGCACCGCATCGTAAGGGCCGTCATAATAATCGAGCGGCATATAGCAGCTACTGCCGCAGCCAAGATATTGATCCAGACTGTCGTGACGATAGTGAATTCCCACCTGCATGACACTGCCCCGCGGTAATTGCTCCGCCGCCTGAATCATGCGGTCCACGCCATATTGGGCATACCCCAGGCGGGCACCGTGGGCAATACCTGTAGTACCAAAGCCATTGTCCAGTGAGGCAATGATGCCGGCACTCGCCGTATCGTGACCATCGATCACATAGCTCCCGACGACCATAAATGGCTGCGGCAAATCCAAGTGGTTATAGTTGAACCCACCTATCTCGTTGCTCACTACATCTACGCCGCTTCCATCTCCCCCAGGCAGGGTCCACGCGTAGTGAGCATCAACACCACCGAGGATATAACTGCTGGACGGATTGCCCTCCCGGCCATACAGGTAGCCCTGCTGATCAGAAAAATCGGGAACAGCAGCCGGCTCGGCAACTGTGGCCGGTTCGGGTACTGGTTCGAAATACACCTCTTCCACTTCAACATTCCCCGAGAGGGTGGAGACCAGGTTGTTAATCTGCGCCCAACTGGAGCCCGCAGGAATCGGCATCTCGAAATAGCGGTCGAGCCGAAAACGCCGGTAGGCCTCGTTGCGCTTGATATCGCGCGGCGCCAATGTCGAACGACCAGCACGGCGAGGAAAGCGAGCCTTCAGCTCGCCACTGTGTTGTAGTCGGCTCGCGCGCTGGGAATAGCTCGGCTCAACATACGGGTGTGTCACTTCTTTGAATCGCACTACCAGTTTCCCTTCGGCCGCCCAAGCTCCACTGGAAAGCAGCCATACGGATGCCGACAGCGCTGTCATAACAAAGTATTTTTTGCTCACTATTTATTCCTTGTTGGGACTTTATTTTGAATGGCGCTTAAAAAAGCACCTTTTGCAAGGTAGTCCACATCTATTCAGGGAATAAAACTACTCGGCGAAACTGTGGAAACACGCACAGAAACGAGGTGAAAACGTTGAAAAGCCTTACCTCGATGACGGGTATATGACAAACCGGAAAGATAATGACGGAATAGACAGGCCAAGTTGGCTTTCCAACCAGCGGCGCCAGTAGCGTCCGAAGGTGAGTTATCGGCGCTGCAGAAGGAAGCGGGACTTTTTATGCACTCTTTTGCATAATCTGGTCACACACCGCCATCGGGAAGCGTGACCGTGGAGACAGAATCCATCAACGTAGAACAGGAAGCCACCAACGGCTTTGAGACCCGCGGTATTCTCGCCGCTGCCGTTTTCGCACACCTGGCCGGTGCCCGCGCCGCCGGAGTCGACTGTGAACAGTTACTACTGGATGCCGGCATAGCGCCCACCGAAGCGCGAGCATCCGAGGCCCGTATCGGCCGCGAACAGCTGGCACGCCTGCTGCGCCTGTTGTGGGATCAACTGGGAGACGAATCCGGCGGTTACCTGGCCCGCCCCTGGTTGCCCGGGACCTTCGCCATGATGGGCCACGCTACCCTTAGTAGCCCCACCCTGCGCCGTGCGCTGCTGCGCTCCTCGCGCTTTGTCGCCATGGTGAGTGACGACCTGCACATCAAACTGGTGGAAGACGGTGAGGAAGCCAAGCTGATCTTCCACCACGGCAATCACAAACAACTGCCAAACCAGAACTTTGTCGAATCCCTCTCCGTGATCTGGCTGCGTTTTTTCAGCTGGCTGATCGACCGCACCATTTTGCTGGAGCGGGTTCACCTCGCGTTTCCTCCTCCGGATTACGACGAGGAATACAACGATATGTTTCCCTGCCGGCACTACTTCAATCAGCGGGAAACCTGCCTGGTGTTCAATACCCGTTACCTCGGTATGCCGCTGGTGCGTGATGCCCAGCAACTGAGCGAATTCCTCGCGCGCGCCCCTGAGTGTCTGCTGGCCCAGTACAAATCCGACAACAGTTTCACCGGCCGCATCCGTCGCATGCTGCAGAGCCACAACAGTATCGAGAACCTGTCGCTGGACGATGTGGCCGAGCGCCTGTTCACCTCGCCGCAAACCCTGCGTCGACGCCTGAAAGACGAGGGCAACAGCTGGCAGGACATCAAGGATTCCGTGCGCCGCGACATGGCCATGTACCAGTTGAAGCAACAGGAAACCGCCGTGGCGGAAATCGCCGAGCGGCTCGGCTTTTCCGAACCCAGCGCGTTCAATCGCGCCTTTAAAAAGTGGACCGGTCTCGCTCCTGGCGCCTACCGCGAAAAACATCGCGGTTGACCCTCTTCGGCCACAAAAAAACCGCGGCGAGCCGCGGTTTTTTGTTTCCGTATCACATGTCGATTATTGCTGCTCGAAGGCAGTCACCTTCACCGCGATACGGCGATTTTTCTGCTTGCCCTCTTCGGTGCTGTTGTCCGCGACGGGGTTGGCAGAGCCGACACCTACCGCCGTCACACGGGCCGCGTCAATACCGGCACTCGTCAGCATCTGCATCACCGCCTGGGCGCGAGCTTCCGACAGTTTCTGATTCGCACCGGCATCGCCGTCAGAATCGGTGTGACCTTCGATGGCGATGGTCAGGCCGGGATTCTCCTGCATGATCGTAATCAGCGTCTGCACATCCGGCAGAGAGGCGGCGTTTGGCATGCTGCCATCGGTGGGGAACTCGATATTCAACGGGAACTCGCGGTTCGGATCGCGGCTGGCACTGGCCAGGTAATCCCGCAGTTGCTGGCCGAAATCTTCAACCACGACCGTATCCGTCTCTTCGGTAACTTCCGGAGCCGGTGTGGTATCCGTCTCTTCCGGTGGTGTCGCCGGGGTTTCCTCGACGATAACGTCGTCCTGCTCCGTGATCACCGCGCCGGTGCCGTCATCCACCCGCTCCTTCTTCGCACACATGTTCAGCGCCCAGAGTACGCCAAGTGCGATCAGCAGTGGCCACAGCCATTTTCCCCAGCCACTTTTTTTCACCGTCGGTGGAGGTGTCGCCGCTCTCGCGGTCTGACGCGGCGTGGTTTCCACTACGGTGCGCTCCGCCAACTCATCGAGATTGGAAGCGCCCAGTTCTTTCAGCAGGCCCGGAGGCAGTTTGTCTTTGATATGCGCTTTCTGTCCCAACAGCAGCGCCGCCAAACCCTCCATGTTCAGGCCCTTGCTTTTTACCAGCTTGCCCACCAGTGACATGATCACCGGTGCGGCAATACGCAGGAGACTGCTGCCCTTGGTCCCGTTCAGACCCAGTGCGCCGGTCAGCGCACTGAGTACGCCGTCTCGCTTGTCACCAAACAGGGACTCAACGATATTGCCACCCAGATCCTGCAGACTGGTCATCTTGTCCGGGCTGGTAAAAATATCCGCTGGATTGGAAAGATCCATGCCGGTGCTTTTGGTGGCCATATTCAACAGCGCACCCAACCCGCTCTCGCTGCCGGCCTTGTTCAACATGCCTGCGAGCACCGATGCCGCGCCGGTGGTGAACGCTGATTCACTTTTTCCGTCCGGCAGCCCCAGGGCATTGCCGAGCGCACCGAGACCAGATGAACCCAAATGGCGCACCGCCATTTCCAGTAGATTGTCAGCCATTTGCGTACCTCACGTTGCTTGCGGTGAAACCACTCTCAACAGTGTACGGCAGCTAAATCCTCCGGTTAGGCTGTTTCTGAATAAGCTTTTGAAGCGAGCATCGTGATTCGAAATGGCCGTGATGCGTCAGAGCCAGAGTGAGGGCCGGCAACATCAGCAAACGCGTCACGGGTGGATACCATCGCGGTGTACGCGCATAATTCCGCGCAGAGAACTTCCAGCCTTCGTTCACGGGAAACATACATGCAGGAATCACAGCCGAACAACCCACTGCACGGCGTCAAGCTCGCGGATATCGTCGAGGCGCTGGAAGCGCACTACGGTTGGGAGGGGCTGGCAGAACGGATTGATATCAACTGTTTCAAGAATGACCCATCGGTAAAATCCAGCCTGAAATTCCTGCGCAAGACCCCCTGGGCCCGCAGCAAGGTTGAGGCGCTATATATCGCCACATTCTGTCAGGAAAACCCCTGGATAAAATCCTGACAACCGGTAACCGAGGCGGCCACAGCCGCCTCGATAGCCATCAATCCGCGCTTTTCTGCTGTACCGATCCACTGTCCCACAGTACAACGTCCCCCTGTCCCAGCTTTTGCAAACGTTCAAACTGGCTCGCGCGGTCACCGACCACGACCCAGATCATTGAATCCGGCTGCATATATTCCCCGGCGATTCTCTGCACATCTTTTACCGTCATGGCCTTGGCGATGGCTTCACGCTGGCGCACATAATCCGCGGGCCAGCCGTAGTGGCTCATATTTTCCAGCAGACCGAGTTTGGCGCGCGCGGTTTCGAAGGCGCGGGCGTTACTGCGGACCAGATAGGAGCGCGAGGTTTCCAGATCCTGCTCGCTGTAGGTGGGTGCGTAGTCCTTGAGAATATCGTTGATCAACTGCACCGACTCCGCGGTGACATTGGCGCGCACACCGGAGCCAATCACAAAGGTACCCAGGTCTTTTTCACCATCGATCGCGGAGCGGATACCGTAGGTGTAACCCTTGCCCTCGCGCAGCTGTTGGGTGAGGCGCGAGGCAAAGCCGCCACCGCCGAGAATGTAGTTGGTGAACACCGCCGGGTAATAATCTTTTGACAGCGCGGACATGGCGGGGCGACCGATGCGCAGCACCGACTGTTTCGCATCCGGCACATCCACAAAATAAATGCCTGGTGCGGCGGCAACGGATTTCGGATCCGGCACGGTAACGTCGCGTTTGCCCCAGCTTTTGTTCAGGGTTTTCGCCGCCGTCATGAACTGCGTCTGGCTGATATCGCCCACCACATGAGCGCGACTCACCGTGGGCGACAGATAATTCCGGTGGAATGCCTTGAGGTCGTCCATGGTGATGGCCGCCACCGACGCTTCGCTGCCGAGAATGTCGTGCCCGCGAATGCTGTCCTTGCCATAGCGCAGCTGTGCAAACGCCTCGCTGGCGATGGCATTGGGCTCCGCCGCCGCGCGCCGGATCTGGCTGGCCACGTCGTTTTTCGCCAGCACCAGTTCCGCCACATCCCAGCGCGGCTCCAGCAACATTTCCTCCACCAGCGCGAACACCTTGTCGAAGTTGCGCGCGAGCGTGGTTACGTCAAAGCGGATGGCGTCGTCGGTGGCGGATACCGAAATCTCGGCGCCGAGGCTCTGGATCGCGGTTTCCAGCTCTTCCGGCGTGCGGTTTTTGGTACCGCGCTCCAGCAGCATGGCGGTGAGGTTGGCGACCCCGGGTTTGTCGGGACTGTCCTGCAGCTGGCCACCGTCGATCACCAGGCTGAAATTGACCACCGGCACTTCACTGTTCTCAATTCCAAAAATGCGCAGCCCATTGAGAAGCTTTTCCTCCCATACCGTCGGCACCGTGGTTTCCGCGGGAGCGCCGTAGGCGGGCTCGTGGGAGCGGTCGAAGCTGGACGGTGTCTTCTCGTACTCCGCCTGTGCGGTGGCATCGAACTGCTCTTCCGCACCGCTCACGATTTTTTCTTCCACGATTTCCGCTTTCGAGGAATCCGCCAGTGCCAACTCCACCTTGCCCTTGGGCACAAAGCTCGCCGCCACATACGGCTTGCCCTTGATGTACTTCTCGTACACCCGCTTCACATCGTCCGCAGTCACCGCCAGCAGACGCTGAATATCTTCGGAAACGTAGCTGGGGTTGTCGGCGTACACCTGATACTGCGCCAGCTGGAAACCCTTGCCGAGCACACTGGAGAGGCCCTCGTAAAACGCCACCTCCTGGCTGGCCTTGATGCGCTGCAGATCCTCTTCCGCAATGCCGTTTTTCTCAAACTGCGCGAACGCCTGCTGGATACCGTCGTAGACCTCGTCAAGGTCGCGCCCGGCAAACGCCTGTACTTCCAGCTGGATCTGGCCCGCCAGTTCGGATTCGTAACTGCCCATGGATACATCGGCGGTGAGCTGCTTGTCTTCCACCAGCACCTTGTACAGCGGCGCGCGCTTGCCATCCGAGAGATATTCCGTCAGCACCGCCAGCGGGTAACTGTCGGGGTTGTAGCGCTCCACCGATGGCCACGCCAACGTGAGTTGCGGCTCGCGTGCGAAAATGTCCTCGTGATAGCGGCGCACGCTCTGCTTCAATACCGCGGGCTGCTTGGCCGCCTGCTCGATGTCCTGGCCGGAGGGGATTTCCGCAAAGTATTTTTCCACCAGCTTGCGCGCCTGCACCGGATCGAAGTCACCGGAAACCACCAGCACCATATTGTTGGGCACGTACCAGCGGCGGAAGAATTCCTTCACATCATCCAGCGTCGCCTCCTGCAGATCTTCCAGTGAGCCGATTACCTGCCAGCTGTACGGGTGACCCTCCGGGTAGAGGTTGCGGTCGATCACGTACTGGGTGTGGCCATAGGGGCGGTTGTCGTAGCTCTGGCGCTTCTCGTTCTTCACCACCTGTTTTTCTTTTGCCAGCACCGGATCGGTCACGGTGTTAATAAACCAGCCCAGCTTGTCGGCCTCGGCCCACAGCATTTTTTCCAGCGCGTCTTTCGGCACCGTCTGGTAGTAATTGGTGACATCGCGAGAGGTAGAGCCGTTGGCGCCGGAGCCGCCGATACGCGCACTCATGGCATCCAGCCCGCCCTTGCCCAGGTTTTCCGACTCCAGAAACAAAAGGTGCTCAAACAGGTGTGCAAACCCGGTGCGCCCCTCCTTCTCCCGCGCGGAACCCACGTGCGCCGTCAGCGACACCGCCACCACCGGATCGGAGCGGTCCACATGAAAAATAACCTGCAAACCATTATCCAGCTTGAACTCGTCGTAATTGATGACGAACTGGGTGGATGGTTTGTTTTCAGGCTCATGGGCCGACCCGGGGTCGGACGGTCCCGAGCGGTCGCAGCCGATCAGCCCGAGGCAGGGAATGGATACCGCGGCCAGCACGGCCATGGAAGCGGTCAAGTTCCGGAGCATGTAGGGAATTCCTGTGCGTAGTTATGCACAGGAAGATAGCAGGCAGCGTGGGCAGAGGCGACCGGATAGGAGTCGCATTAACCGGAATACGCGCCCAACGGTCGAAGCCACATATCCGGCGGCAAAACTCCCGGCCAGACCCATTGCTTTTAAATCCACTTACCTACACTGAAGACACCCGGAAAACTCGCTTAACCCCCACCAAAACCCATCACGGAGCCCCCATGAAAACCATCGGTTACGCCGCACAAAGCGCCGGCGACATCCTCGCCCCCTGGGAATTCGAGCGCCGCGCGCTGCGCCCCAACGACGTGGCCATGGAAGTACTGTACTGCGGCATCTGCTACACCGACATCCACCAGGTAGAGAACGACTGGGGCTGGGGCATATTCCCGATGGTGCCCGGCCATGAAATCGTCGGGCGCGTGATCGACGTGGGCGAGGACGTCACCCAGTTCAAAAAAGGCGACACCGTGGCGGTGGGCTGCATGGTGGACTCCTGCCAGGAGTGCGACCAGTGCCACCACGGCGAGGAACAGTTCTGCCGCGAGGGCATGACCCTCACCTACGCCGGGCGCGACCGCATTACCGGCGAGATCACCCAGGGTGGTTACTCCAAGCACCTTGTGTGCCGGGAAGAATTCGTACTGCATATACCCGATGGCCTCGACCTCTCGCGGGTGGCGCCATTGCTGTGCGCCGGCATCACCACCTATTCCCCCCTGCGCCACTGGAACATCGGCCCCGGCAGCCAGGTAGGTGTGATCGGCCTCGGCGGGCTCGGGCACATGGCAGTAAAACTGGCGGTGGGTCTCGGCGCCGATGTCACCGTGCTGAGCCGCAGCGACGACAAGGAAGCCGACGCACTGGATCTCGGCGCCGACGGTTTGCTCGTCTCCACCGATGCCACGGCGATGGAAGCCGCGCAGTCCTCCTTCGACCTGATCATCGACACCATTCCCGTCAAGCACGACCTCACCCCCTACCTGCGCCTGCTCGATATCAACGGCGGGCTGGTGCTGCTGGGCCAGATAGGCCCAATTGAGGAAATCGACAGCGAACCGGTAGTGATGGGCCGCCGCTGCATCGTCGGCTCCGCCATCGGCGGCATCGCCGAAACCCAGGAGCTGATCGACTTCTGTGCCAAGAAAAATATCCTGCCGGAATGCGAGGTGATAGAAATCAGCGAAGTGAACGATGCGCTTGAACGGTTGAAGCGCTCCGACGTACGCTACCGTTTTGTCATCGACATGGCCTCACTGGCCGCGCCCTGAGCGCAGCAGCGGCCCTGGTCGATAACCACCTCAACCGCAGGCCGAGCATTGGAACTTCAGATTCGCACAGAAAACCCTGGTGACATTGACGCCATCCACCGCGTCACCGAGCAGGCATTCCGGGACGCCCCACACACGGATCATAACGAGCAATTTATTGTGGCCGCGCTGCGGCGCGCCGGTGCCCTGACACTCTCCCTCGTCGCAGAAGCCGATAAAAAAGTGATCGGCCATGTAGCCATCTCTCCGGTTAGCGTGAGTGATGGTGCCCGCGGCTGGTTCGGGCTGGGGCCGATCTCCGTGCTGCCGGAGTTCCAGCAGCAGGGTGTGGGCTCAAGATTGATGCAACGCGCACTCGCCGATCTCGAAGGAATGGGCGCGGCGGGCTGCGTGGTGCTCGGCGACCCCGGTTACTACGGCCGCTTCGGGTTCCAGGCGGTTGAAGGACTGATCTACCCCGGCGTACCACCGGAGTATTTCCAGGCTCGAGTCTTTACCGGCAAGTTCCCGCAGGGAGAAGTCGCGTACCATCGTGCGTTTTCGGCGCAAAGTTAAAGGTACACCGGGCTTCTTCAACTACTCCCGAACTCAGACCAATGCTATCGACAACAACGACTGCCTGCTGATCAATGCCTTCTAGCAGCCGGCCACCAACACCGGCTAGTGCGATACACTGGCGGAGCACGCCAAGCAGGCTTACTAAGCCCCGGCGGCCGAATAGCCAATCCCGGAAGGCGGCGTGTAGTGGTCAACTCATTTTGGCCACTGCTCTTTGAGCATTTCCCAATTGCAAGACGATGCAAAGTTTTTAGTGAGCCATAATCATGTATCTGAAAAGTGCGAATAAAACTGAGCCCAAGGAAGTATCTGATATTGGATTTCGTCCATGTCGTGCACAAGACGTAGATACCGCAGTACCACTGATTTACAGCTCTGGGCCGGCCGCCTTCGATTACGTCTTTTGTGATGGCGAAAAACAGCAGGCACAAGAATTTCTTCGTTATGCCTTTGTTCGCGGCAATTCGGAATTTGGTTATCGACAGCATATCGCCGCAGTGATTGATGATCAGGTGGTAGCCGTTGGTGCGGTGCGTAGAAGTAACCAAAATCTGCCTTTTACACTCTCTGCTTTCATGGACATTGTGCGCTTTTATTCCCCTTTTGCTGCGGCTCGTACCGTCGCTCGCGGCCTTCGTACCGAGATGGTTATCAGCCCACCGAAGGCCGGGATAGGTGTTATCTATCACCTCGGTGTAGCTGAGAGTCGCCGTGGCCAAGGGATCGGTCGCGCGCTGATCGCGGAGCTAACGGAAAATATACAGCAGCAGTCGCTGCCGGTTGCGGCTCTGGATGTTGCTGAAACGAACCCGAGGGCGAAGGAACTGTATTTACGACTTGGCTTTATCGCGAAACGCACGAAGCATTCGTCACTGCAGTCCAAATTTGGCCGGGTTACCGATCACACATATATGGAAATCAATTTTGGCAACGGCAACCAACTGAAGTTATAGATATTCCATTTACGATAAAGACAAGGAAAAAACCGAAACTTTTGATATGAAAACAATCGGGCTACTAGGTGGAATGAGCTGGGAGTCCACCCTCAGCTATTACAAAGCCATCAACGAGCAGGTAAAGAACCAGCTGGGCGGGCTGCATTCCGCCAGGATTGTTCTCTACAGCGTCGACTTCGCGGAAATCGAAAAGCTTCAGCATGAGGGCAATTGGACGACGTGCGCGGAGATACTGGCCCAGGCCGCCCAGTCTGTGGAGCGCGGCGGTGCCGATTTTCTGCTGATCTGTACCAACACCATGCACAAGGTGTTCGATGCCATCGAAGCGCAGATCTCCATCCCTGTCCTGCATATCGCGGATGCGACGGCGGATTCCCTGCTGCGCGACAACATAAAAACCGTAGGCCTTCTTGGTACACGCTTCACCATGGAGCAGGATTTCTACAAAGGCCGGCTGACGGAAAACTTTGGTATTGAGGTGATCACGCCAAGTCCAGAGGAGCAGGCCTTGGTCCACGATGTGATTTACCAGGAGCTGTGCCAAGGCATTGTGAAAGCGGGGTCAAAGGCGCGGTATCTTGAGATCATTGAGAGCCTCCACGAGCGCGGGGCACAGGCGGTGATCCTTGGTTGTACTGAAATCGCGCTGCTGGTGCAGCAGATTGATACTGATGTTCCGCTCTACGACACCACCGGGATTCATGCGAACCGTGCGGTGGCCTACGCGCTGTCATCCGAGTAGCGGGCGGCCGCGTTGGGCCGCCCTAGTGGTCACAGGTGACGGGTTTCCGCTGGGGTGTTGAACCAGTTATCGTCGCGCCCATCGAGATACCGGACCGGTGAATCGATCAGCTCCTGCGGGGTGACGTTGTCCAGCGTCGCCACATGGATGGCAACATAGTCGCCGCCGATTTCTTCCACATAGCCCTTGCCGAAAGAGCGCACACCGCAGTGTTTGCAGAACAGGTGATGGGCCTGCTTGCCGGCAAACTGATAGTCGCTGAGGGCGTCCTCTCCCTGCAGCAGCCGGAAGTCGCCGGGCTTGATCAGCGCGTTCCACTCGCGGGTTTTGGTGCAGATGGAGCAGTTGCATTTGCCGGTGCCGGCACTCAGGTCGATATCCGCTTCATACTGCACGGCGCCGCAATGGCAGCTGCCCTGGTAGGTCTTTTTCATCACGCTTTCTCCATCAGCGCGTCGTCTTTTTCCATGGCGCGGCGGTAGGCGTCGCGGTCGGTGACGCGGCGGGCGTAGTCGACGAATTCCACACGCTTTTCAATGGTGCCGAATTGCAGCCCCCAGTTGATCTGTGACCCCACATATACATCGGCCGCGGTGAAGCGCTCGCCGGTGACATAGGTGTGGCCCATAAACCACTGGGAGAGGTTGTCGAGCACGGCCGCGTAGCTGCCGTAGCCCACCATCATCTGTTTCTCGGCATCCGGCTCCACGCCGAAGGTTTTGAAGTCGATAATGGACGATTCCAGCGGCCCCGCGGCAAAGAACAGCCAGCGGTAATAGCTGGCGCGCTCTTCCGGCTTGGGCGCAAGGCCCGCCTGCGGAAAGGCTTCTGCCAGGTAGGCGCAGATGGCCGCGCCCTCGGTGACTACGTCACTGCCGTGCACGATGGCCGGCACTTTGCCCATGGGGTTGATCTTGCGGTACGCGGGCGCCTTCATGCTGCCGCCGTATTCGAGGATCTCTGCGCGATAGGGCGCACCCACTTCTTCCAGCATCCAGCGCGCAATGCGGCCGCGGGATTGGGGGTTGGTGTAGAGAATCACTTCGTCCGTCATAGGGCACTCCATTTCTTTGTTGGTATTTCATGTTCATTCGCTCGTGTCTGGGGGGCGTGTGACCCGAACGCGAGCACTGTAAATCCTAAATAGGCTATATTCCGCCCTAATAAATTGAGCGGGATGCAATTCATGTCGAATCCGACGACGCGCGTGCTGACACTGCTGGAACTGCTGCAGAGCCATGGCAACGCCAGTGGCAGCGCACTGGCGCAGATGCTCGGGGTGGATGGCCGCACGCTGCGCCGCTACATCGCGACGCTGGAGGAGATCGGCATTCCGCTGACCGCGGAGCGCGGGCGCCACGGCGGCTACAAGTTAGTGTCTGGTTACAAGCTGCCGCCGATGATGTTCACCAACGAGGAAACCCTCGCCATCTCCCTCGGCCTGCTGGCGGCGCGCAGCCTCAGTGTAGGCGAGGTCTCCACCGCTGTGGCCAGTGCCCAGGCCAAGCTGGAGCGGGTAATGCCACAGAAACTGAAGCAGCAGCTGCGCGCGCTGAATGAGAGCGTCACCCTGGACCTGGTGCCGCAAGAGGCGCCTGACACCTCCACCCTGGCCACCCTGGCTGCGGCCACCCAGAACCGGCACCGCACGGTGTTCGACTATATCGGCGGCAGCAAAAACGAAAGCGATGGAGAAGTCGCAACACGACGGGAGTTCGACCCCTACGGCCTGGTGTTCCGCCGCGGCCGCTGGTATGCGGTGGGCCACTGCCATTTGCGCACGGAACTCCGCACCTTCCGCCTCGACCGCATGCGGCAGTTGCGCGCGCTGGATATCCCGTTCCGGCGGCCGCAGGATTTTGATGCGAGCGCGTATCTCACCAGTAGCTTTGCCAGTATGGATTCGGGCTTTGAGGTGAAGTTGCTGCTGCACACGGACCTCGCGAGCGCCAGTGCGGTGCTCACCGAGGAAATGGGACTGCTGACCCCGAAAGGAAATGCCGTGGTATGGCGCACACACACCGGCTGCCTGAACTGGCTCGCCGCGCAACTTGCACGCCTGCCCTTCGATTTCGAGATTCTCACCCCAATGGCATTGAAAGTGGAACTGCGCCAACAGGCGCAGCGATTGCTGGCGATGACGGCAGATTGATAGGTTACCTAGCCACCTGTAGCACAGGCACACGCGTCCAGTCGCGAGATTGCCTTCGGCTAGTATTAGGAAGATCTCATTTCTGGTCGTGCTCTATGCTTGTAAAAGTACTTTTCCCAATTTTCGCGTTGTTGTTATCGGATATGGTCAGTGGTGAAACCATAGCTTCTCGCAGGCAAAACCTGGACAACGTGGCGATAGTCGACCGCTTTCGGATTTTTTACTCGCTGTCGGGAATAGATGCGCTTCCACCTGAAAGACGTATCGATCTGAATAAAAACGGGACGCCGGACTATATCGAGAAGCTGGCGCGTCGGTTTATCCACGTCGACCGGTTTTACAGAGAAGATGTGGGTTTGGTATCCCCACTGGATAGTGACCGCTACCGGGGGCATGCGTCTTACATAGACATAAACCTGATAGATCTAGCCAGGAATAAAAAAGGCCCCAAAAATGGTATTGCTTATGATGGAACGCCAAAAATAGACCGATCTGCCGCAAGCCAGAAATCTGTCAACGTTCTGTTGATTGACTTATCCAACGCTCTCAGCTGGGAAAACAGATCCGTGGAGCACGAGTTGTTCCACCTTTACCAGAATGGATATACGTATTTCAAAAACCCCTGGTACACGGAGGGTACTGCCAGATGGTCTGAATATGTGATGGATGGGCGCATAGGCGCAGGAGGTACACTTCCTCGCACCAAAGATCAGCTGCATATGTTGTTCGGGAAAAAGTACGATGCCAGTTCCTTCTGGAATGAACTGATACTGCGCTGCGACATGGCGGATCGTGGAAAAAATTTCATCAGACATTTATTGGAAGCACTCAAGGAACTCGATAGTGTCGCCGCCGAAGACCGGCAGATGAACACTACCAACTGGAAGGAATCTGAACAGCGGAGTAAAGACAACGATCCATATATATGGCGTGCGGTATTGAAAGCCATGGAGGCTATGGAATTCCCGGTTTCCAGTGACAAAGAGATAAGTGCCCTGTTCCAGCTTTCTGGCGGTTAATCATTCGATAAACGCCAGGCTACAAATACCCCCATCCGTTACCACATTTGCTGTTACCATGCCGCGCTGAAACCAGCCACCGATTATTTTTTGGCCAACACCCGTACAGAGAGTCCCGATGACATTCCGCACCCTGGGATTGAGCGAGTCGATCCTGCAAGCCCTTGAAGACAAGGGCTATGCAACCCCCACCGAGATCCAGCGCAAGGCGATTCCCGCCATTCTGGACGGGCGCGATGTGACCGCGACCGCGCAGACAGGCACCGGCAAAACCGCCGCGTTTGTATTGCCGATTCTGCAGTCACTGGGTGAGACACAAGGGCGCCGCCCCAAGCGCTTCCGCGCGCTGATCCTCGTGCCCACCCGCGAGCTGGCCATGCAGGTGCAGGACAATATCGAGCTGTATGGCAAGCATCTGGCCGTTTCCTCCATGGCGATGGTGGGTGGTGTCGACCTGGAGCCGCAGAAGCAGCGGTTGATCGAGGGTGTGGATATTGTGGTCGCCACCCCCGGTCGCCTGCTGGATCTCGCGTACCAGCGCGCACTCTACTTCGATGAACTGGAAGTCCTGGTGCTGGATGAAGCGGACCGCATGCTGGATATGGGGTTTATCGACGACCTTGAAAAAATCATCGCGCGCCTGCCGGCGGAGCGCCAGAGCCTGCTGTTCTCTGCGACCCTGTCGAACCAGGTAAAGTCGCTGGCCAGATCGGTGGTCAACGACCCGGTGGATGTCTCTGTTTCCGTCACCCAGAAGACAGCACCGAAAATCTCCCAGTGGCTGATCGCCGTGGACAAACACAACAAATCGGCGCTGCTCAGCCACCTGATCAACGAGCGCAACTGGACCCAGGCGCTGATCTTTATCCGCACCCAGCACGGCGCGGCGAAGCTGGTGAGCCAGCTGGAAAAGCGCGGCATCAAGGCGGAGGCGATTCACGGCGGCAAGAGCCAGGCCTCGCGCTCAAAAATTCTTGCGGATTTCAAATCCGGTGAACTGAGCATACTCGTTGCCACCGGCGTGGCCGCGCGCGGGATTGATATCGATGAACTGGCGCGAGTGGTCAACTACGATATGCCCGACGAGGCCGACGAATATATCCACCGCATCGGTCGCACCGGCCGCGCCGGTTTATCCGGCGAGGCGGTTTCCTTGGTATCCAAGGACGATTTCAAGCGCCTGTGTGCGGTGGAGCGTCGGCTGGGCAAAATCATCGACCGGGTTACTATCGAAGAATTCCCGGTGGTCAAAGATCTGCCGCCGTCCAATTTAAACTTTGTTTCCAAAAGTGCTAAAACACCCAAGCACAACAGAAAAGAAAACCACACCAAGAAAGAAAGCCACACCGCGAAGGCCGCAGAGCCCGCCGCCAAAACACCCTGGGGAGGCATCAGG
Source organism: Microbulbifer pacificus (assembly GCF_002959965.1). Taxonomy (NCBI): domain Bacteria; kingdom Pseudomonadati; phylum Pseudomonadota; class Gammaproteobacteria; order Cellvibrionales; family Microbulbiferaceae; genus Microbulbifer; species Microbulbifer pacificus. The sequence continues at coordinate 1,271,510 of NZ_PREV01000026.1, forward strand.
AAATGATCGGTTCCAATTTCCGGAGCAAGGTGCGCATTCTCTTTGCCATCGTACTGACCGCTCTCAGCACTGCGGCCTCTGCCGCGTCGGATTTCTTTGCCAACCCGCAGCTGCAGCGCCAGGCGCCGGCGGCCTTTGCGCTGCAGCCGGAGGCGCGGGGCTTTTTACAACCTGCGTTCCAGCAAACCCTGACGCAGGGCGATGCACTGGTGGCCGCGATCCGCGAGGACAAGCAACTGGCAGAGGCCATTGCCCGTTGGCCCAGCCTGTCGATGGAACAGCAGGTTCCCTATCTCAAGAAGCTGTTTGCTCTGGAAACTTCGGTCATGGGTATCGAGCCCCCCAGGCTTCTGATCGACAACCACAGTTATCCGGGGCGCACGGTGTACTTCGACTTCGATCCGAAGGTGCCCTCTACGGGTACCGTGTACCTGAACCCGGAAAAGCTGGCTGAGCGCCCCAGGTACGAATCTCTGGCGTTTTTGCTGCACGAAACTCGCCATTCGTTCCAGTTCCAGCGGGCGTTTGGCAATGCCGCTCCCGCAAGTGCCGTTGAACGCGGCTTTGCGGCGGCATTTGAAGCGCAAAAGAGCCTGAAAGGTTTCTCGTTCAGCGATTTTCTCACGCTGTTGAATGAGTACGAGGCCTTCCAGTTTGCCAATTACGTACTGGGCCAGCTGACAAACTGGCAACTGGAAATGACGGACATGGGCACCTTTGCCAGCCAGTTCGACAAACACGGTGAACTCAAGATCGATTTGATTGCTTTGGCCGCGGAGCAATCCGACCTCAGCCTGCTGGAGCGCTACAACAGTCTGGCCGAGGCGCAGTACCAGTTGCGCCAACAGAAGTCAGCGGTGACCGGGGATTCCGGGAAGAAGAACGAAAAAGACTGATAGCGACCTCACGCAGGCAGATTTGGCCGCCAAAAAAATTTCCGCCGCTGTCGATTTCAGATCAGGCTCTGCGACTATTGGGTACCAACGCAATCCATCGTTGGATCAATTTGAGGAAAGACCATGTCCAGAATGATGTTTGTGAACCTGCCAGTAACCGACCTGGGAAAATCCATCGAGTTCTTCTCCCGGCTGGGCTTTGAATTCAATCCCCAGTTTACCGACGAGACTGCGACATGCATGATCGTCGGCGAGACCAATTTCGTCATGTTGCTGACCCGGGAAAAGTTCAGCAGTTTCACACCCGGCCTCGATATTTGCGATACCGGGAAGAGCACCGAGGTGCTGGTGTGCCTGTCCGCCGACAGCCGCGCTGAAGTAGACGCCCTGCTCGACAAGGCGGTAGTCGCCGGCGGCAGCAATTTCCGCGAGCCGGAAGATTACGGTTTTATGTACGGCCGCTCCTTCCGGGATCTGGACGGACATATCTGGGAAATCATGTGGATGGATGCTGCGGCGGTGCAGCAGGCCAACTGATATACAGAGAGAATGGGCAGTATATGTCTCATAGGAAGTCGCCGGCGGGGAAACGCAAACCCAATCGCACCTCCCCGGGCGGCTTTCCCCCGTCTTTGTTCGTCTTAATCTTTTTTGGTCTGCTTGCCGTTTCCGTGGCCATTGGAAAATTGCCCCCGGTGGTACTGCTGTTCTACCTCGGTATCAGCCTGCTGACCTACCTGATTTACTATTTGGACAAATCTGCGGCGCGCAGTGGCAGCTGGCGTACTAAGGAGAGTACTCTCCATCTGTTGTCTCTGCTGGGTGGTTGGCCCGGTGCGTGGTTCGCACAGCAGCAGTTCCGACACAAGACCCGCAAACAGCCGTTCCGGTTTATTTTCTGGCTGACGGTGCTCGCAAATCTCGGCGTGCTGGCCTGGCTACATACCGCGGAGGGTGGAAATTATCTCAGTACGCTGTTGGGCGCTTACCGCGACTTTTCTTTTTAACGCTGAAAGAGTGTTCACTCGGATACATAAAGGCAAACCAATATCTGGTTTGCCTTTATGTGCCTGTTGAGGCGGGAGCCACAATACGGCTTTCATTGCTTTTGCGGATTACACGCCGCGTCCTCAAGTAACGTCACTGATTGATTTCCGGCTCGACCAGGCGCGCCAGTGCCGCCAGGGATTCCTGCCAGCCGAGGTAACACATCTCCACCGGAATCACGTCGGGAATCCCCTCCTGCACGATGCTGAGTTCGGTGCCGCAGGATACGGCTTTCAACGTGACGGTCACTTCCATGGTGCCGGGCAGGTTCGGATCGTCAAAGGTGTCGATGTAGCGGATCAGTTCGTTCTCCACCAACTCCTTGAATTCCCCGCCAAACGAGTGGCTCTGCCCGGTGGTGAAGTTGGTGAACGATGCCTTGAAGGTGCCGCCGACTCTGGGCTCCAGATGCTCGTAGATGGCATAGAAACCGTCCGGTGGACACCATTTGGCCATGGCGTGCGGATTCATAAAAGCGCGATAGACACGCTCGGCGGGTGCGCGCAGGACGCGGTGCAAACGTACGGTGCCAGTCATGGTGTTTCTCCTGTGTATAAACGGTAGGGGTTTCTGTCGACTCTCTGAGCGCTGGTCGTTTGAAGTTAGTCGGACGGGGTTGGCGGATTTCGACAGCGCCCGAATATTTTTTTCACATTTTCAACTCGGGAAGCTCGCCACCTGACGGTTGTTTCATCACACGCGCCCAAATTGGTTGCGGTGAAAACTATGAAGAGATCCAACCTGATTGCAACGCGTAATTCGACGCAGCAGCAGGGGGTGAACGCTTCTATTCTCGGCGACGTCTATTCCGGCCCCGGCTTCCCTTGAAACACCAGAAGCAGCCTCCATAACCTGTGTGCGTTTTGTATTCCCCAACCTAATGAGAGTTCACTATGGCCAATCAGGAAATCAACGAGATCAAGCGCATATTTATATCGAGACTGGATGTGCTCGATCATATTCTCTCCATCGGCGAAAAGCATTTTGCCGATACCAATGCGCTGATGCAGGAGCGTCTGGCGGAAGATATGTACCCATTTGGTACGCAAGTCGCATTTGTGTGTAATCAGCCCCTGGGCTTCGCTCAGTGGTGTGCGGACCAGGCCATCGAAAACCTGAGCAAGGACGTCGATACTCTGGAGCAGGCGCGTGCGCATATTGCACTGACCAGACAGATGGTTGAACGCATTGCCGCAGACGACAGCAAGCTGGACGAAGTGAAGCACATCGGCCTTGGCCCGGGCCGCTACGCGGATCTTCCGGCACGTCAGTACATCAACGATTTCCTGATGCCGAATCTGTATTTTCACATTTCCATCGCCTACGCGATTCTGCGCAAGCTGGGCGCGCCGATCGGCAAGTTCGACTACATGACGTTCCTCGCGCCTCACGTCAAACAGGAAGCGTGATCCACAGGCCGCGCCGTAACGCGCGGCCCGCGTCGCTCAAAAGCCGGTCACGATTCATCGACCGGCTTTTTTATTGCGAAGTCCTGAAACTGCAGTTCCGCCAGCCGCTTGTACAGCGGTGATATTTTTATCAGCTCCCCGTGGGTTCCCTGCGCGATGATCTGCCCCTGATCCATAACGGCGATATTGTCCGCGTGCAGTATCGTCGCCAGCCTGTGCGCAATGACGATGGTGGTACGGTTCTGCATCAGGGTTTGCAGGGCCTGTTGCACGTGGTATTCGCTCTCGGCGTCGAGCGCACTGGTGGCCTCATCCAGCAACAGAATTTTGGGGTCTTTCAAAATGGCGCGGGCAATGGCGAGGCGCTGCTTCTGGCCACCGGAGAGACGCGTGCCCTGCTCCCCAAGATGGCTGTTGTAGCCGTCTGGCAGCTGCAGGATAAAGTCGTGGGCGTGGGCGGCCCTCGCGGCGGCAATGACTTCCTCATCACTCGCATCCGGCTTGCCGTAACGCAGGTTGTACCAGACATCCGCGGTAAACAGCGCGGGCTGCTGCGGCACCACGGCCATCTGACGACGCAGGGTGGCCGTGTCGAGATCACGAATGTCGGTACCGTTCAGGGTGATACGCCCGTGTTGCGGGTCGTAGAAACGTTGCAGTAGTTCCAGCAGAGTGGATTTGCCCGCGCCGGAGGGACCAACCAGGGCGAGGCTTTTGCCGGCGGGGACGTCCAGTTGCAGGTCGCGGATCGCCGCCTGCTCGGGCCGCGACGGATAACGGAATTCCACCGCAGCAAATGCAATGCGGGCACCAGCCTCACCGGCGATGGACTCCGGTTCGACACCACCGTTACCGCGGGGAATGTCCGCTTTTACATTCAGCAGATCCATCAGCCGTTCGGTGGCGCCGGTGGCACGCTGAAGTTCGCCATAAACCTCGGAAATCGTGGCAACGGCGGAGCCCATCATGATGGCGTAGAACACAAACGCCGCCAGGTCACCGCTGCTCATGCGCCCGGCAATCATGTCGTTGCCGCCTACCCACAGCAGCCCGCTGACGGCGCCGAACATCAGCAGTATGACCACCGCGACCAGTAACGAGCGCTGGCGTATACGGCGGCGGGCGACGCTGAACGCCGTTTCCACCTCTGCGGCGAAGGCCTGCTGTTCGTGTTGCTCACGGGTATAGCTCTGCACGGTTTTGATGTGCTGGATAATCTCACCGGCGTAGCTGCCTACATCGGCAATGGAATCCTGGCTCGCCTTGGAGAGTTTGCGCACCCGGCGACCGTAGAACACGATCGGCAGCAACACCAGCGGCACCCCCACCAGCACCATCAGGCTGAGTTTGAGATTGGTGAACAGCAGCAGGATCAGCGCACCGACAAACATCAGTGCACTGCGCAGCGCCATGGAGAAGGAGGTGCCGATAATGTGCTGCAGCAGGCTGGTATCGGTGGTGAGGCGGGACATGATCTCGCCGCTGCGATTGGTCTCGAAGTAGCTCGGGTGCAGGGTGACAATGTGGTCAAACACGGCCTTGCGCAGGTCCGCCACCACCCGCTCCCCCAGCCAGGACACAAGATAGTGGCGCGCATAGGTGCCGACGGCCATCAGCACGGCGAGCACCATGATGACCAGCACCGCATGGCTCAGGGCCTGGCTGGAATCCCCCGTCAGCCCGTGGTCCACCAGCAGACGCACGCCCTGGCCGATGGCCAGGGTAACGCCCGCGGTGAACACCAGTGCCACTCCCGCCCCCCACAGAACACCCCGGTAGGGGCGGACATAGCGCCAGAGCGCGGCGACCATAGCACCGGCGCTCATACTGGCCGCCCCTGGCGGGGCTGTGGCCGCGAGGGCTGCGGGAGTCGGAACGCTGGCAGTTTCGGGAGTCTCTGGCATTGGGGGCTACTTGTACGTCTGTCGGCAGATCGGGGGTGGATAAGCAGTATATGGGGCGGTGCCGGCCCGATACCAAGCCGGAGGGCCGACCGGCAGATAGAACATTTTGTAGACACTACCTCCACTTACCTATACAGTGTGCGGCTGCTAGAAACAAAGCCTCACATTTACACACTACATTTCGCTGTCTTACTCGTAACACCTCGTCCTGCAGTCATTAAATCGCGGCTAATTTTCCAAGCATTTTTTATCAGGCGTCTGTTTAATACGGCGCGAACCCGATTCAATCTCAGGATTCAACAATGTCCAATACCGTGAAAGGAACCGTTAAGTGGTTCGACGAAGCGAAAGGCTTCGGCTTTATCCAGCAGCAGTCTGGCCCCGATGTATTCGCACACTTCAGTGCCATCGCCAGCACCGGCTTCCGCACCCTGACCGAAGGCCAGGCCGTTGAGTTCACCGTAACTCAGGGCAAGAAAGGCCCGCAGGCTGAAAATATCGTTGTGGTTTAATCGCCACCGATCGCAAAAACGGGCCCTTCGGGGCCCGTTTTTGTTTGTGGTGCATACTTCGTAACGTGGAGATGAAGCGAGCCGCCATTTCGTGGCACCATCACGCTCTTCCCGCAGGTGACCGCGGGCACTTCCGATAAGAACAACCCGAGTCTCGGTAAGCCATGAGCGAAAGCGTTACACCGCCGGAACAGGATCTGACGGCACAGGATTCCCAATCGGTCGACTCTGCACCGCCTGCTGATACGGGGCAGACCACCGCGCGCACCGATGCCCGCTGTGCAAATTGCGACGAGCCCCTGCTCGGACCGCACTGTTACGCCTGTGGCCAACCGGAAAAGAGTCTGGTGCGGCAGTTCCCGGAACTGATCGGCGATTTCTTCAGTGCGGTATTCGGGCTGGACTCGCGTATAGCACGGACCTTCGGCCCGCTGTTACTGAACCCGGGCTTTCTCACCAATGAGTATTTCGCCGGCCGCCGCGTGCGCTATGTAAGTCCGGTGCGCCTGTTTGTATTCCTCTGCCTCACGGCATTCTTCGCCGCGAAACTCAGCAGCGACTGGGAAGCCACGCTCAACGTCAACCCTTCCACCACCTCCGAGGCGACCAACCGTCTCAACCTGAGCCAGGTGGAGAGCGCCATAACCAGGGCCACCACAGTGGAGGAAGTGCTGCGACTGCGTGATCTGGCGCTGGAAAATATTGCCGAGGTGGCGCAGGAAAGCGCTGATGTACCCGGTGTTTCCGGGCTGTTGAATGGCGTTGAGCAGATCGTGCGCAAGCACGCGAACCAGCGTATCGCGCAACTGGACCCGGCGGCGGCCGAGCGCCTGGCCCAGGAAGGACAGGTGAACATCCAGCCACCACACATCGAGGGGGCGCCATCGGCGGTCAACGCCTGGTTTGTGCGTCAGAGCGCGCGCCTGACGATGAACATTTCCCGCATCGAGAAGGATCCCAACCTGCTCAAGGATGCGCTGTTCGGGGCGATTCCCTCGGCGCTGTTTGTGATGCTGCCGTTCTTCGCGCTGTGTCTGGGTGTGGTGTATCTCTTCAAACGCCGCCTGTATATGGAGCACCTCATCGTCGCGCTTCACAGCCACGCGTTTATGTCTCTCACGCTGCTGCTGGCGGTGCTGCTGTTCGATCTGCGCGCCTGGCTCACCGAACCCCATACCTTGCCCCAGGCCCTGTTTAATCTGGCACTGCTGGCACTGACCCTGTGGGTACCGGTTTACCTGTTGCTGATGCAGAAACGCGTGTACCGGCAGGGGTGGCCGATGACCATTCTGAAGTACTCCGTACTCGGCGTGGTGTATATCACCCTGCTCAGTATCGCCACCGTGTTTGCGGGGCTGGCGAGTGTCGCCAGTTTCTGAGGAATCCGGGGCTGAGGCCCCGGCACTGCTCAATTAACAGACAAATTCCTCGACTCTTAGACGCGACCACCGTATAGTGCGCGGCCCGCCGTCTTTGTCTTTTACACACCAATACCGCGGCGCTTCCTTTCAGTAATACCCCCCGGGACAGACTCTTGATTACCACCGCCAACATCACCATGCAGTTCGGTGCTTCACCGCTGTTTGAAAACATCTCCGCGAAGTTCGGCAATGGCAACCGCTACGGCCTGATCGGGGCCAATGGCTGCGGCAAGTCCACCTTCATGAAGATTCTGAGCGGTGCGCTGGCGCCCACTGCCGGCAACGTCTCCATTGCCCCCGGCTGCACTCTCGGCATCCTGAGCCAGGACCAGTTTGCGTTCGAGGAATACACCGTGGTGGACGCGGTGATCATGGGCGATTCGCGCCTGTGGGAGATCAAGCAGGAGCGCGACCGCATCTACGGGCTTCCGGAAATGAGCGAAGAAGACGGCATGCGCGTGGCGGATCTGGAAGTGCAGTTTGCGGAGCTGGACGGCTACAGTGCGGAGAGCCGCGCGGGTGAGATCCTGCTGCAGGCCGGCATCGAGGAATCCTTCCACTTCGGCCTGATGAAGCAGGTCGCCCCGGGCTGGAAACTGCGGGTGCTGCTGGCGCAGGCACTGTTTGCGGACCCGGACATCCTGCTGCTGGACGAACCCACCAACAACCTGGATATCCACACCATTCAGTGGCTGGCGGAAGTGCTGAACCAGCGCAAGTCCACCATGATCATCATTTCCCACGACCGCCACTTCCTGAACCAGGTGTGCACACACATGGCGGACATCGACTACGGCGACCTGCGCATCTTCCCCGGTAACTACGAGGATTTTGTCGCGGCCTCCACCCTGATTCAGGACCAGCTGCACGCGGAGAACGCGAAGAAGACCGCTGAGTTGGAAGAGCTGCAATCGTTTGTAAACCGCTTCTCCGCCAACGCCTCCAAGGCCAAGCAGGCCAGTTCGCGCGCGAAGAAGATGGAAAAGATCCAGCTGGCGGAGATCAAACCCTCCAGCCGCGTGAAACCCTATATCACCTTCCAGCAGAGCAAGAAGCTGCACCGTCAGGCGGTGGAGCTGGAAGGTTTGAGCCATGGATTTGATGGGGAAACCCTGTTCCAAAACGGTGAGTTGCTGCTGGAAGCCGGCGCGCGCCTCGCGGTTATCGGCGAGAACGGTGTGGGCAAAACCACGTTTCTGCGCTGCCTGGTGAACGAGATTGAGGCCAACGACGGCACCGTAAAATGGTCCGAGAACGCGGCCATCGGCTACTGCCCACAGGACAGCAGTGCCGACTTCGACAACGACCTCACCATTTTCGAGTGGATGTCCCAGTGGCGCCAACCCAAGCACGATGACCTCACCGTGCGCGGCATGCTCGGCCGCCTGCTGTTCACCGCCGACGACGCCAACAAGAAGGCGCGCGTGTGTTCCGGTGGTGAGAAGAACCGCCTGCTGTTCGGCAAGCTGATGATGATGGACACCAATGTGCTGATCATGGATGAGCCCACCAACCACCTGGATATGGAATCCATCGAGGCGCTGAACAAGGCGCTGCTGAAGTACGAAGGTACGCTCATCTTTGTGAGCCACGACCGCGAGTTTGTATCCTCGCTGGCGACGCGGGTGGTGGAGATCAAGGATCAGAGCCTGATCGATTTTCAGGGAACTTATGAAGAGTACCTGGCACACCGGGAGCAGCAGGCGCGCGCCGCCTGATTACCGGCTCCAGTACACAACAAAAACGCCGCACCCGCGGCGTTTTTTATTTGAACATCAGTTCAGGGTTTTTCATCGACTTCATTTCCAGCACATTGCCGTTGGGGTCTTTGATGAAAAACGTTTCCTGTTCGTACTCGTTGCCGACAAAGCGGCGGTAGGGTTTATCCAGATACTCGAGGCCCGCCGCCTCGATGCGCGCCTTCAATGCCTGAAACTCGTCGTTGGGCAAGTGCGCGCCAAAGTGCGGTACCGCCACCGCCCCCATGTCCACTTCGTGACGCACGCTGGGGAGCTGTTCCCTGCTCTGATGCAGGGTGAGTTCATTGCCCCAGAAGTCGATATCCACCCAGTGGCCCGCTTCGCTGTTACCGGTCTTGCAGCCGAGTATGTCGCAGTAAAATTCTTTCGCGGCTTCCAGATCCCCGGCGGGAATCGCCAGGTGCATGCAGTTGGATTTCATAACATTTCCTGAATTGGGTTCAGGGAAGAAAACGAATGCGCCAGCAGCGCTTCCCGCAGAAAGTTTAGTTGAGCGGTACACGATTGGCCGTCGTAAAAAAATACGGATACCCCAAAACTGCACAAATCATCCGCCGACGCGCCACACCTTCCGGGGAAAAAGCATACGCCATCTATACTCAGTGCCATCTCCCCGACATCTACCTGTTTGCAGGAGGCGACTTGCCCCACAACCGGCGCCATTTTTTCCACGTTTCTGTTGTCGCCTTGTGCCTGTTGTTTGCCGGCTGTGCCGCATCACCACAATCGGGCGCTGGTACCACCGGTCTTGCGTGCAGCAACAGCGAACAAAGGCAAATTCAGGAGCACCTGTACTTCGGCACCCGCACGCCGCAGGGGTTGGTATCCGAGAATGCGTGGGCGACGTTTGTGGAACGCATCATCACCCCCCACTTTCCGGAGGGGCTGACGGTGCTGACCGGGTCCGGACAGTGGCAGGGGGCGAGCGGGAACATCGAGCGCGAGCCGAGCTATGTACTGTCGCTGATCTACTCCCAGGACCGGCAGAAAGATAGCGCGATCACGGAAATCATCCGCGAGTACAAGCGGCGGTTTCAGCAGGAAGCGGTGTTACGGGTGCGCAGCGAGGTCTGTGTTTCCTTCCCCTGAAACACGTCTCCCCTTCCCCCCTGTCTCATCCCTCGCTCTCGACGGCCGCGGTGGCCGCTCGCGGCAGCGCCGCTCGTTTGAGACTGCGCAGATAACCGTGCAGCAGCTCCGCATCAAGCCCGTGCAACATAAGGCGAAAACCCGCCTGCAGCGTCGAGTGTGGCACCATCGGGTGGCGGTTGCTGACCAGGGACAGGGCCATGCCGTCGTTCAGCAGCTTGCCGATGTAGATGGCGATGGTTTCGTCCAGTTGCAGGGAGTTGCTCGCGCGCCAGAAGTCGTGATCGGACAGAAACAGCGCGTACAGCGGTGTATACATTTCGATGGCGGTCTGCAGATCGATCACATTGGTAAAATGATCACCGCCCGGTTGCAGTTCGAATTCGCCATCGGTGATTGCAGAAAAATCCAGTCGCTCTGCCGCGGTGATATCGCGGTTTTCACGGCGCAACTGTTCATTCAGTTCGGCGATGAAGTTGTAAATATTCAGGTCGTGAATCAGGAAGGTGTCGTCGAGCAGGTCGCGCAGGTTTTTCGGGCGCAGGGGTTTGGTACTTTCGATGCGAACGCCGTGGATATTGTCGGCGATAAACTGCAACAGCTCGGACCCGATATTGAAATGGCGCAGGATCAGGTAATTGGCATCGCGGCGGACAAAGTACTTGAGGCCCCAGTAGATGGTTTTGTGCAGTAGCCGCGATGAATTCCAGCGCTCCGGAATCACAATCCGCAGCAATTGCACCAGCACGATACTGAGCCGCGCCAGCGGCCGTACCACCGGCAACAGCAGGCGCCGCGACCAGGTGTTGTTGCCTGCGAGCAACGCTTTTTTCGCCGGCTCATGAATGGGCAGGCTGCGGTCCAGATAGAGCGCCAGCCAGGGGTTGGGGTCGCGACGGTCTATTCGCTCCTGTTCGAAATCGCTGTTCCAGCTCATCTCACCAATTCCCCATTTCAGTAATTCCCTATCTCAGTAATTCCCGAGCTCTTCCAGTTGCAGCAGGTACAGGCGCCCGGTCACCCGCGCCGTTTCCAGTATCCGCTCCGCGAGGCCGTCATTCGCCAGAACACCGGATTCCAGCACTTCCTGTAACTCCCCAAGGTGGTCCTCATCGTGCTCGGCGTGATAGCGATAAAAAGAAACCTGGTGGGGACCGAGTTGCAGATGTTGCTGCAGGGCGCGGGCAAAAAGTCCGGCAAAGTGTTTACCCAACCCCTCGATGATGAACATGGCACCGAGCAAATCCAGCGGATCGGCGGCGCCGGCGCGCTGGAACATCCAGGCGGACAGCGCGCGGGTGCCGATATTCTGCCGGCCCGCGCGCAATGCTGCCGCATCCCCGCCGACGGATACGTAGTCTCGCGCGAGCATTTCGTAGTCGCGGTGTTCGGTACGCGCGTGCTCCAGAAAGCGCGAGCGAAGTTCCAGATGTTCGCTAGTGATGGACGATACCGCGCGGGCAATCCAGCGGGAGCCATCCAGTACCTGCTGGTAGTGATCGTGCAGCAGCAGCCGGTAATCCTCCAACCGCAGGGCGCCGCGCAGTGCACGGGCGACGATAGGCACCTTGACCAGCCGCCCCTCGAAATCCGCCCAGGTTTTTCCCAGTTCGCGAATGATTAACGCGGACTCGTTTTCTGCCACTTCCATATTTTTATCCCTTAAACCGCCGTCAGACACATGAAAGACGCCAGGCAGCGGCCACTCTCCGGCACGAAACACAATATACGGTCACCGCTCGCCAGCTTTTCCTCCCGCAGCAGCCGGTCGATCAGCAGGAAGATGGAGGCCGAACCCACATTGCCTACGTCCTGCTGGTGGTTGCGCCAGCGCTCCTCGGGAATCATGGCGGCGGCGCGGGTGAGCAGCGTTTTCATCCGCTCACCGAGAGAGCGGGCGGAGTAGTGCGGCAGGAAATAGTGGATATCCCGAGGCGACAACTGGTGCTTGTCCAGTACCTCCAGGAAATAACCCATCCACACCGGAAACATCTGATCCAGCAGGTCGAAATCCTGGCGCAACACCATGGCACCCTGTTCAAAGGCGGCACCGGGAGAGCCGTAGTGCCCCCATGGCCTGGAGTCCTCCGGGTGGTTACCGCGGGCACCGGCGTACATGCAGGTAGGGAAGCGGTCGGCGAAAGATTTCTGTTCGATCCAGTCGACTTTCAGACTGGGGCGCTGCGGGTCCGGTTCGGCTTCCATGACCAGGGCTCCGGCACCATCGGACAGCGTCCAGCGCAGAAACTCGTACTGCATCGCCTCGCCCGTGCTCATGGAGGAAAAGTCGATCGCACGATAGAAACCCGGCTGAAACCAGCGGCTGGAAAACTCACTGCCACTGGCGGCGGCGATGCGATGCTGGCCGGCGCGGACATTCAGCCAGGCGGACTTGATTGCCATCATGCTGCTGCCGCAGACACTCTGGTGGGAGCTGATCTCCATGGGAGAGCAACCCAGCTCTCCGTGTACCGCACTGGCGATACCCGGCACCAGCAGGTCCGCCTGGGTCGTGCCACAGGCGAGATACTGCAGTTGCACCGGATCCCGGCGCGCAGCGTCACAGGCGGCCTCCACGGCACGGGCTGCCATCTGCGCGTTGGTGAAAAGTGGGTTGCCCGCGTTGTCCACGGCGTAGTGGCGCTGGCGGATGCCGTTCTGACGCAGGGTCAGGGCCTTGAGTCTGCGGCTTTGCTCGCCGAGCAAACCGATGCGCGATTCCATTTCGCCATTGTCCACCGGCGCACCGGGCAGGAAACTGCCGCTTCCGGTGATAAATACATCCTGCATGTGCGTTCCTTTTCCTTCCGCGTTCCTTTTCGTTCCGCGTTCGTTTGCGTTCCGCGTTCCCTTTCCCTGATTTCCGTTCCCGTCTTGATTCCGGGCGGGCATCTTATCATCCGGGTTGTCGTGCGTCGCAGTTCACGCTCCCACCAAAAACTGCGCCAAATGTACTTGGAACCGCATTTCGAGTAGAGTTCGGGGCTTCCGTTTCGCCATCGTTCCGCCATCGCCCGTCGACCCCGGCGCCCAGAACACTCCCGAATTCCAACAAGCCAGCGCACCATGTTTTCGAGCCAGTGGTATCAACTGAAATTGCAATTCCGCGAGCACTCGGCAGATTTCACTGCGGGAGAATGCAGCTTTCGCGCGCAGCTGCACGCAGCATTCGTGCGTCTCGCCGCCGTCGGTGGTGAAGTCAAGGCCACCTTGATGGTGTACCACCGACTGCACGGCTGGCTGAAAGTGTGCGACACCGACCACCGCTACCCCATTATCCAGAATCCGCTGCGGCTGGACTGTGCGCGACTCTTCAAAGCCGTTCGCCACACACTCTCCGAAGCCGACCGCTGGCCAAGTGACGAGGAAAAACTACGCCGCCGAGTCGAACGCCAAACCCGCCGCCGCGCAGAGGATGCCGCGGCCCGGCGCAGCCGGTTTCATATTGTCAGGGATGATTGAGGGATCAATATTTGCCGTTAACAATGTCAGGCTACGGCAAGATCCCTGGCCACGGGATCCCGGCTCAGACGTCGCCCAATTCCAATGGCGGGACGCTCGATGAGATAGTAAGTCACACAGGCGATCGCAATGGTTAGCCCCGTTGCCGCAGCCATGTATCCCCAAAGCGCCCAACCTCCAGTAGAAGCCGCCCACGCTTTGCGGTGTAACCAGTGGACGATGGTCATTGCCACTGGATGGAACAGATACACGGAGTAACTCACCACACCCAGCCAAGCCAGCAATTTTGGCACTCGCCAGCGCAAACCGATAGCAACACAGAAGATACCGAGCGCGATCAGATATGCCGCGCCGAACCTTACAGGCTGGTCAACAATGCTGATACCTGCGGTATGCAGTAGTAGCGCAACCCCAGGAACCCCAAATACTGCAGCGGGCGCCATCAAGAGGAACAGTTTTGTCGTCGCGACATGCGCTCCAAACAGCACCTCCCGCAAAATCGTTCCACAAAACATGATTGCAAGGAAGTAGGGAATATATTGATGTTCTGGCGATAACGGACTCTGGTAACCAGATACTTTTTCAAGAAGTCTCTGCCCGACAAAAAGCGCGAGAAAAATGCCTGTTAATACAACCAGGAATCGGCCATTGTGTATTTTCCCTGTATAAAAAAGAAAACCACACAAAATATAGAAAATCAGTTCGACCTGTAGTGTCCAGTACAGTCCTTGTATATGCGGCATACCCAGCAGGGACTGGAACATCGTAAGGTTGGCACTTATCTCGGAAGCCGCCCATTGCTTACCGGAGAAAATTACTCCCGTGAACACTGCCAAAAAAATGGAAAACCAGTAGACCGGGTACAGCCTGAAAAACCGCCTGATTGCGAATTTTTTCACAGCGCCAGCACCGGTCGAAAAACTGTGCGGAATAATAAATCCCGAAATCAGGAAGAAACACGCAACACCTATCCGGCCAAAATCGACACTCCATGCCATATCGGCAAGCCAGGTTCCCTTGTCGGCCACTCCGGGAATTTTGACAAACGACTCAGAGGTATGCTGCCACACCACCAGTAGCGCGGCGATTCCCCGCAGCGCGTCGAGACGATCAATTCGCGTCACTACTTTACTCCCCCAAAATCCACAAACAACCCAGTGCGCTCACCGAGGTCGCCCAAGATACATGACTATCTCGGGTGACCCAAGCAATGCACTTCCACCAGACAATCCCACAACACCTTCACAATCCTCGATGGCCGCGGTGAAAGCCGCCGGATGGCGACAAAGTCGCATTCGTACTGGTAGCGCTGCGGGTGTATCGCACGGATCTCACCTCGCTTCAGAAATGTCTCCGCGTAGTGATCCGGGAGATAACCGATATAGCGGCCGGACTGCAGGCAGTGGACGATCGCTTCCTGGTCGTTGACGGTGATGTCACGCTCAAGGCCGAGGCGGTTGCCCACTTCCATGTTCGGTGAGTGATAGCCGAGACCGGCGTACTTGCTCGCGCGGATGGCGTCGTCGTCAATGGAAATATCCGCGGTGGAAAACAGCGGGTGCCGGTAACCACAGTAGAGATACATCTGCTCAAAAAACAGGTGCTGGTATTCGAGACTCGGGGAGGTGCGATGGGCGGGAATGACGCCGAGCTGGAAACGCCCCTCCATCACCCCGCGCTCGATCTCGTTGATAGGCTCTATGTGGATATCCAGACTCACTTCCGGTGCCAGGTCATCGAACCTGCGCAGGGCCTCGCCCACATGAGCGGCGGGGTTGGTGACCATCTTGTCGAACAGGGCGATGGATATGTGGCCGGTCATGCGCCGGTGTACATCCGCCACCTCGCCGCGGAAGGTATCCAGCGAGGCCAGCAAGCGCAGGGTGGCCTGATAGATCTGCTGGCCCTCGCGGGTCAGCGCGAAGCCACCGCGACCGCGCTGGCACAGGGTCACCCCCAAGCGCACTTCCAGATCCTTGATATGGCGGCTGATGGTGGAGCGCCCCACATTCAGCTCCAGCTCGGCGGCGGAGAAGCCACCGGCTTCGGCGACCGCACGGAAGACCCGCAGCAGGCGCAGGTCGATATCACTGAGCTGGCCCAGCAGGGCGGTTTGGGTGCGCGCCATGGCGTGTACTCACCTCTTACAGGTTAGTTTCATATTTGTGAAACCAAACATCTATTAATTGCAATTCATGAAACATTAAAGCTCATCTACAGTTACCGCAACTCAACAGTCGAACAAGCCGGAGAAGAAGAGTGAGCGACAAGTTTGCCGGGCTGAGCCAGTCTCAACTGGATGCCCACTGGATGCCCTATACCGCCAACCGCCAGTTCAAGAAGGACCCGCGGATCATCACCGGGGCGGAAGGCTGCTATTACACCAGCGCCGATGGCCGCCGTATTTTCGATGGCCTGTCCGGCCTGTGGACCTGCGGTGCGGGCCACAACCGGGTGGAAATCGCCGATGCAGTCAGTGAGCAGTTGCGTACCCTGGATTACTCGCCGGCTTTCCAGTTCGGTCACCCCAAGGCGTTTGAACTGGCGGAACGCATCACCCGTTTCATGCCCGAAGGCCTGAACCGGGTGTTTTTCACCGGCTCCGGTTCCGAATCCGCCGAGACCTCCCTGAAGATCGCCCGCGCCTACTGGCGCAAGAAGGGCTTTGCCTCCAAGACCAAGCTGATCGGCCGTGCCAAGGGCTATCACGGAGTAAACTTCGGCGGTATCAGTGTCGGCGGTATCGGCGCCAATCGCGCGCTCTACGGTACTGCCGTGGATGCCGACCACCTGCCGCACACGGTGCTGCCGCAGAACCGATTCTGCAAAGGCATGCCGGAGGAAGGCGCACATCTGGCAGACGAGCTGCTGGAAATGATCGCCCTGCACGATGCCTCGAATATTGCCGCGGTCATCGTCGAGCCCATGGCCGGTTCCGCCGGGGTGCTGCCGCCACCGGTGGGTTACCTCAAGCGTCTCCGGGAAATCTGCGACCAGCACAACATCCTGCTGATCTTCGACGAGGTAATTACCGCCTTCGGCCGTATGGGTGCCGCCACCGGTGCCGAGGCCTTCGGGGTAACCCCGGATATTCTCAATGTCGCCAAGCAGCTTACCAATGGTGCGGTACCCATGGGCGCGGTGATCGCGAAGCGGGAGATTTACGATACCTTTATGGAAAACGGCGGGCACGAGTATCTGCTGGAGCTGCCCCACGGTTACACCTACTCTGCACACCCGGTGTCCTGTGCCGCGGCACTGGCCTCACTGGATATTCTGGAGAAGGAAAACCTGTTTGCGCGCGCCGCGGAACTGGCAGTGGTACTGGAGGAGCGCGTGCACCAGCTGCGGGGCACGCCACTCATCAGCGACATCCGCAATTGCGGTGTGGCCGCGGGCCTCACCATCGAAGCAGCACCCGGTGAACCGCTGCTGCGCCCCTACCAGATCGCCATGAAGATGTGGGAAAAGGGCTTCTATGTGCGCTACGGTGGCGACACCATCCAGCTGGGACTGCCGTTTGTGGCCAGCCCGGAAGAAGTCGACACCCTGGTGAGCGCCCTGGGAGATACGGTAAAAGAGGTCGCCGCGGAGTAACAACACCAAACTGCCATACCCGACCTGCACCGGGATGACACAGAAGAACATCAGACTTGAGAGAGAAAAGCCATGAGCATTGTGGGCCACTTTATCAACGGCCAGATCGTTGAAACCGCCGAACGCACCCAGGACGTATTCAACCCGGCCACGGGCGAAGTCAGCAAACAGGTGGCCATTGCGGCCAAGAGTACGGTGGAGGACGCCATCGCCGCGGCCGAGGCCGCCTACCCGGCATGGCGCAATACACCGCCGGCCAAGCGCGCCAAGATCATGTTCAAGTTCAAGCAGCTGCTGGAAGACAACGCCGATAAAATCTGCGCACTGATCGGCGAGGAGCACGGGAAGATTTCCCACGACGCCCTGGGCGAGCTGACCCGCGGTATCGAAAATGTGGAATTCGCCTGTGGCGCGCCGCAGATGCTGAAGGGTGAACACAGCCGCAATGTTGGCCCCGGCATCGACTCCTGGAGCGAGATGCAGTCACTGGGTGTCGTTGCCGGTATCACCCCGTTCAACTTTCCCGCGATGGTGCCGCTGTGGATGTTCCCGCTCGCCATCGCCTGCGGTAACACGTTCGTATTGAAGCCCTCCGAACGCGACCCTTCCTGTGGATTGCTGCTCGCGCAGCTGCTGCAGGAAGCGGGTTTGCCGGATGGCGTACTGAACGTGGTGAATGGTGACAAGGTGGCAGTGGACACCCTGCTGACCTCTCCCACCGTGAAGGCCGTGAGCTTTGTCGGCTCGACCCCCATCGCCGAGTATGTCTACGCCACCGCCACCGCCCACGGCAAACGCTGCCAGGCGCTGGGCGGCGCCAAAAACCACGCGATCATCATGCCGGACGCAGACATGGACAACGCCGTAGCCGCGCTGACCGGTGCCGCCTTCGGCTCCTCCGGTGAGCGCTGCATGGCGCTGTCGGTGGCCGTGTGCGTGGGTGACGAAGCCGCCGATACCTTTATCGAGAAAATGTCGGCGGCCATGGCCAACCTGAAAGTGGGCGCTTACAGCAACAGCAGTAATGACTTCGGTCCGGTCATCACCGAGGCGCACAAGAACAAGGTGAATGGCTACATCGCCAGCGCCGAACAGCAGGGCGCTGCCATCGTGGTGGACGGCCGCAACCCGAAGGTTGAAGGGTTCGAGAATGGATTCTATGTAGGCGGCACTCTGATCGACCACGTGAAACCGGGCATGACCTGTTACGAAGAAGAAATCTTCGGCCCGGTACTGCTGGTGGTGCGCGCCGAGTCCATGGAGCAGGCGATGCAGATGATCAACGATCACGAATACGGCAACGGCACCTGCATTTTCACCCGCGACGGCGAAGCGGCACGCTACTTCAGCGACAACATCCTCGTCGGCATGGTGGGTATCAATGTACCGCTGCCGGTACCGGTGGCCTACCACAGCTTCGGCGGCTGGAAGCGCTCCCTGTTCGGCAGCCTCGGTACCTATGGGCCGGACGGTGTGCGCTTCTACACCAACCGCAAGACCATCACCCAGCGCTGGCCCTCCAGCGGTGTGCGAGAGGGGGCACAGTTCTCCTTCCCGAGCCACTGATACCAGGGATCCCGCCCGAAATGCCCGCGCTCACCGCGGGCATTTTTATTTCTCCACCGATTTACCACGCGGACCAACTACCCGCGCACTCGCCAATACCCCAGCACATCAACCGGTCACCGGCTGCGCGATTCACCCCACCGCGCACCCCACATCCCACCGCCGGCGTTCTACACCGCCCACCTCCACTGACCGCCAAATACAGCACTTTCGTCGATACGAAGCATCTGCGAAAGCATTTTCGTGCGTCCATATCGCCACAAACAGGAGGAACCTCTGATGCGATGGATGGCACTTTTGATCACACTGATCCAGTTCGGCTGCGCGAACAGCGCCGCCGAGCGGCAACTGGCGGCGCTAGAAGTGGACACTTCGGTCCTGCTCACCGCCGCGCAGGCGAGCGCAACGGCCACCGACGCCAACCATGCCAATGCGCTGCTGGCCGTAAGTGCAGAAATGCGCGCGTTTGTGGACACCATTGATCCCGACCTCACCCCCAACCAACGTTTCCGGCGCATCCTGCGCACACTGCGCATGGATCGCTTCGAGCTGGACTACGACCTGAATCACACCACCACTGCGGCAGAGGCCTTTGCCCAGCGACGCGGCAACTGCATCTCTTTCTCCGCGCTGATGGTGGCGCTGGCGCGGGAGGTAGGACTGGAAGCGCACTTCAATCTGGTGGAGGCACCGCTGGGGCGCAGCACGGTGAAAGGCGGTAACGGGCGCACACTGGTGCAAAATATCCTGCACATCAATGCAGAGGTGTCGTTCGGCTGGACTACGCGGGTGATTGAATTCAATTTCGGCTCCCATACGCGCTTCCCGCAGCGGCGGCTGAGCGACGCCACGGTGGAGACCTTTTACCTCAACAATCGCGCGCTGGAACTCTCCCGAGAACTGGCGATGGAGCAGGCCTTCGCCCTGCTGTACGAAGCGCTCATCATCGCCCCCAATTCGAGCCTGCTGTGGAACAGCCTGGGCTACCTGTACCGTCTCACCGGTGAGCTGGAACTGGCGGAAATGAGTTATACGCAGGCGCTGAATCTTGAGTCCGGCAATACTGCCGCCAAACACAACCTGCGCCGCATCTACGAACTGAAAGACCTGCGCGCACTCACTCGGGAGGGAAACACGGAGGTATCGAGCCGTCAGGGGTCCTAGCCCGCAAAAATTTTCACTCGACAATCGCGCCTCAACCAAAACAAAAAACGGTTAAAAACATTTTTGGCAGAACAAAATGTCAGCGCAATTTCCTCCGCGATAAAACGCCCCTGGAGTGGGATAAAGCGCCCTCGCCGTCAGCGGATGGCGTGATATAAGGTGCCTCGTCCCATACGGGGGTTCCCTGAGATTTTCAGCCGATAATCCGGTCGCCCGCGTTTACGAATAACCATAGAAGTGACCAATCTATTTGATCGAGGGGTTCCCATGAACAGATCCGGAAAATTCGCCGTCGGCGTCCTCTGCAGTGCGGTATTGGCCGCGTGCAGCCTGGAGCCGAACCAGCTGCAGACCACTGCCGGCGCCACTAACGTGCAGGCCACACCTGCCATCGCGCGCGACAATACCCCGGGTCTGTCGGAGCAGTACGCCAAGCTGCGCAAGCAGCAGATCGCACAGGTGGACTACAAACTGTCCGTCACCATCGCCAAAACCGGCGAGGCGTTTTCCGGCCGCGTGATCGCGGATACCCAGTTTCGCCGCAACCTGCTGCAACCACTGACCATCGACTTCGCCGGCGGTGAGGTACAGGGCGTACAGGTGGATGGCAAGACCGTACCATTCGAGTACAACGGTCACTTCATCACCATCGCCCCCGAGCACCTGAAAGGCCGCAAGCACGCGATTGCCGTGGATTACACTCACGCGTATTCCACCAACGGTTCCGGCCTGCACCGCTTCCAGGATCCGGTGGATGGCGAGGTGTATATGTACACCGATTTCGAACCCTACGATGCCAACCGTCTGTTCCCGCACTTCGACCAGCCGAACCTGAAGGCACACTACACCCTGGACGTGACCGCGCCCAAAGACTGGAGCGTGATCTCGTCCGTGCGTGAAACGAAAGTGGAAGAAGCCGGTGAGATGAATCACTGGGTCTTCCCGCAGTCGAAGAAATTCTCTTCCTACATTTTCTCCCTGCACACCGGCCCGTTCACCGTGTGGGAAGACGATGCTGACGGCATCCCGCTGCGCCTGTTCGCACGCAAGTCCATGGCGGAATACGTCAAGCCGCAGGACTGGTTCACCTTCACCAAGCAGTCTTTCGCCTTCTTCCAGAAGTACTTCGAGGTTGATTACCCCTTCGTGAAGTACGACCAGGTAATCGTGCCCGACTTCAATGCCGGCGCGATGGAAAACGTGGCGGCAGTGACCTTCAATGAAGGCTACGTATCCCGCGGCGAGAAAACCCAGGCCCAGCGTATGCGTCTGGCCAACGTGATCGCCCATGAAATGGCACATATGTGGTTCGGCGATCTGGTGACCATGAACTGGTGGGACGACCTGTGGCTGAATGAAAGTTTCGCCACTTACATGGCCAACCTGTCACTGGCCGAGAACAGCGAGTTCGACGACGCCTGGGAAAACTTCTATCTGGGCACCAAGCAATGGGCCTACGGTTCCGACCAGTTGCCCACCACCCATGCGATCCAGCTGCCGGTAAAAAACACCGATGAGGCCTTCGCCAACTTCGACGGCATTACCTACGGCAAGGGTGGCTCCATCCTCAAGCAGCTGCCCTACTACCTGGGCAAAGAGGAATTCCGCAAGGGCGTGTCCAACTACCTGAAGGATCTGTCCTACAAAAATTCCACCCTGGATGACTTTATGGGTCACCTGGGCAAGGCCGCCGGCAAGGATCTGGACCAGTGGCAACAGCAGTGGCTGTACAAGGCCGGTCTCAATACCATCGCCGCCAACTTCCAGTGTGAAGACGGCGTGATTGCGAGCCTGACCATCGAGCAGACCGCGCCGGAAGAGTATCCGACCCTGCGCGAACAGCGCACCCAGGTAGGCCTGTACAACATGGCCGGTGACAAGATGGTTCTGAGCAAGGCGATTCCGGTCACCTACGCCGGTGCCTCCACTGAAGTGACCGCGGCAAAGGGTGAAGCCTGCCCGCAGATCGTCTACCCGAATGAGGGCGACTGGGCCTTTGCCAAGGTAAACCTGGACAAGGTATCTGTGGACAACATGTCCAGGCACATCAACGACTTCGACAAGCCGTTCACCCGCCTGATGCTGTGGCAGAGCCTGTTCGATAGCGTTGTCGATGCCAAGTTGCCACTGGACCAGTATGTCAGCTTTGCCCTGAGCAATGCCGGCAGCGAAAGTGACATCAATGTGATCCGCCTGGTGTCCGGCCACCTGGATACTGCTTTCGTTTACCTGAACCAGATCGCAATGGACAACGCCAAGCGCACGCAACTGCAGCTGGCCATCGAAAACTTCGTATGGCAGCAACTGCAGCAGGCACCGGCGGGCAGCGATGCACAGAAGACCTGGTTCGGCACTTTCGCCGGCGTTGCCCACACCGACAAGGCGCTGGCCAATGCCCGCAACCTGCTGCGCGGTGAACTGACTGTCGACGGCCTGAAACTGGACCCGGACATGCGCTGGAGCCTGATTACCTTGCAGAACCAGCGTCTTTTCGGCGACTACGCGCAGGCGATCAAGTCCGAGCTGGCCAAAGACAGCTCCGACCGCTCCCAGCTGAATGCAATCGCCGCGGAAGCCATTCGCCCGCAGCAGGAAATCAAGGCCAAGTGGCTGGAAAACCTGCTGGACAAACGCGACGACTTCAAATTGGCCCAGCTGAAGTACGCCGCCAGCGCGCTGTTCCCCTCCGAGCAGAACGGACTGTTCGAAGCCAACGTGGAGCGCATTGTCGACGCCCTGGATGAAGTAAACGGAAGCGACGCGCCGGAGTTTATCGGCACCTATGCGCGCCTGTTCCCGATGAACTGCAGCGCCAAAGGCGTACAACAGCTGAGTGAGCTGCTCGACAGTGGCAAGGAACTAAACCCGCTGCTGGAAAAGGCGCTGAAAAACCGCCGTCACCTCGATCAGCGCTGCCTGAACATGGCCGCCGCCATGAATGGCCACAGCGCCGGCTGAGCAATCACCCGATAAAAAAGGCCCTGCGGGGCCTTTTTTATTTGCGTATATTGAACCCACTCGAAAACATCAGTCTGCCAAATGTACATCTCTCGGGAGAGTCGTATGCCCCGCCAAAACAACCATAAGATCGCTATCCGCACACTGCTGGCCGGCACCATTGCCGCGCTGCTCGCCAGTGGCGCTCTGGCCACATCTCCGGCCACCTCCCAGGAGCAGGACCGCGGAACCAACGGAATAGTCCCGCGTGCGGCGGCCTCCTCACTCACTGCGGAGTACGCCGCCCTGCGCCGCGCGCAGATCGCCGATGTGGATTACACCATCGCGGTGACACTCGACGGCGATGCCGACGGCTTTACCGGTGTGGTCACCGCCGATACCACCCTGGCCCGCGACCTGAGACAACCGTTGACCATCGACTTCGCCGGCGGTGAAGTAAAGTCTGTATCCACGAACGGCAAGCCGGTCAAGTTCGATTACAACGGCCACTTCATCAGCATCGCCCCGCGCAATCTGCGCAAGGGCGAGAACGAGATCGTTATCGAGTACAGTCACCCCTATTCCAGCGATGGCTCCGGCCTGCACCGCTTCAAGGACCAGGAAGACGGCAGCGCCTACCTGTACACGCACTTTGAGCCCTACAAGGCCAACCGCTTTTTTCCGCATTTTGACCAACCGGACCTCAAGGCCCGCTACACCGTGGAAGTCACCGCGCCGGCGGACTGGCAGGTAATCACCAGTGCGCGGGAAGACAAGGTTGAGGAACTGAAAGACGGCCTCAAGCGTTGGCATTTCCCCCAAACCAAAAAATTCTCTTCGTACATTTTCCCACTGCACGCCGGCCCCTATAAGGTGTGGGAGAGCGACGCGAATGGCATTCCTCTGCGCCTGTTCGCACGCAAAACCATGGCGGAATACGTCAAGCCGGAGGATTGGTTCAAGTTCACCCGGGAGTCCTTCGATTTTTACCAGAAGTATTTCGACATTCCCTATCCCTTCGGCAAATACGATCAGGTCATCGTGCCCGACTTCACCATCGGCGCCATGGAAAATGTGGCGGCGGTAACCTTCAACGAGGCGGCCTACGTCAGCCGCGGCACCAAAACCCAGGCCCAGCGCCAGCGTCTCGCCAATGTGATTGCCCACGAAATGGCGCACATGTGGTTCGGCGATCTGGTGACCATGAAGTGGTGGAATGGACTGTGGCTGAAAGAGAGCTTCGCCACCTACATGGCTTCGCTGGCGCTGGCGGAAAACAGCGAGTTTGGGGATGTGTGGCAGAACTTCTACCTGGGTTCCAAGCGCTGGGCCTACGGTGCAGACCAGCTGCCCACCACCCACCCCATTGAAGTGACGGTACCGAATACCGACGAAGCCTTCTCCAACTTCGACGGCATTACCTACGGCAAGGGCGGCTCTGTACTGAACCAGTTGCCCTATTACCTGGGCAAGGAAGCATTCCGACAGGGCGTGAGCAACTATCTCAAGCAGTACTCCTACGGCAATGCGGAACTCGCCGATTTTATGGGCGCACTCGGCAAGGCCGCCAACAAGGATCTGCACCAGTGGACCCAGAACTGGCTGTACAAGGCCGGCGTCAACACCATTTCCGCCAGTTTCCAGTGCGACAAGGACCGTATTACCGCGCTCAGCATCGAACAGACCGCACCGGAACAGTACCCGGTACTCCGCTCGCAGAAGGTGCAGCTGGGTATTTACCGCATGCAGGGCAACAAGATGGCCCGTGTGGCCAAGGTACCGGCAATCTACAGCGGTGCGCGCACGGAAGTGAAAGATGCCGTCGGCATGCCCTGCCCGCAGATCCTGAATCCCAACGACGAAGATTGGGCCTACGTAAAAACCAGCCTTGATGGCAACTCTGTGGCGGCCATAAACCGGCATATCAACGATATCGAAAGCCCGTTCACGCGCCTGATGCTGTGGCAGAGCCTGTATGACTCGGTCACTGATGCCAAGCTCCCGCTCACAGACTGGATCGACTTCGCCATCAGCAATGCCGGCAGGGAAACCGATATCAATGTCATCCGCCTGATTGCGGGCCACCTCGAAAGCGCGCGCGCCTATCTGTTCCGCCTGGACATTTCACAAACCCTGCGCAAGGAAAAACTGCAGGCCATCGAGGACTTTGCCTGGAAACAGCTGAACGCGGCGCCGGCTAAAAGCGACGCGCAGAAAACCTGGTTCCAGACCTGGTCCGATCTCGCCCAGAGCAAGACCGCACTCAAACGCGCCGAGCGATTGCTCGACAAGAAACTGAACATCAAAGGTCTGGAGATCGACAAGGACCGCAGCTGGCCGCTGATCGCGCTGCTGAACCGCAATCTGTTCGGCGACTATGAAGAGCGCATCAACCGGCAGCTGGAAAACGACAGCAGCGACCGCGCACAACTCGCCGCCATCAGTGCCCGCGCCGGCCGTCCGACCCTTGAGGCAAAAAACCTGTGGCTCAACAACATCCTCGACAAGCGCGAGGACTTGAAACTGAGCCAGATCCGCGCCGCCGCCGGCAGCCTGTTCCCCGCCGAGCAACTGGACCTCTACCGCAAACTCTCCCCGCGCCTGTTTGCCGCAGTGCCACAGGTCAGCAACACCGGCGACACCCTGTACAACAAGGCTTACGCCATGCTGTTCCCGGTGGTGTGCTCGAAGGAAGATGCAAAGGCCTACAGCAGCATCCTGGCCGAACATCCGGAACTGATGCCCGCTCTCGGCCGTGTACTGAAAGACCGCCGGCAGCAGAGTGAATGGTGCGAGGCAATGAACACCCTGCAGCACCAGGCGAATAACTGAACCACTGACAACAAAAGCCCCTGCCATTCAGGGGCTTTTTTTTTGTGTGCGGCCAGGCAGCACGGTGAACTATGGGATTATCGTGGCCTGTGGCATGATCCCGCTCCCAACTTCAGGGCTCCACCGCGGGCCCTCAACACAAGGAGAAGGTTTGTGAGTAGAAAACTGATTTCCAGCGGATCGGAGTTTGAGAGCAAGATCGGCTATTCCCGTGCGGTTGTGGACGGAGACTATGTGTTTGTCTCCGGTACCACCGGTTTCAACTACGCCACCAACAGTATCAGCGACAACGTGGTGGAGCAGGCGGACCAGTGCTTCACCAATATCGAACAGGCCCTTAAAGAGGCCGGTGCGGCGGTTGCCGACATCGTGCGCGTGACCTACATTCTGCCGAATCGCGACGACTTCGAACCCTGCTGGCCGGTATTCCAGAAGTGGCTGGGAGAAGTTCGCCCGGCGGCGACCGTGTTCGAGGCTCGCCTGCTGAACGACGCCATGAAGATAGAAATCCAGGTGACCGCCCGGTTACCGAAATAGGCAGGATTTTTATACACAACTGTGTAAATCCGCTTGACGAAAAACCCGGGCCACCGTACAAACGCGCATCTCAACTTGTGTGTGTTTTAACCATTGGCCTGGGTCTCCTTTGACGTATTCAGAACCCTCGGTTTCGCAGATACCCTGCAACTGAAATCCGAAGAAGTCTTCAAATACAAAACCGAAATTGCCGAAGCGGAATGGGTACTGTTCCCCGAGTACTGGCAATTGAACGCACTTACCTATGGCCTCAAGGCCCGGGTCTTTCCCAGCGAAGCCAGCTACCGGCTGGGGCACAACAAGATCGAAATGACCCGCGCCTTCGAACTGGTTGCTCCCGGTAATACCCCGAGCACGCGTATCCTCGCCAACACCCCGGAAAATGCCGAACACCTGTGGGAGGTCATGGATCACCCGTTTGTTGCCAAGCTGCCGAAGGCCGCCCGCGGTTGCGGAGTCTGGCTGATCGAAAACCGGGAAGACTGGCGCAGCTACCTGGAAAAAACCGATGTGCTGTATGTGCAGGAGTTACTGCCCATCGACCGCGATATTCGCATCGTGATTGTCGGCGACCAGGTGGTGACCGCCTACTGGCGTTTGCAGGCGGAGCAGGGGTTTTACAACAACGTCTCCAAGGGCGGCACCGTGGACCGCGCACCGATACCACAGACGGCCATCGACCTGGCATTGCACCTGGCGCGCACCCTCGATATCAATCACGCGGGCTGGGACATCGCCATGGTGGGCGAGCACCCCTACGTGTTCGAGTTCAACCGCATTTTTGGAAATCAGGGGATTGAAGGCGGTACCGTAAAATTGCGGGATGCGATCCTGCAATACCTGAAACAGACCTCCGAGCCCACCGGCCCGAATTTCCCGAGCCGCCCGAGCACACCGCGGCGGCGCCTGCGGCAGGCGGCCTGATCCCGGCCTGCCTTTCGCTACCGGCACCGCGCGCCGGTGCCGTACGTCAGTCTGGCTCCACTGGAACCCCCGAGCTGGTTCTATAGTTTGCTCCCGCGCTCCTGCATGTTATTCCCACGCAGGTTTACCCAGCAGCACCGGAGAACTTGCACCCTGTTAACAACAATAACCAAGGTGCATCTATGGAAACCCTATATCGCCAGCGACGTGGTGCAATCACCGCACTTCTTTTCCTCGCCGGTGCCGCCACGGCAGCGGCGGCCAACGCAGAGACAGTTTATTCCGACAGCTTTGCCAGTGGCGGCATCAGTGACTGGTCGACAACCGGCACCGCGGACGCCTACAACAGCACCCTGCGCCTGCGCGGCACCACCACGGCTACTCGCGCGATATCCACGGCAGGTTTCGCGGCGGTTTCCATCGACCTCACTATGTCCGCCAGCTCGTTGGAGAATGGTGAATACTGCTATGGGGAGATATCCCTGGACGGAGGAAGCAGCTGGATCACCGCACTCACCATTGCCAACGGTGACGACAACGGCACCCTGTTCAGCACAAGCAACGCACCAAACGGCGTGGACAACAATACGAATGTGCAGCTCCGTTTTCGCGGCACTGGCGCTACAACCGGCGACTATTGTTATGCTCACCAGGCACTGGTCACCGGCACCGGTGGCGCACCTACGGATCCCGATATCAGCGCGCCCACATCAGTCAACTTTTCCAGTGTTTCTCCCGGCGGCAGCGCCACACAGAGTATTAGCGTTTCCAATCTGGGCACCGCCACGCTCGTGATCAGCAACACCTCCAACCCCGCAGCGCCCTTTGCGATTTCCGGCAACACCTGCAGCACTGTTGCGGCAGGAGGCAACTGCAGCATAAGCGTGGACTTTACCCCAGTAGCGGAGGGAAACTACAACAGCAACCTCGTTATTTCATCCAACGATCCCGACGAGCCCACGGTATCCATCGGCCTCACAGGCACATCCAGCGCGGGCGGCGGCAGTGTGGAAAATTTTGATCCACTCAGTGGATCGGGCTCTGTGAGCCGTTCAGCACTATCGATGAACACATTGATCAATGGCAGTGATCCGGGCAGCCTGGTTGCGTATAGCCATTACGCGCTGCCCGCGCAGGCGGCGATGCCCACCAATCAGTTTGAAGGCTCACTGGAGCTGTTTGGCGAAGCCAGCGGCGGTGCGTTTGACAAACACAAGGATACCTTCCGCTATGTGGGCTCCCAGGACACCACCCGCAAACATCTCCCCGAGTTCAACTTCGAGTTTGTCCAGACCGGCAGCCATATTTTTCCGGTACAACGCGGCTCTATTCCCAGCACACATCCCGAGTGGGAGTATGTGCTGACCCCCGGAAGAGTCTGGAATGAAAACGGAGACGCCGGATACAGCCGGGTCGCCCTGCCGTTTGCACTGCAACAGAAAAATGCCAACTGCATGCACAACGGGGTGATGTCCTTCCTGTTCAAGGACGATGGCTCCGTCTCCGATGTGGCATATCAGATAGCCGGAGAAACCTGCCTCTATTTCCAGTTCGACATGTGGGGCCAGCTGTCTGCCAGCTACACTCCGCACAGTGTGACAAACCGTGCGCAGCTGGTGAGTGACTATCAGGCGGAGGTCAACGGCCGCATGCCGAGCAAACCCCTGAGTGCGCTCAATCAGGATTACCCGGGCACGGATTACACCCACTTCGCCGCGCCCAACGGCAAGAATCCAGCGGCGATTTCACTGGTGGGCTTCGTTATCGACGGTACCCACTATGTGGGAGGCTGCAGCTCCCGTCAGGGGAGTTATCCCTATTGTGAGTCGCTGGTTGTACCCTCCTATTCCAGTGCCAAATCGGTATTTGCCGGTAGCGTACTGATGCGGCTGGAGCAGAAATATCCGGGCACCTTCAACCAGTCCATTGGGAACTACATCAGTGAATGCAACAGCAATGGTAACTGGAACGACGTTACCTTCGGCAATGCACTGGATATGGGCACAGGTAACTACAAGCTCGCCGGTTACATGAGCGATGAAGGTGCCAGTCACACCAATGATCTGTTCCTGCCGGAAGACCACGCGAGCAAGATCAGTTACAGCTGCACCGAATACCCGCGCAAGGCCACGCCGGGTAGTAAATGGGTATACCATACCTCCGATACCTACCTTCTCGGCACCGCGATGAACGCCTATGTGAAAGGTATCGAAGGCAGCAGCAGTGACATTTTCACCGACATTCTGCTCGACGAAGTGCTGACGCCTCTCGGTGTCAGTGCAACCGCCGAATTCACCCGCCGGACGTACGATGGCGTACAGCAGCCGTTTACCGGCTGGGGGCTGATGTGGCTGCGGGATGACGTCGCCAAGATCGGCAGTTTCTTCGCCGGCACCAGTCAGTCCACGCTCAACCAGGCGCAGTTGAATGCCGCACTGCAGAAGGATGCGTCGGACCGCGGACTGGAACCACTGGCCAACTACAAATACAACAACGGCTTCTGGGCACACGAGGTCAGTGGCAACATGCCCGGCTGCAGCAATCCCCTGTGGCTACCGTTTATGTCCGGGTACGGAGGGATTTCGGTACTGATTCTTCCAAACAATACCGTGTACTACTACTTCGGAGACGATGACGAATATCTCTGGATGGAAGCTGCCCAGGAGTCCCACGGTATTCGCAGCCTGTGCCTGTAGGCGGATATCGAACGCATGTGTAGAAAAGGGGCGGTCATCGCCCCTTTTTCCTTTATGACGGGTACAGGAGGTTATTACTCCTCTCTCAACGGCTTGCGCAGCGCCACTGCATCGGTCTGCTTCTTGCGCAGGCGGATATTGAGCATTTCCACCGCCACCGAAAAAGCCATGGCAAAGTAGATATAACCCTTCGGCACATGCACATCAAAGCCTTCGATAATGAGAGTGACCCCAACCAAAATCAGAAACGACAGCGCCAGCATTTTGATGGTGGGATGACGGTCGACAAAATCCCCGATGGGTTTGGCCGCAAACAACATCACCCCCACTGCCAGAATGATGGCGATGGCCATAATGGAAACATGCTCCACCAGGCCCACGGCGGTGATCACCGAATCCAGCGAAAACACAATATCCAGCACCGCAATCTGTAACAGCACCATACCGTATGTAGCGGTGGCAACGCTGCTGTGCCCGCCCTCGGCGCCTTCCAGGCTGCTGTGGATCTCGTGGGTGGCCTTGGCCAGCAGGAACAGACCACCGCCGATCAGGATCACATCACGTCCGGAAATTTCCTCACCGAACAGAGTGAACCAGGGCTGGGTCAGTCCCATGATCCAGGCAATGGAGAACAACAGGGCCAGGCGAGTGAGCATTGCCAGTGCCAGACCGATAAAGCGCGCGGACTCACGCTGCTTTTCCGGCAGACGGCCGACGAGGATGGAAATAAAGATGATGTTGTCGATGCCTAGGACGATTTCCAGTGCGGCCAGAGTAGCCAGTGCAATCCAGGCCTCCGGGCTTGCAATCCATTCGAACATGCACAAGTTCCTGCGACGTTATTGTGAGGGAGCCGGGCGCGAAAACCGAACCCGGCTGGGACAATCAGAGACGGAAGGGAGTTTATGCGGTTTCCTGCAGCCACGCCAAGGCCGGCGCCCTGTCTTCGAAAAAGCGGGCTTCGCCACCGATAAACCAGCCGCCGATTTTGGTTGCGGTTTCCTGCCAGGATTTGTTACCCACCATGGCCACCCGATTGAACTGGCGCCCGTGTTTCAGCCCCAATTTGAGATCGTCCCAGGCCGCGCGAATCTCCCAGCCATCGAGCTCGCGCATATCCATCAGCACATCGATTTTTGGGTGTTGCATACCGGCAATCGCGGACTCCAGCATCGGCACCAGGGTTTCGTAGTCCTGGTGTTCGAGTTTGCCGCGGACGTGCATGGCGAGCATAACCCGCTCATTACCGGTGCGCTGAATACTGATGGAAAACCCGTGATGAAATTCACTCATAGCGGAGCCTTCAAGCAGAAATTGCTGTCATCCGGTTGGTATAGGGTGGTCTCCACCAGAAGGCAAGTTTTCGGGCCCCGCCCGGTGAGAGGGCCCAGCAGGAAAGACTCAGTGGGAGAGAATGTCGACGATTTCGTGGGTGGCGTTTACCAGCCGAACCAGTTCGCCTTCAATCCGCACGGTAATCAGGCCGTGACGGTCTACCGGTTGCACGATGACTGCATGGCTATAGATCGAGTCTTCCAATACGTGACCGCGCACCAGTTTTTTCTTCCAGCCGGGAGGCAACTCACCGCCGCGCTCTGCTTTCTTCTGTAGGCCCGGGGGAAGTTCGCCGTTTTTGTCCGGCTTGGCAATCGCTGCGGTTGCTCCCATTGCCAGAGACGCGATCAGAACTACCGAAAGAAGTGGATGTTGCATAGCACTAACCTTTAGTCTGCCAAGTAATATTCTATGGTGGATACTACCCGCACCTTCTTGATGTGCGGATTGTTTTTGTCGCGATCGTCGATGGTGAACTGGCCCTGTGAGGCGCGGCGGATCTTGCCGAGGCGACTGCCGGAGTCTTCGGCAAATTTTTCCGCGACGAAACGCGCCTGCTTGGTGGCCTCTTCCACCATCAGCGGTTTCACCTCATTCAGACGGGTGAAAATATATTCTGGCTGCGCCTGATAGTTGCCCTGCGAAAAAACAATGCCATCGCGCCCCAAATCCGCAAGTCCATTCATGGCGGTGCGGACCGTCTTCACCTGATCCGAGTACACGGTCACCGTCTGCAGCGCGGTGTAGCGGTATGGAAAATTCTGATTACCACCATACTGCTGCGCGGACAGGTCTGTGATCGCCGGCATCGAGACGGAAATGGCTGTGGCAGCGATTCCCTGCTTTTGCAGGAACTGCTGGATTTTATTGCTGCTTTCGGAAATGGTCTGATAAAGCGCGGCGAGATTGTTATCGGCCACTGTGAACTGGATCGGCCAGATCACGATGTCCGCAGGGAATTCACGCTCCGCCAGCCCCTTGACCGTCACCGTGCGCTCATAGCCCTTGAACCGCTCCACGGCCTTCACGGTAAAGCCGCCCAACACCGCCAGGCCGAGCAGCACACCAATACCCAGCAGGGCAGCGGCGGCAATATTGTTCCGGTTCAATTGAGTCACGGCAGCTCCCGATCCCTATACAAAGTTCTTGTAGCATGTTCGCCCGCGACAGCTGAATCAAGTCTGAACCACGCAAAATTTACCCTGGCCGCTGCACTCGGAGCTGACATAAAAAAGGGCCGCGATGGCGGCCCAAAGGAGTCAAATTCAGATAGATCCGCAGATCAGCCGATATCAATCCAGGTGGATTTCAGTTCACAGTATTTGTCCAGCGCATGCAGGGATTTGTCGCGGCCGTTACCAGACTGCTTGAAACCACCGAAAGGTACGGTGATGTCGCCACCAAAATAGTTGTTTACCCATACCGAGCCCGCGCGGATATCCCGCGCCATGCGGTGAGCGCGGCCAATATCCCGGGTCCAGACGCCAGAGGCGAGGCCGTAGATGGAGTCGTTGGCAATTTTCAGCGCCTCTTCCTCGGTTTCGAATTCGATTACCGATAGCACCGGACCAAAAATTTCCTCGCGGGCGATTTTCATATCGCCGTTCACGCCCTTGAAGATGGTGGGCTCGTAATAGTGCCCTCCTTCCACCGCGGACACGGGTTTGCCACCGCACACCAGCTGCGCGCCCTGCTCCAGACCTTTTGCCACATAGAATTCGACCGTATCGAACTGACTCTGGTCGATGAGCGCACCCATTACGGTGTTGGGGTCCTGCGGATGACCGGGTTTGAAACGCTCGGAAGCCTTTTTCACCTTCTCGATGAAGGTGTCGGCGATACTTTTTTCCACCAACAGACGGGTACCGGCGGTGCAGGTCTCTCCCTGGTTGTAGAACACGGCAAGCGCCGCGGCTTCCGCCGCCTTGTCCAGGTCGGCATCGGCGAACACGATGTTCGGGCTCTTGCCACCGAGTTCGAGGAAGGTGCGTTTGAGGTTGGACTGGCCGGAATATTCGGTGAGGGTTTTGCCCACCTCGGTAGAGCCGGTAAAGGTGAGCCCATCGATGTCCATGTGCAGACCGAGCGCCTTGCCGAGGCTGCTGCCGGGCCCCGGCAACACGTTCAGCACACCGTCCGGCAGACCGGCCTCTTTCGCCAGCCCCGCCAGTTTGATGGCGGTAAGCGGGGTGTTGGAGGCGGGCTTCAGGATCACACTGTTGCCGGTGGCGAGCGCCGGACCCAGTTTCCACGCGGTGGTGGAAAGCGGGAAATTCCACGGCACGATCGCCGCGACCACCCCCAGTGGCATGCGGGTGATCAGGCCGATTTCGGTGGGGCCGGTGGGCGCGATCTCGTCGTAAATCTTGTCGATGGCTTCTGCATTCCAGCGGATGGTGGTCACCGCGCTCGGCACATCCACATTCATGGTGTCGCTGATGGGTTTGCCGGCGTCGAGGCTTTCCAGCAGCGCGATCTCCACCTTGTTCTCTTCGATCAGTTCGGCAAACCGCACCAGGATTTTCTTGCGTGCCATCGGTGGCATATGGGACCAGACCCCGGACTCGAAGGTGTCGCGCGCCACTTTGACCGCGCGCTCGGCGTCTTCCGGGCCACAGTTGGCGATCTGCGCCAGTTCACGGCCGTCCGCCGGGCTGGTGCAGGGGCGGGTCTGGCCACTCAGGGCATCCACATATTCGCCGTTGATAAAGGCGCGACCTTCGATGGTCAGGGTGTCCGCCAGGGCGAGCCACTGCTCGAGTGTCTGTGGGGTCGGCTTCTGGGTCCGGTTGTCGGTCATGCGCACCTCGATTCCTGGGTTGCAAGTTAAACTGAAGGATTGTTCAGTTTATACCTAAAATGTGATCACAAATCAAAGCCCTGAGTTTAGCCTTGCTCAGATCGCTTCGAAAGTGCCGGCCTGCAGGTTTTTGCGCGCGCCGGGGATGGGGAAGACCCGGTTGTGGAAAGCGATGTAGAAACCGGGCTGCATCAGCCGCGCCGCCAGCAGCGCTTCGGTGAAGTTCTGGCGGGCGTCGGAGTCGATGAAGCCCATGGGTTTCATGGCACCGGTGAAAACCACCGGCACCTTTGGAGTTCCCATTCTGGCGTGGCAGTAATCCGCGGTGACGGACATGGTGTCGGTGCCGTGAAGGATGACGATGGAGTCGCCCTTTTCCGCGGTGCGGGCGATCGCGGCACAGATCAGCTCGCGGTCGCCGTCGTCCATCTCCAGGGAATCTTTGTTCAGCACACTTTCCAGCTCGAGCTGAGTGTAGGGCAGGCGCAGGCTGCTGATCAGGCCCTCGCGGATAATCGACGCGCGGTTTTTGAGGGTGCCATCGGATTCGCAGTAGCTTTTTTCGATGGTGCCTCCGGTGGTGAGGATGCGGATGGTGGTCTTTTGGTTGAGATCTGTCATCGTTTTTCCCGCTGAATGAGTACAGTTGCGCGCATCTTAGAGGGGGTTTTGGAACGGGACAATCTTAGTTTCAACCGGATCCTCTCGCACCCTGTGCCGCCCTTCGCGACAAGCCGACCGGCCCCGCCTCCGCGCGCTAGCCTTCTCCCTTTATACTCCTGGCACTTGGCCCCGCACTCCGCCATCCGGACATTTGCCCCTATGTATCCGATATACCCAGAGCAACCCGTTTCCGAGCCATGTGAAGGTGCCGCATTCTCGTCCCTGCGCAAACAGCTCGACACCTATTATCCGCTGACCCAGCACACCTGGACCGACTATCGCCGAATCTGCAGTCCGCGCCAGATGAAAAAAGGTGGGATTCTCTACCCGGCGGGAGCAACGCCGCGCTCCTTTGCCTATGTATACCGGGGTTTGTTCCGCGCCTATGTACTGGATAACAAAGGGACCGAATACAACAAGAATTTCTTCCCCGAAGGCCGCTTTCCCGGCGCCATGACTGCGCTTCTGCGCGGGGAACCTTCGCAGTTCACGATCGAAGCGCTGGAAGATTCGGAGATTATCGAAATCGATCACGCCGGGTATCGCCGCCTGCTTCAGGAACACGATGACCTCAAGCTGTATCACATCCAGTATCTCGAACGGCACTGGCTATTGGACAAAGATATCCGCGAGGTGACCCTGGTGCAGGATGACGCCGGCACGCGCTACCGGAAATTTCTGCAGGACTATCCCACACTGGTGTCCCGGCTGCCCCAGTATCACATCGCCTCCCACCTCGGCATCACGCCCACTCAACTCAGCCGCATAAGAAAAAAGCTGATCGATCAACCTATGTAAATGCTTCGACGACATCGGCTGCCTAAACTCGCCCGCATCACTCAGAGCCCCTCCGGCTCTACTGGATACCCGGGAGAAAACCATGCAACTGTTGTCCGCTCTACGCTGGCGCTACACGGCGCGCCGCTTCACCGAGGAGCGCCTGGCAGCGCGTGAATTTGTACAGGTGGTGTAGCGTGTGGTTCGCGACCCTGGCGATAACAGCCGGCGCGGCCATTGCCCTGCAGGCCGGTATGAATGCGCAATTGGGGATCCTGCTGCGCAATTCCCTGCTCGCCACCGCCATTGTGTTTGGCATCAGCTGCCTAGTGACGACAGGCGCCGCCTTCACAGCTTTGCGCCAACCCCTTTCCTATTCGACCCTCCAGACAGTGCCGTTTTACCTGTGGTTTGGCGGTTTGCTCAGCGCATTTGGTGTGGGGATGTTTTATTTCCTGATCCCCCGCATGGGTGTGGGACCGATGATGTCGTTTGCCCTGACGGGGCAGATTCTGGTGGCCATGATCAGCAGCCACTTCGGCTGGTTCGATCTTCCGCAACGACCAGTTACCCAGATTCGGGGGCTGGGTGTGGTGGCACTGGCGGCGGGTATATTGTTAATCAACTGGGAGTAGCACATGGATACGTTATTGATACCGGGCGGGGCTGATGCCCGCCTGAGCGACGACGCGCTGGACAATGCCAATCTGGACAACCTGACCGCGCTGTGGACGGCGATGGGCGCAAAGCCCCATCCAGGCCACGTCGGTATGCGTGCCTGCGAGCAGTGGCCAAACCGCTTCTGGTTTCCGCGAGAGGGCGCATTGCCGGCGGCCCACGCACTGAAGGCGCTGCTACATCAACTGCCCGCACGCGCGCAGGTGCCCGTTTTTACGCAAGACCCGCTTCTGGTACAGGGGCTGCGCGACGCGGGCTTCGATGTCTTTCTGGAACAGCGGGCGATGCATCTGGAGCTGGCGCAGTGGCAACCGACACCTGCCGCCGGGATGCTGCCGCTACAGCGCGTGCGCTCCGCCACCGAAGTATCGGGCTGGACGGGGGTGGCCAGTGCGGCGTTCGGCTACCACATCGACGTCGCGGTCATCGAGCAGCTCGCCCGGCACCCCGATGCGAGCCTGTGGTGGGCGGAGCTCGGCGGTGAGAGGGTGGCCACCGCGTTGCTGTTTCGCACCGGAGTGATCACCGGAATCCATTTGGTGGGCGTGCCCGCAGCCTTTCGCGGCCGCGGTATTGCCCGTTCGCTGATGCAGGCAGTGCTCGCCCACTGCCGGGACTCCGGGGCGCGCTACGTCACCCTGCAGGCTTCGAAAATGGGCGAGGGTCTGTACCGGCAACTCGGGTTTGCCTCGCGATTTGCGATCGCCAGCTACCGCCGGAATTAAACCGGTGCAACTAGACCATCGAGGTCTCCACCCGCAACCAGTCGTCCTCCAGCTCCATGGTGACCCTGTCGCCCGATTGCAGTTCACCCACGCCGGCGGGCGTGCCGGTCAGCACCACGTCACCGGGCAGCAGGGTGAAATAGCTGCTGATATAAGCCACCAGGTCCAGGATCGGCGTCAGCATATGGCTCGACTTGCCGCGCTGGCGGATTTCGCCGTTCAGCCACAGGGTGTAGGTCAGGTTGTCCCAGTCCGGCAGCCAGTCCAGCTTCACGAACGGCGACAGTGGGCAGGCGCCGTCGAAGCCCTTGGCCTTCTCCCACGGCTGGCCCTGTTTCTTCAGATCTGACTGCAGGTCCCGCAGGGTCAGATCCAGCGCCAGCCCCAGGCCGGCAATGGCCGGTGCCACCTGCGACGCGTTGGCATCGGTCAGTGTCTCGCCAATCAGCAGTGCCAGCTCGCCCTCGAAGTGACAGCTGCCACGCCCGCGGGGCAGATGCACCGGCTCGGCCATCGGCACCGCCGCGGTGGCAGGTTTGATGAACAGCAGCGGCTCCTCCGGCACCGGATTGTTCAGTTCTTCAGCGTGGGCGGCGTAATTGCGCCCGACACACACGATCTTGCCCAGGGGCAGGTCGACGGGAGATTTGCAGGTGAAAGTGTGTTTATACATGTGGGCACCTTTAAAAATCGTAGCGAGCGGGCGGCTGGTGGTGGCCGCCGGAGCGCAGGCAGCGGAGTGTATAGTTCATACATGAGCATGCCGAGTACCGCCGGGCACCGCCAGACGCACGCGCAGTAGATTATTGGAGGTGCTCATAACCAAAGTCGATATCTAGGATAGATATTGCGTATAAAGTTTTGGAAAGCCCTTGTGGTATGATGCCGCCCTCGCCGGGTCCCCGGCGACTCCCTTTCGGGAACCTCTAAGACTTTCGCAAATTCAGTCGCGTTCTTTTCGCGCTCGGCCAAGAGACTCGTTATGGCTTCTCAGACTTCTCTTCAGAAAGACAAAATCCGGATACTGCTGCTGGAAGGTGTTCACCAGTCCGCCGTGGATCTGCTGTCTTCCCGTGGCTACACCAATGTGGAATACGTTAAATCCGCACTGCCGGAAGACCAACTGATCGAGAAGATTGCCGACGCGCACTTTGTCGGGATTCGCTCCCGCACCCAGCTGACCCGCAAGGTACTGGAAAGCGCGCCCAAGCTGATCGCCGTGGGCTGTTTCTGTATCGGCACCAACCAGGTGGACCTGCAGGCTGCCACCGAGCTCGGCATTGCGGTGTTCAACGCGCCCTATTCCAACACCCGCAGCGTAGCCGAACTGGTGATCGGCGAGGCGATTATGTTGCTCCGCGGTATTCCGGAAAAGAACATGGTATGCCACCGCGGCGGCTGGCAGAAATCCGCCGTGGGCTCGTTTGAGGCCCGCGGCAAGACCCTGGGTATCATCGGCTACGGCGCTATCGGTTCCCAGACTTCCGTGCTTGCCGAAGGCATCGGCATGC
This sequence comes from Microbulbifer pacificus, assembly GCF_002959965.1. Taxonomy (NCBI): domain Bacteria; kingdom Pseudomonadati; phylum Pseudomonadota; class Gammaproteobacteria; order Cellvibrionales; family Microbulbiferaceae; genus Microbulbifer; species Microbulbifer pacificus. The sequence goes on from NZ_PREV01000026.1 coordinate 1,309,752, forward strand.
GCGTGATCTTCTTCGATGTGGTCACCAAGCTGCCGCTGGGTAATGCGTCCCAGGTCCACAACCTCGATGAATTACTGGCGCAGTCCGATGTTATCTCCCTGCATGTGCCGGAACTGCCATCCACCAAGTGGATGATCGGCGCCGCGCAGATCGCGAAAATGAAAAAGGGAGCGATTCTGATCAACGCCTCCCGCGGTACTGTGGTGGAGATCGAGCCACTGGCGGAAGCCCTGAAAAGCGGTCACCTCGCCGGCACTGCCATCGACGTGTTCCCGGTAGAGCCCCGCGGCAATGACGACGAGTTCCTGTCGCCACTGCGCGGCCTCGACAACGCGCTGCTCACCCCACACGTGGGCGGCTCCACGGTGGAAGCGCAGGAAAATATCGGTGTGGAAGTGTCGGACAAGCTGGCGCTCTACTCCGACAACGGCACCACCACCAGCTCGGTAAACTTCCCGGAGGTGGCGCTGCCCGGTCACGCCGGCGCCCACCGGCTGCTGCACATTCACAAAAACGTGCCCGGCGTGCTCGGCGCCATCAACCAGGTATTTTCCGAAAACGGTATCAACATTTCCGCCCAGTACCTGCAGACCAACGAGAGCGTGGGCTATGTGGTGATCGATGTGGATGCGGAATACTCCGATCTGGCACTGGAGAAGTTGAAAAATATTCCAGGCACCCTGCGTTGCCGCGTTCTGTTCTGATTCCCGCGAATCTGACGGACACAGACTGACGGGCGCAAACGCGTCTGTTAGACTCTCCCGAACCCGGACTTCGCCCTGCAACAGCGGTGGCGAAGTCCGGGTTCTTTCTTTCCTGTCTTCCCGATTTTTTACGGCGCGCCGCGGTGCATTCCCGGTGGCCAGGGCTGCTTCCACGTGCAAAACCAGAATTCCGAATCTGCTGCCGCAGGACTGCTGGCGGGCATTGGTGCCTTTCTCATCTGGGGCTTGGCGCCGCTGTACTTCAACCTGCTGGACGGTATTTCCGCACCGGAAATCCTGAGCCACCGCAGTATCTGGGCATTTGTTCTCGCACTGCTGATGCTCGCCGCCATGGGCAAGCTGGCTGATTTATCCAGCACTTTGCGCTCCGGCAGGAAAATGCGCACGCTGCTTCTTTCGACCCTGCTGATCGGCAGCAACTGGCTGGTGTTTATCTGGGCCATTACCAATCAGCACATTCTCGACGCGAGCCTCGGCTACTACATCAACCCGCTGATCAGCGTGCTGCTGGGTGTGCTGTTTATGGGAGAGCGGTTGCGCCCGCTACAGTGGCTGGCGGTGGCGATCGCCGCAGTGGGTATCGGCTATGAACTGTGGCAATTCGGGCGAGTGCCGCTGATCGCGCTGTTTCTGGCTCTGACCTTTGGTTTTTACGGCCTGGTGCGCAAGCGCGCACCGGTGGACAGCCTGACCGGACTCGCGGTGGAAACCCTGTACATGCTGCCGCTTGCGCTCGGCTTCCTGATCTGGACCGACAGCCCCAGCAGCAATCTGCTGACCAACAGCTGGGAACTGAACGGCCTGCTTTTGTTCGCCGGTCCCGTCACCCTGACACCGCTGCTGCTGTTCAATATCGCCGCGCGCCGGCTCAATCTCTCCACCGTCGGCTTCCTGCAATACCTGGGGCCGACGTTGATGTTGCTGCTTGCAACGTTCTATTACGGCGAACCGCTAAGTGAGAGCAAGCTTGTCACTTTCGCCATCGTGTGGTTTGCGCTGCTGCTGTATTCCGCGGATGCGTTGATACAGCGCCGCATACGCCATCAGCTGCGGAAAACAGCGCTCTAGGAGATCCGAAAAGAGGTCTACTGGGCGAGCCAGTTGTCGAGGGCCGCGATGATCTGCTGCCGGTAGGGCTGGGTTTCGTTGATCATCTGGTGACGCGCGCCGCGCACGATGACCCGCTTGCTGTTGGGGAAACGGTCGCGGATCACACGCATGTTGTAGCGCCAGTCCACGGTTTTGTCGTCGGTACCCTGCAGTACCAGAATCGGCCGCGGATTGCGCTCGGATCCGGGGAACAGATGCAGCCAGTCCACCATCGCCCGCAGCCAGCGGATAGACATCACCGGTGACTGCAGCGGGTCGCGATGGGCCTGGCGGCGGGCGAACTCGGCGTCGTGGGTGTTGATATTGAAGCCGCGGTTGGGGTGCGGCAGCAGGAAGCGCCCGAGGTAGAACATCCACTTGCGCAGATGCCAATTGGCGGGGCGCACCAGCGGCGCCAGCAGCAGGACCTTGTCGAGCGGCTGCCACTGGCTGAACTGCAGATACGCCAGCAGCGTCGCGCCGCCGGTGCTCTGGCCGAGACCGTGCCAGGGAGCGGGCATCCGGTCGCGCGCCCGGCACAGCAGAGCCTCCAGTACCTCCCGGTACTGCATGAAACTGTCGATGGCCACCGGCTCACCGCTGGACAGGCCATGCCCGGGGAAATCCACCGCAACCACATTGAAACCGCGCTCGAGGCCGAAGCGGATCGCAGCGCCGTAGATACCGGTGTGGTCGAAGTAGCCGTGGCAGATAAACAAGGTGCCTCTGGGGCTCTTCGCCAGCCAGTACTGGGCGACGAGTTCGAATCCGGCGGCACAAAAGGTGCCGATGCCGGTGGCACTGGCTTCGTCAAAATTCAGGCGATAGAAATTCCGGTAGGAGATTACCGATTGCGGCAGGGGCTGGTCGCAGGCGAAGTCCAGTTCCGGCAGTTGACTGCGCAGGGCGGAGTAATCCGGCCGGCGGATAACCGGACTGATCTCGACGGCATTGAGGTCATTCAACAGATCCATGACCCAATGGTACTGCATTTACCCCCCTCCGCCACCCCAGACACCCCGGATCAGTGGGGGGACCCTTGAGCCGCCGGAGAGAATTTGGGAGCATCAACTCACATTTACTGACAGCCAATACCCATGTCCTTCGTTCGCTTCACTTCAGCCCTTACCCTGACGCTATTCCTGTGTGCCTGCGGCGGTGGAAGCGGATCCGATGGCGGCTACACATCAACCGGTGGCGACTCGCCGAGCGGATCTTCCAGCAGCTCATCAGGCGGCTCATCCGGAAATGCATCCGGCGGCAGCGCCGGGCCCTTCAACCTAAGCGGCACGATTTACGCACGCGCATTTTCCAGTAGCGACACGGACACCAATGATGAACTCGCCAACGCCACGTTGAACAATCAGGCAACCGAGGCACAACCTGTTGTAGTGCCGGCACTGATCGGCGGATTCGCCACCGCATCGGCCACCGGAGAATCCAGCGGCCGTTTCCGCACTCAACCCGATAGCGATGACTGGTTTGCATTCTCTGCAGAGTCCGGCACCCAGATACTGCTGCAGATCCACCGCTATCAGACACTGCTACCCCTGCAAAATGACCTCGACCTGTTTCTCTACGCACAGGGAAACCCCAATGAGCCCATCGCATCCAGTACCGATATCGATGAGTTCGAATCCCTCACGGTTCCGGAAAGTGGCGACTTCCTGTTGCGGGTAAATGCAGCGCGCGGTCACAGTAACTACACGCTGCGCCTGGACCGGCAACGCCTGTCCCACACCAGCAGCAGTCCTTCCGTCGCCGACCCCATGGTTCCCGGAGAGCTGCTGGTACAAAGTGGTGGCACCTCTCCCCAACACTGGCAGCGTCGCGTGGTGCCCGCAGCCGATCTGAACAACGTCTTGTCTCAGGTGCTGTCCGTTCATCCCGATGTCAGCGGCATCAAACTGGCACGCCTGCAGCTCCTGTATGCCCGCAAGTCACTGCTTGCAGACAACGACGTTCTACGGGTAGAGCCCAATTTCGTTTACCAGCGTACAACCACCCCCAACGACCCGCTGTATTTGCGACAGTGGCATTACCGCAATATCCACCTTCCGGACGCCTGGAGCCTGAGCCGCAGCGACAGCAACACAGTAATCGCAGTGCTCGACACCGGTATCTTCAGCGGGCACCCGGACCTCGCAGGTAAGCTTCGGGACGGATACGATCTGATCACTGACCCTGAGCGCGCCAGGGATGGAGACGGGCCAGATCCCGACCCGGAAGATCCCGGCGATCTCGCCAGCAACCCCCGCAGTTCTTGGCACGGCACCCACGTCGCCGGCACGGCAGCGGCGGACACAGACAACGCAGATGGCGTCAGTGGCAGTGGCTGGGACACCTCGATCATGCCGCTGCGGGTACTGGGTGTAGGTGGAGGCACCAGCTACGACGCGGCACAGGCGGTGCTGTATGCCGCGGGACTCACCAACGGAACGGGCGCCCTGCCAACCCGCAACGCCGATGTTATCAATATGAGTTTTGGTGGCAGCGGTTACTCTCAAATACTGCAAGACGCGTTGGATGCGGCGCGCAGTGTCGGCCTCATCGCAGTAGCGGCGGCAGGAAATAGCGCCAGTAGCGGGCCATCCTACCCCGCCGCTTTACGCGGCGTGATCGCTGTCAGTGCTACCGACGCCGCGGATGCTCTCGCCTACTACAGTAATTTTGGCGACTGGGTGGATATAGCCGCGCCAGGTGGCGACCTGACCGCAGATGTGAACGGCGATGGACACCAGGATGGCATCTACAGCACCTATGTGCTCGAAGCCGCGACAAACACGGCCAGTTACGGGAGCCTGCAGGGTACATCAATGGCTGCGCCCCACGTCGCCGGTGTCCTTGCACTGATGAAATCGCTCAATCCTGCCCTCACCCCTGACAACGTCGATGCGCTACTGGAAGAGGGAAAGCTCACCCGGGATGTTGGAGAACCAGGCAGGGACATACAGTTTGGCCACGGACTGGTCAACGCGGAATCCGCAGCACTCGCCGCCAATCGGGCACCAGAGCAACATATCCGCGCAGAACCTTCCCGTCTGGACTTTGCAGGTACCTACCGCAGACTCACGGTGGAGTTGTCCGATACCAGCGGGGGAGAGAATGTCATTGATGGAGCACCATCAGGCAACCAACCGTGGATTATCAAAACAGTTGCCGACGTGGTCGATGCGAATGGATTTGGTCGCTATACGGTGTGGGTCGACCGCAGCGCACTGGCTCCCGGGAACCATACTGGGGAGGTGATTTTTCCTCTCACAAATGCCGGACAGTTTTCACTGCCGGTGAATGTCACCTCTACTCCAGTAGGGTCCAGAACCAGCGCAGGGCGCCAATACCTGCAGCTGCTGAGCGTCGATGACAAAGGCAATTCCGCTCTTGTAGAGCAGATAGCGCTCGACGCAATGGACGGAATCTACTCCTTTCAGTTTTCCGATGTACCCGCAGGAAAGTATCAGCTCATCAGCGGGTCTGACCACAATGGTAACGGCGTGCTGTGCGAGGACGGTGAATCCTGTGGATATTATCCCGAAGCGGGCACCACACTCAGCGTCGATAGAAGTCGCAGCGACCTCGGATTCTTCTCGGACTACCTGAACCCCGCCGCGGAGCCTCGGCCAAAAGCCCCGTAACGACCCAAAATAAAAAAGCGGGCTCAAAGCCCGCTTTTTTATTTTGGGTACGTGCCGTCTCAATTGATCTTGGGCACCAGCTCGCCCTTCTCATAGCGCTGGAACATGGTTTCCAGGCTGAGGGGCTTGATCTTGCTGGCGTTGCCGGCGGCGTTGAATGCCTCGTAGCGGGCGATGCAGATTTCTTTCATGGCCTTGGTGGTGGCCGCGAGGAACTTGCGCGGATCGAATTCGGACGGGTTTTCCGCCAGGAAGCGACGCACCGCACCGGTCGAGGCCAGACGCAGGTCGGTGTCGATATTGACCTTGCGCACGCCGTACTTGATGCCTTCGCAGATCTGCTCCACCGGCACACCGTAGGTTTCCGGAATCTCACCGCCAAAGTCGTTGATCACCTTCAGCCACTCCTGCGGCACGGAGGAAGAACCGTGCATTACCAGATGGGTATCCGGGATACGCGCGTGGATTTCCTTGATGCGGTCAATGGCGAGGATGTCGCCCGTGGGCGGACGGCTGAACTTGTAGGCACCGTGACTGGTTCCGCACGCGATGGCCAGCGCGTCCACCTGGGTTTTCTTGACGAAATCCGCAGCTTCTTCCGGGTCGGTCAGCAACTGGTCGTGGGACAGTTTGCCCTCGGCGCCAACGCCATCTTCCTCACCGGCCATGCCGGTCTCCAGCGATCCCAGGCAGCCCAGCTCACCCTCCACAGACACGCCGCACGCGTGCGCCATGTCCACCGCGCGACGGGTCACGTCGACGTTGTACTCGTAGGAGGCCGGGGTTTTGCCGTCTTCCATCAGCGAGCCATCCATCATCACCGAGCTGAAGCCCAGCTGGATGGAGCGCTGGCACACTGCGGGGCTGGTGCCGTGGTCCTGGTGCATGACCACCGGGATGTGCGGAAATTCTTCCACCGCGGCCAGAATCAGGTGGCGCAGGAAGGGCGCACCGGCATATTTACGGGCGCCGGCAGACGCCTGCACGATCACCGGGGAGTCGGTCTGGTCTGCCGCCTCCATGATCGCGCGCATCTGCTCCAGGTTGTTGACGTTGAACGCAGGAATGCCGTAACCGAACTCGGCAGCGTGGTCCAACATTTGACGCAAGCTGATTAAAGCCATGAAAAAACCCTTTCTCGTCGAAATTTAGCTGGTATTGGGTACAACGGGTGTGCGATTCCTGAAGCGGGGCTCCGGTCGCATCTCTTTTTAATGATGGGTACTACTTACAACGGGTATTGCTTACAAAAGGTACGTTCCTGGTGCACATCCGGGGCTGCTTCGCGCCCCGGATACTCAAAGCCGCGGGCAATTACTCGCCAGCGCGGGTTTCCAGGATGGCTACCGCCGGCAGCACCTTGCCTTCCACGTACTCGAGGAATGCACCACCCCCAGTAGAAATATAGGAAACCTGCTCGGCAATGCCGTACTTGTCCACCGCGGCCAGGGTGTCGCCACCGCCGGCGATGGAGAAAGCGTCACTCGCGGCAATCGCACGGGACAGGTGCTCGGTACCGGCGCCAAACTGGTCGAACTCGAACACGCCCACGGGGCCGTTCCAGATGATGGTCCTGGCATTCTTGAGGATTTCCGCCAGCGCCACAGAGGTGTCCGGGCCGATATCGAAAATCATGTCGTCTTCAGTCACCGCGTCCGCAGACTTGGTTTCCGCCGCCGCGGATTCACTGAACTCCTTGCCGGTCACCACATCGGTGGGCACCGGGATATCGCACTTCTGCATCAGGCCTTTGGCGGTGTCGATCAGGTCGTGCTCGCACAGGGACTTGCCCACCGGCTTGCCGCTGGCAGCGAGGAATGTATTGGCGATGCCGCCGCCGACGATCAGCTGATCCACTTTGTCGGACAGGCTCTCGAGTACCGTCAGCTTGGTGGACACCTTGGAGCCACCGACGATGGCAACCATCGGGCGCTGCGGGTTCGCCAGCGCCTTTTCCAGCGCATCCAGTTCCGCCGCCAGCAGCGGGCCGGCGCAGGCGATGGGGGCGAATTTGGCCACACCGTGGGTGGAAGCCTGGGCGCGGTGCGCGGTGCCGAAGGCGTCCATCACAAAGATGTCGCACAGGGCCGCGTACTGCTTGGCCAGGGCCTCGTCGTCCTTCTTCTCGCCCTTGTTGAAGCGCACGTTTTCCAGCAGGGCCACATCGCCATCGGCCAGTTCCACGCCGCTCTGCCAATCCCTGATGACCGGCACGTCTTTGCCCAGCAGCTTGCCCAGGTGCGCGGCAACCGGCGCGAGAGAGAATTCTTCCTCGTACTCACCCTCGCTGGGGCGGCCCAGGTGGGACATCAGCAGAACCTTGGCACCCGCGTCTGCGGCGGCCTTGATGGTGGGCAGTGCCGCGCGGATACGCGCATCGGAGGTCACTACTCCGTCTTTTACCGGCACATTCAGGTCTTCGCGGATCAGTACGCGCTTGCCCGCCAGATCCTGGTCCTTCATCAATTTAACCGCCATAGCCAATCCTCTTTTGCTGGTTGCTGAATACTTGCTCACTCCACCTCTCCCGGCACATACCGGAAGAAAGCGGGCGCGGATTATAAGCTGTTGCGATTGTGCCTGCCCACACAGGGGCCCACTGCGCTTCCGGCGCGGAGTATATCAACCCGTTTTGTAAATGAATTACCGCACACTCTGTAAAACGAGCTGACATCGCTGTCATTTTTACAAGAACGAAAAAAAGTTCCCGGCGGCGCGTTGCCCACGCATTTAGCGCTCTCTACCATTGTCCCAACAGCGCACCGACCCGCGAAGGTGTGGGTCATTTCTCGACAGGAGTCGCCATGTCCAATACCGGCAACGATCGCAATCGCCGCCACAAGGTGACCTTCCCCAACATCCGCGGCGAGCAGCTGGCGGGCATTCTGGAAGTGCCGGCCGGTGCTCCCATCGGCTTCGCACTGTTCGCGCCCTGCTTCACCTGTGGCAAGGATGTACTCGCGGCTTCCCGCATCTGCCGACGCCTGGCGGATCAGGGTATCGCGAGCCTGCGGTTCGACTTCACCGGCCTCGGCGACAGCGAAGGAGACTTCAGCGACACCAATTTCTCCAGCAACATGGCGGATCTTGAGAGCGCCGCACGTTTTCTGCGCGACGAGTACCAGCCCGCAGACATGTTGATCGGCCACAGTCTCGGCGGTGCGGCGGTACTGGCCGCGGCGGCATCGGTGCCGGAGGCAAAGGCCATTGTCACCATCGCCGCGCCAGCGGATCCTGAGCATGTGCTGAAGCAGTTCTCCTGCGCACTCGACATCATTGAACGCGAGGGCGAGGCGGAGGTGCAGCTTTCGGGGCGGCCGTTCGTTATCCGCAAACAGTTCGTTGAGGACGTTGAATCCATCGCCGAGGGATATATCCACGGGCTGGGGCGGCCACTGCTGATCTACCACTCTCCCGTGGATCAGGTGGTTTCCATCGACGAGGCCGCAGATATCTACAACCGCGCCCTGCACCCGAAAAGCTTTATCAGCCTGGACCACGCCGATCACCTGCTCACCCGACGGGAGGACGCCGTCTATGTGGCCAATACCCTGGCGGCCTGGGCGATACCCTACCTGCAGGCCCCGCGCCCGCGAGCCAATCCAGAGAAGGAGCCATGAACATATCCACCGGCAAAATAGAAGAATTCAGTGATCGCTGCCCCTACTGCGGCGAAACCATTCTGATGCTGATCGATACCTCCGCCGGCAGTCAGCACTACATCGAGGACTGCGCCGTGTGCTGCCGACCGATTCAGGTGCTGGTGAGTGTGGACATGGAAGGGGAGTGGACGGTGCAATTCAAGCACGAAGGTGACGTCTGAAAACGGCGTATAGAGGGCAGCGGATACCCCAAAATGAAAAAGGCCGCGGCGAGAGCCCGCGGCCTTTTTCATTTTCTGTCAGGAGAACATCATCACGCGGACTGGTGAATTTCCTTCGCGGCCCGCTCGGCACTGGTCACGGCGCCGTCAATATAGCCAAAGGTCTCGAGCTCGGTATGCTCGCCACAGAAGTGGATATTACCCTCGGCCAAGGGATGCGCACCCCACCAGCCGGTGTAGCTGCCGAAGGTCGGGGTTGAGTAGGAACCTTTGGACCAGGGGTTGGCACTCCACTTGGACTGCATCGCGGTGCCCGAATAGGCCGCGGCAGTGCCCGGGAAGACATTGTCCACCTTGCCGAGGAAATGGTTGATGTCGCTCTGCTTGGGCGCAGCAAACGGTGTGCTGCCGCCGATTTCTCGACCGTAGGTACCACCGAAGAAATTTACCAGGATACCGTCCGTTGAACCGGTGACGGAGGTGGAATCCCAGGTGTCGAACAGCTCCGGGCGCCCCACATAAGTCACACCGTTTCCGGTAACCGGTTGGCCGTTGATGTACTGTGTCTGTGTCCAGGGGCGACTGTGGGCATGTATTGCCATCTTGCCGTTGGAGCCGAAAGCCATCTGTTCGATCGCCATGCGTTTTTCCGGACGGAAGCTGTTGTACAGCGCGGGTTCGATATCTACGTCCCGCAGCAGCGAGAAGGGCAGCGCCAGCACCAGTTTGTCACAGGTGTGTACGTAACCGTCTTCAAAGGTCAGGGCGTAGGGGCCGTTGATGTCCCCGCGGATTGCCACCAGCTTGCGGCCGGTTTCAATGGTGCCATCCGGCAGCTGCTCGACCATCTTGCTCCAGATCTGATCATTACCACCGGCAATACGGAAACGCTCGTCGGTACCCGCCAAAGGCAGGGCACTGTTGATTGGATTCCAAGCCAGCAGGTAAATCAGGTTCAGCGCGGTCTGATCTTCCGGTTGCAGGCCATATTCCGCCACCAGGTCCGCCTGGAACACCTGCCCCATATTGGAATTGGCTCCAATACCAACCTGATCCATCCAGGTATTGGAATCAACGTAATCCAGAGTTTTGTGGGTATCGTTGTGCCAGTCATAGGTGGGCAACCAGGGTGCCTGCTGCTGGGTCTTTTTGAACACCTTGTACACGTCGCGCCACTCCGCATTGAGCTGGTGCTCGCTGTAGTGCTGGCCATTGACGTAATAAAGCTCGCTGCCGCCGGGCACTGCGTTGCCGTTCACATCCTCTACATCGAGACCCAGTTCGTTGGCGAGATTGCGCACCGCGTTGTGCTCGGTAGAAATCAGTTCACCGCCACGCTCGACCGGACGCCCGAAAATACTGCGATTGGTATTTACCCGACCGCCGAGACGGGAGTTGCCTTCAAAAACGGTGCTTGCAATGCCGTATTGCTGCAGACGGTGTGCGCAGCGAATCCCGGCAACACCGCCACCGATGATGGCGACTCTACCGGGCACACCGTCGCCATTACCACCACCAGGCGCAGCCATGGCAGGGCGGGAAACAGAACCCGTTGCCGCGCCAACACCCACCGCAGCGGCGCCCAGGCCCAGCTGCTTGAGGAAACGGCGGCGCGCTTCATCCCCTTTCAGGCTGGCGCCTTCGGTCACGATATCCAGACTTTCATCGGCGGTGATACCGGTTTTGTCGGACAGCGCCTGGGCAACACGCATGCGGCGCAGCAACCCCGCGATGGGGGAGAGGGATTTGCGGCTTCTCATGATTTTTTCCTGTGAGTCGAGCGAAACTGGGAAATTCGTTCCGAAAGTTATTTTTTACGCCATTCTACAGACACCGCAGAAAATTGGAATATTTGTTCGGTTTTCCGCGAAATTTCAAAACTAAGCACTCACAAACATCGCAAGCCATTGGTTTAAAAGTATTTTTTCTTATACAGACGACAGGGAGTCCCAGGAATCGTTTGTTTTTCAAACAGGGAGGCGTGCAATAAATATCCCCCAGTGCGGAAATACCCTCCGCTTCCCGCCAGATTACCGAAGATCGTTGCCCTGTGTCGTTGCAGCGCCACCGACCGAAGGCTATAAACAGGCTTCGAATACATGCGCGGGAGATCTCCTCGGCGCTGTCTCGAACATTCGTCGCCGTACGCACTGAACGCAGAAAACCAACACAATAAGGAAACCTGTTATGGCAAACAGACTCTGGCTGCCAGCGACCCTGGCGCTCGCCATCGCTGCCTGTGGTGACACCACCGGCAATAATGACCACACCTCGACCACTTCACCCACGCCCTCCACGATGAATGTCAGCGACTCCGCTGCGGCATCTCCCCAGGCACTCGACATCGAGTACGAAAAGTTCACTCTGCCCAACGGCCTGCGTGTAATCGTGCACGAGGATCGCAAGGCGCCGATCGTGTCCGTGGGAGTGTGGTATCACGTGGGCTCCAAGGACGAGAAACCCGGGCGCACCGGCTTTGCGCACCTGTTCGAGCACCTGATGTTCAACGGCTCGGAAAACTACGACGACGAATACTTCAAACCGTTTGAGCAGGCCGGGGCCACCGGCATGAACGGAACCACATGGCTCGACCGCACCAACTACTTCGAGACGGTGCCGAGCAATGCGCTGGATATGGCACTGTGGATGGAATCCGACCGCATGGGCCACCTGCTCGGCGTGATCACTCAGGAAAAGCTCGACGAGCAACGGGGCGTGGTGCAGAACGAGAAACGCCAGGGACAGAACCAGCCCTACGGCAAAGTCTGGGAAAACCTGCAGGCCTCCATCTTCCCCGCCGGTCACCCCTACTCCTGGACCACCATCGGTTCCATGGAAGACCTGAATGCGGCCAGCGTGGAGGATGTGCACGAGTGGTTCAAAGCCTACTACGGCGCGGCGAATACCGTACTGGTGCTGGCGGGCGACATCGACGTTGCTACCGCAAAGGAGAAGGTGAGCAAATATTTCGGCGATATTCCCGCAGGCCCACCGCTGGCGAAACGGGATTCATGGATTGCCAAGCGCGACCAGTCCAGCCGTGAAACCATGTACGACCGCGTGGCCCAGTCGCGTCTGTACAAGGTCTACAATACCCCCAACCTCGGCCACGCCGATGAAGAAGCCATCAGCATCGCGGCCTCCGTATTGGGTGACGGCAAAAACTCCCGCCTGTACCAGCGCCTGGTGTACGAAGACCAGATCGCCACCAGCGTGAATGTCGCGCTGTACGAATTCGAGCTGTCCTCCATGTTCCAGATCATTGCCGACGCCAAGCCCGGCGTGGAACTGGCACAGGTCGAAGCAGCGATTAACGAAGAACTGCAGAAATTCCTCGAACACGGCCCCACCGAAGCGGAATTGGCGCGGGTGAACATGAGCGAGTACGCCTCCTACGCCCGCGACCTGGAGCAGGTGGGTGGCTGGAACGGCAAGGGCGTGATCCTGGCTCAGGGCGAACTCTACTTCGGCAATCCCAACGCCTATCTCGACAGCCTCGACAAGAAGCAGCAGCTGACCAGTGCGCAGGTCAAAGACGCGGCCAATACCTGGCTCGCCAGCGGCGACCACAATCTGGAAGTGCACCCCTTCCCGGAATACAAAACCGCTGAAAGCGGCGCCGACCGCAGCCAGCTGCCGGAACTGGGCGACTTCCCCTCCGTACCCTTCCCCCAGATCCAGACCGCGGAAATGGCCAACGGCCTCAAGATCGTACTGGCCGAACGCCACTCGGTGCCGGTGGTGAATATGGAGCTGCAATTTGACGCGGGTTACGCCGCGGACCAGGGCGCGCGCCTCGGCACATCCAGCTACACCATGTCCATGATGAAGGAGGGCACCAAACACCTGAGCGCCCTGGAAATCAGCGCGCGTGAAGAAATACTCGGTGCCACCATCGGTGCAGAGGCAGATCTCGACACCTCCAGCGTGAGCCTGAATGCCCTCACCAGCAATCTGGATGCGAGTATTGAACTGTTCGCCGATGTACTGCTGAACCCGGCGTTTAGCGACGAGGAAATCGAGCGCAAACGCAGCCGCTGGATAGCCGGCATCCAGCAGGAGAAGACCAAACCGGTACAGATGGCGCTGCGCAATCTGCCACCGCTGCTGTACGGCCACAACCATGCCTACAGCATTCCGTTTACCGGCAGCGGTACCGAGGAGTCCATCGCCGCGCTCACCCGCGACGACCTGGTGAACTACCACCAGACATGGCTGCGCCCGGACAACGCCACCCTCATCGTGGCCGGTGACATCACCATGCCGCAATTGCAGGAAAAGCTGCAGCAGCACTTCGCCGACTGGAAGGCCCCGCAAACCGCCAAACCGGTGAAAAACCTGGCGCAGGTGGCGCTGCCGGAAAAATCCAGTGTCTACCTGATCGACAAGCCCGGATCGGAGCAGTCCATCATCATCGGCGGACTGCTCGCGCCCTCGGAAAAAATTGCCGAGCGCGAAGCCCTGCACATGATGAATGACATTCTCGGCGGCACCTTTACCGCGCGTATCAATATGAACCTGCGGGAGGAGAAGCACTGGGCCTACGGTGCCTACTCTTTCCTGACTGGCGCCAAGGGGCAACAGCCACTGTTGGTGTATGCACCGGTACAAACCGACAAAACCAGCGAGTCCCTCGCGGAGCTGCAGAAGGAGCTGCGTGCATATATCGGCGGCAACCCCGCCAAAGCGGACGAGCTGCAAAAGCTGAAGGACAAACGCATCAACGAGCTGCCCGGGCGTTTCGAAACCATCAACGCCGTGGCCGGTGCGCTGTCTTCTCTGGTGACCTATGAACGCCCTCTGGACTATATGGACGGCTACGCCAATGAAGTGCGCAACATCGATCTGAAGCGTGTACACGAACTGGCGAAACAGACCGTGAAACCGGAACAGTTTGTATGGGTGATTGTGGGCGACAAGGAAAAAATTGCAGACAAAATCGTCGAATTGGGAATAGGCACCCTGGCCGAACTGGATGCCGATGGCAACCCGGTGGCCGGCGACAGCTGAACCGTTAGCGGAAAAATCCCTGCTGCAACAAACGCTTAACCACAAAAAGGTCGCGGCTTACACCGCGACCTTTTTGTATTTTTACCGCATCTGCAACGTGAAAATGCAGCGGATGCAGAGAATTCAGTCTGCCTCGCTACCCGGCAACCCCGACACGACCATGCCCTGCAGTAACCAGACCATCCAAACGGGAACGTTCGTACCAAATTGGTTGTTTCCCCATTTATATTAACGAGCAATTACCACTTCCCCTCCATCACATTGCCGCACTATTCATCTTCAAAAAAAGATTTTGATCACTTCTCCACACTTGCCTCACTCGGCCATTGGAGCGCGATTAAAAGCTGCTAGATTTTCTTCACCGGTTATACGCCTGTACCAAACGGATACAACGTTAGCCAGCAAAAACCATTCACTAATAAGAAGTACCAGCCCAAACTGGAGCCCCACAAAAATGACAAGAACCATTCCCACTCTGGTAGTCGGTGCACTGGCCCTGGCAATCGCCGCCCAGGCCAGCGCCGCAGATGAGCGCTATATCGTCAAATTTAAGGAGGGCAAGGGCCCGGCCGTGAAATCGATGATGGAAAAGAACGGCGGCCGCTCATCTCTCGCTCTCGACAAACACAATGCCATGGCCGTCAACCTGCCACAGAAAGCCCTCGCGGCACTGCGCAACAATCCCAACGTGGAGTTTGTGGAAGAGGATGTGAAACGGTACCCGATGGCGGAAACTCTGCCGTTCGGTATCCCCATGGTGCAGGCGGATCAGGTCAGTGATGTGCTGGCCGGTAACCAGACCGTGTGTATCATCGACTCCGGTTACGACCTCTCCCATGAAGATCTGTCCGGCAACAATGTCACCGGCAGCAATGATCCCGGAACCGGTTTCTGGTACACCGATGAAAACAGCCACGGTACCCACGTGGCCGGCACTATCGCCGCCATTGGCAATGGTAAGGGCGTGGTAGGCGTCATGCCCAACGCCAATATCAAACTCCATATCGTCAAGGTCTTCGGTGCAGACGGCTGGGCCTACTCCTCCTCTCTGGTTGCGGCAGCGGATCAGTGCGCCAGCAACGGCGCCAGTGTGATCAATATGAGTCTCGGGGGCACCCAGAAATCCCGCGCCGAAGAACGGGCGTTCGCCGATCTATACAACAACCAGAACATTCTCTCCATTGCCGCCGCGGGCAACGACGGCAACACCCGCCACTCCTACCCAGCGTCCTACGACTCGGTCATGTCCATCGCCGCCATCGACAGCAACAAGATGATTGCGGACTTCTCCCAACAGACCGATCAGGTAGAACTTTCAGGCCCTGGCGTGGACGTCCTGTCCTCCGTACCGGTGGGTATGGGACTTTCTACTTCATTCTCGGTAGCTGGAAATGCCATCGAAGCCTCCAGTATGGAGGGCAGCCCCCAGGGCAGCGCCAGCGGTACCCTGATGAACTGCGGCCTGGGTGAGTCCACCTGTGTGGATGCCAGCGGCAAGGTATGCCTGATCTCCCGCGGCAACATCAGTTTTGCCGAGAAGGTTCAGGCCTGTGAAGCCGGTGGTGGCGTTGCCGCCGTGGTCTACAACAATGAGCCAGGTATGCTGTTTGGCACCCTGGGGGAAACCGTTACCGGTATTCCCTCCGCCGGCATTTCCGACGCCGATGGTGCCGCCCTGCTCAGCCAGATTGGCAGCAGCGCCAGTCTCACCATCGAGTCCAGCGATTACGCCTATTTCAATGGCACCTCTATGGCCACGCCACATGTCGCTGGTGTCGCAGCGCTGGTGTGGAGCCACTTCCCGAGCTGTAGCGCCAGTGAAATCCGCACGGCGCTGAACAATACCGCAGAAGACCTCGGCGCAGCGGGGCGCGACAACGCCTACGGCTACGGTCTGGTGCAGGCGAAAGCGGCCGTGGATTACCTCACCGCCAACGGCTGCGGCGGCAGCTCCGGAGGAAGCAGTTCCGGCGGCAGCAGTGGCGGTGGTAGCGGCGGCGGGAAACCCTGCAAGGGTAAAAACTGCGGTTGATTCAAATCGCGAACGCGAAAGGGGCCTTAGGGCCCCTTTCCGCTCCCCCCAAAAAACATCGGGGCAACAAGCCGGGAAATTGCCCCAGATCAGTTTGAGCACCCCGGGATTGTTTGGTAGTCTTCGCGCGCAGCCGCCCGGGACCCGGGACCTCGAATCTGGTTGGCCAGAGCTGCGATATACCATTTCAGAATGCAGCACTGCTGCGCGCATTACCCGCTGGATGAGTTTTTGAAAGCGATCAGTTTTTTCAGCAATGCTCCCGGAAGCTTTCCGGCCAACCTGGACTCCCGGGTCAGGGCTGTACTGGTATTCTGGCTGCTGGGCAGTGTCTTTTTCGGCTTCTCCAGTCTGCTACTGCAATTCGGTTTTCCGCCCACACCTTCTGAGCTCATGCCGATCCTCGAAAGCGGCATTACTTCCGAGACCATCATCGCGCTTGCCAGCGCGGCACTGCTGATCACCAGCATTTTCATTTTCCGGCACTTCTGGCTGCAGTTGTTACTCAGCTTTTTCAGAAGCCTGCGCACCGTATTCAAACGTTTCCTTCGCGCTCTGCAACCGCCGACTCCGGCACTGTGCCCTGCACACCGCTCCGCCCACGCCTCCCGGGCTCCTCCGTTTCGCGCGTAACTCTTATGGCCTTCGCAGGTTCGGCCTGCTTGGTCCATTCGCGCTGATAGTTTTCGACGAACAATAAAACAGTGACCTGACTGCCTTCGGCATTGGACCGCGGTATCTGTTCGCTCTCAATTTATCAACGCATCGCCATCTGCCGCCAGGCAGGTGTTGTCAATCTCCATGCCGAGAGGAATGCTCCTCGTGTTAATTCGTAGCCTCAGAAACGCTGCGCTGTCTACTGTCGTGCTTGCACTGGCGGGATGCGACGGTGGCGTGCTCGACCCCAAGGGACAGGTGGGTGTCGACGAAAAAAATCTGATCATCATCTCCACCCTGCTGATGTTGCTGGTGGTAATTCCGGTGATCGTAATGACCCTGTACTTCGCGTGGAAATATCGCGAGGGGCGGGAACACGAAATCTACGCGCCCAAGTGGGCCCACTCCACAAAGATCGAAGCCACCGTGTGGCTGATTCCGGTGGTGATCGTGCTCATCCTTGGTGTCATCACCTGGCGTTCCACCCACAGCCTCGATCCTTACAAGCCGCTGGAACACGAGCGCGACCCGCTTACCGTTCAGGTGGTGTCGCTGAACTGGAAATGGCTGTTTATCTACCCGGAACAGGGCATCGCCGCGGTCAACGAGCTGGTGATCCCCACGGACAGGCCGGTGAATTTCAAGATCACTTCCGAATCCACCATGAACTCGTTCTTTATCCCGCAGCTGGGCAGCCAGATCTATTCCATGGCGGGCATGGAGACCAGACTGCACCTGATCGCCAACGAGCCGGGCACCTTCGAGGGCTTCTCGGCCAACTACAGCGGCGAAGGCTTCTCCGGTATGCGTTTTGAAACCAGGGCGGTAGATGAAGCGGCGTTTGAGCGCTGGGCAACAGATATGAAACGCAGTCATGGAACCCTCGACAGTGCCAGTTACGCCAGGCTCGCCGAGCCCAGCGAAAACCACCCGGTGGAGCATTTCAGCGCGGTCAGCGACGGGCTCTTCCACCAGATCATGTTCAAGTACATGCAGCACTACGACACCTGGAATAAAGCGCCGCTGGAACATCACGGACAGCACGGCTCACATAACAGCAAGGCGGAGGAATAAAAATGAATCTGCTCGGTAAATTATCCTGGGAAGCGATTCCCTATCACGAGCCCATCATCATGGGCACCCTCGCGGTCGTCGCTATTGCCGGCGTGCTTATCGCACTGGCCATTACCCGCGCGAAGCAGTGGAACACTCTGTGGTTTGACTGGATCACGTCGGTCGACCACAAACGCTTGGGCGTGATGTATATCCTGCTCGCGCTGATCATGCTGATCCGCGGCTTTTCCGACGCGATCATGATGCGCACCCAGCTGGCCATGGCTACTAACGGATCCGCCGGCTACCTACCACCGGAACACTACGACCAGATCTTCACCGCCCACGGGGTGATCATGATCATGTTCATGGCGATGCCGTTCATGATCGGCCTGATGAACATCGTGCTGCCGCCGCAAATCGGCGCCCGCGATGTGGCCTTCCCGTTCATGAACAACCTGAGCTTCTGGTTGGCCGCGGGCGGCGCTGTGCTGATCAATATTTCCCTCGGTCTCGGTGAATTTGCCAAGACCGGCTGGCTGGCTTATCCGCCACTGTCAGAGTTGTCGTTCAGCCCCGGTGTGGGCGTGGATTACTACATCTGGGCGCTGCAGATTTCCGGTGTCGGCACCCTGCTCACGGGTGTGAATTTCCTGGTGACCGTGTTCAAGATGCGCGCGCCGGGCATGAAGCTGATGGATATGCCGATCTTCACCTGGACCTGCACCTGGGCCAATGTGCTGATCGTGGCCTCTTTCCCGATCCTGACTGCGGTACTGGGCCTGCTGACCCTGGACCGCTACGCGGATTTCCATTTCTTCACCAATGACCTCGGCGGCAACGCCATGATGTATATCAACCTGTTCTGGGCCTGGGGACACCCCGAGGTATACATCCTGGTGCTGCCGGCCTTCGGTATTTTCTCCGAGGTAATTTCCACCTTCACCGGCAAGCGCCTGTTCGGTTACAAATCCATGGTGTGGGCGAGCGGTGCGATCTCCATTCTCGGCTTTATCGTGTGGCTGCACCACTTCTTCACCATGGGCTCCAGTGCCAATGTGAATGCGTTCTTCGGCATCATGACCATGATCATCGCGGTACCCACCGGAGTGAAACTGTTCAACTGGCTGTTCACCATGTACCGCGGTCGCCTGCGTATAACCGTGCCGGTACTGTGGACCCTGGGCTTTATGGTGACCTTCACCATCGGCGGTATGACCGGCGTTTTGCTCGCGGTGCCGGGCGCGGACTATGTGCTACACAACAGCCTGTTCCTGATTGCCCACTTCCACAACACCATCATCGGTGGTGCGGTGTTCGGTTACCTGGCCGGTTTCGCGTTCTGGTTCTCCAAGGCCATGGGCTTCCATTTGAACGAGCGTATCGGTAAGGCGTCTTTCTGGTGCTGGCAGATCGGTTTCTACCTGGCATTCATGCCGCTGTACGTACTGGGCTTCCTCGGCATGACCCGCCGCCTGAACCACTCCGACAACCCCGACTGGAATATCTGGCTGTATATCGCCTGCGCCGGTGCGTTCGTAATTCTGGTGGGTATCGCGCTGCAGTTTGTGCAGCTGTACCTGGCCTTCCGCAACCGCGAGCAGAACCGCGACCTCACCGGTGACCCCTGGAACGGCCATACCCTGGAGTGGTCCACCGCCTCGCCGCCGCAGTTCTACAACTTTGCGGTGCTGCCGCAGGTGCACGACATCGACGCGTTTACCGAAATGAAAGAAAACGGCACCGCCTACCAGCGTCCCGCCAAATACGCCTCCATCCATATGCCGAGAAATACTGCGGCCGGCATTCTGATCGCCGGTGCCGCCACCGCCTTCGGCTTTGCCGCGGTGTGGCACATCACCTGGCTGGCAATTGTTAGCCTGGTGGCCGTAGTGGCATTCCTGCTGCAGCGTGCCTATGCAAAAGATGTGGATTACTACGTACAGCCGGATGAAATCGCGCGTATCGAGTACGCCCATCTGCGCCACGTAAATCCTGCACCGGAGCAAGCACACGGCCCGGCAACGCCGGCCAAGCGCCGCAAAAAGGCAACTGAAGAATCCATCGAAGAGGTGTCCGCATGACCGCGATAGCTCACGTATCACAGGGTGCCGTTGCGGCACCCGATCACCACGGCGATCATCATCACGAACATCACCATGACTCAGGCGAGAACACCATCTTCGGTTTCTGGCTCTACCTGATGACCGACTGCCTGCTGTTCGCCTCCGTATTCGCCACCTACGCGGTGCTGTTTATGAACACTGCCGGCGGCGTTTCCGGGCGCGATATTTTCGAGCTGGATTACGTGGCGATTGAAACCGCGGCGCTGCTGCTCAGTAGTATTACCTACGGTTTCGCCATGATCGGCGCGCACCGCCAGAACAGGGCCGCCACCCTCGGCTGGCTGGCGGTGACCTTCGCCTTCGGCGCGGTGTTTATCGGCATGGAAATCAATGAATTCCATCACCTGATTACCCACGGCAACGGCCCGTCGCGCAGCGCCTTCCTGTCTTCCTTCTTCGCGCTGGTGGGCATGCACGGCCTGCACGTGACCGCCGGTCTGATCTGGATGGCGGTGATGATGATCGAAGTGG
Organism: Microbulbifer pacificus; assembly: GCF_002959965.1. NCBI lineage: Bacteria > Pseudomonadati > Pseudomonadota > Gammaproteobacteria > Cellvibrionales > Microbulbiferaceae > Microbulbifer > Microbulbifer pacificus. The sequence continues at coordinate 1,330,373 of NZ_PREV01000026.1, forward strand.
CCAGGCGCGGCCTGGGCAAGCAGACCATCACCCGTCTGTCCTGCCTGAGCCTGTTCTGGCACTTTCTGGACATTGTCTGGGTGTGCGTATTTACCGTGGTTTACCTGATGGGGGTTCTGTGATGAGCGCACAGTCTGATTTGCATTCCGGACATGAACACGCGGCCAATCACGGCAGTGTCAAATCCTACCCGGTCGGCTTTGTACTCTCCGTCATCCTCACTGCCATTCCCTTCTGGGCGGTGATGACCGGGCAATTCGACAAGGCCACCAGCATCTGGCTGGTGGTGGTAATGGCGATCGTGCAGGTGGTGGTACACCTGAAATATTTTCTGCACCTGAACTTCTCTGTCGAGGGACGCGCGAACACCTTCGCCTTCCTGTTTACCGCGTTGATCATCGTCATGGTGGTTGGGCTGTCGATATGGATTATCTACGCCTCCAACGCCATGATGATGCACTGACGCGTTTTGCGATTCGGTTAAAGACATGCTCAAGCATTACGTTAACGTCACCAAACCGGGCATCATCGCCGGCAACCTCATCTCCGTCGCGGGCGGATTTTTTCTCGCCGCCCGCGGCGAGATCGATTGGCTGTTGTTTGCCGCAACGGTGATCGGGTTGTCGCTGGTGGTCGCCTCCGGCTGCGCCATCAACAACTGTATCGACCGCGATATCGATGCGCAGATGCAACGCACCCGCAACCGCGTCACCGTTACCGGCGCCCTGTCGGCGCGGGCCGCGCTGCTGTTCGGCATCGGGCTCGGCATTGCCGGCTTTGCCCTGCTGGCGATCTACACCAATGCGGTCAGCGTTGCCTTCGCGGTGCTCGGGTTCGTGGTGTATGTGGGCATTTACAGCCTGTATATGAAGCGCAACTCCGTATACGGCACCTCGGTCGGCGCGCTGTCCGGCGCGGTGCCACCGGTGGTGGGCTACTGCGCGGTAACGGGAGTGTGCGACGGCGCCGCATTGATCCTGCTGCTGATGTTCTGCCTGTGGCAGATGCCGCACTCCTATGCCATTGCGATATTCCGCTACCGCGACTATGAGTCGGCGGGCATCCCGGTGCTGCCGGTGGCGCAGGGCATCGGCAAGGCGAAGCTGCATATCGTGCTGTATATCGCCGTGTTTGCGCTCGTCAGTATCCTGCTGCCGCTGAACGGTTACACAGGAATGTCGTTTATGGCGGTGGCCTGTACCGCCAGTTTCTGGTGGCTGGCGATGGCGCTGCGGGGCTACCGGCGGGATGTGGACGTCCACGGCTGGGCCCGGCAGGTCTTTGCGTTTTCGATTTTCATCATCACGGCACTCAGTGTCACCATGGCGCTGGATTTCAATGAAGTGGGAGGCAGTAGCGCAGCCCCCTGGTTTGCAGAAATCTGACTTCCGCTACGCCGTACCTGTCACCCCAATAAAAAAGGTTTGCCGGGAAACCGGCAAACCTTTTTCTCTCTCAGATCAGTGAGCGATTATTGCTGCAGATCCCTTACACAAGCGTTGTACTCACTGATATACACTTCACTACCACGGTTCGGCACAGCATTGGATTTATCCGCTGCGGTGTTACGACAACCTTCAATTTGGTCTCCGGTCAGATTGGTCGCAGGCACGGTCTGACTGCGCTGAGACATGTGCGCTTGATTCAGACGGTCTTTGTGAGCCTGCACGGTAGGTTGGGGAACCTCATAAAACAGACCGGTTTGCTCATTGAATTGATAGAAGTTATCGCCACTTCTCCAGTAGGTGGTACCCATGATCTGAACTTCCGAAGCACCAGCCGGCAGCTGGGACATCGGTTGATCCGCCAGGGCGGCACCGGAGAGTGAACAGAACAGTACTACAGGTATTAAGTAACGCATGGAAAACTCCTCCTCTTCCAACGTGCCACGAAGTCTACTCACGCCCGCCAGCCGTCCCCAACAAATTTCCCGATAATTTTTTAAACCCGTGAGCGTTAAAACGACTCCGTATCACCCCCCGGTTTTGTCAATACCGCGCTTCTTCAGAAAGCGGAAAACTGACCCTCAATATGCTCTAATTGAGCCCTGAATGGTTTCAACTGGATGAAAAACGTGCAACCGGAATTTCTGACCGCTACTCTCTTTAACCTCGGTATCAATCTGCTTTACACGGTGCTCGCCATCATCGTGGGTATGGTTGCGCTGCTGGTAATCGACAAAAAACTGCTGAAACATGTGGATATCGAGCAGGAACTCAAAAATGGCAATATTGCCGTGGCGATATTCGCTTCCACTATCCTGGTATTCGTAGCGATGATTATTTCCTTCGGCCTGAAGGGCTGAGGCTATTTTCCCATGCGTTTGTTACTCGCCGGAATCCTGTTGGGCATACTGCTGATGCTGCCGGAGCTGATTCAGCAGCGGAACCAGTTGCTGCGCGAAAACGCCCTGCTGGCCCAACAGCGCACCGCCGACAGCGAAGGCGAGAACCGCGAAGTCATCGACAATCAGCGCGGTACGGTGCTGGTAACCGGCAGCCAGTCACCGCTGACGGAACAAATGGTGCAGCAGGCGGTGGCCAAGCGCTCGGATGCCGAGAGCGGCTACATATCCATCTGGAACTGGCAGGGACTGGAAAACGTCACCGCTTCCGCTCGCGGCCTCGACAGACTGCACCACTTCGCCAACAGTTATCTGGTCGGTTTCCAGCCTTTTGAAACGAAAGAGTTGTGGATACCGCTATACACCCTCGCCATCCGCAAGGAATATCAGTACGACCATCTACAGTACGCCGGGCTTGCGGATATCTGGCAGACCTCCCGCCAAGCCTACTACCAGAAACGCGGCGATTGTGAAGACCACGCTATCCTGCTGGCCGATTGGCTGATCAATCTGGGGATAGACGCCCGGGTCGCCCTCGGCACTCACAAGGGCGAAGGTCACGCCTGGGTGGTGGCGGTCGTAAACGATACCGAGTATTTGCTGGAGGCGACCAGCAAACGCCGCCTGTCCAGCTGGCAAGCCATGCCGCTGGCGGCGCTGGCCGAAGGCTACGAAGTGGAATTCCAGTTCAACCGGGATTACTTCTGGGCCAAAACCACCTCCGCATCTACGCGCAGTTATCGCGGTAACCACTGGATCAAGAAGTCGCAGTTTGTGCGCGGATGAAAAGAAAAGCCGGATTAAAATCCGGCTTTTCTTTTCATCCGCGTGTGTACTTCACCACTATATCGGTGAGCCCGGCGGCATCGGCTTGATCTCACCCGCCTCTACCTGCAGATCACCCTCCATAAACGCGGCAATGCGTTTCGCTTCGTAGAAATAATGGGCGTTGTACCCCTGGGGATCGTCGCCAAAGAGTTTCATCGCACCGACAGCATGCTGGAATTTCGCCAGCTCAAAGTTCGCGCGGGCACGTGCGGACTCCGGGGCCTGCTTGTTGTCGGCCAGCAACATCAGTTGATGGATATACACATGGTTAACCCGCTGGTGAATCGCCGCCTGCAGTCCATGATATTCATCGCGCGCCAGTGCCTGTTCGGTAAGCTGCGCGAGCAGGGTATTGAAGCCGGGGCCCTCGCCGCGACGGGCCTGCTGTTCCTGCAGACGCGCGGCGCGCTCGGGGTTCAGCAGAATGGAATACGTGTGGCCAGCGGCGGCTTCGGCCATGGCAATGCCGTCAAAAGCGACGCCGGTGTAGGCGGGGAAGCTCTCATCGCTGCGCTCGTAGCCGTAGGATTTGGGCGGCAGCAATTGCAGCACCTTTTCCGGCAGGGTGAGAAATTCCGGCTTCAGTGTCTGCACCAGTGCATCCACGGCCTGTTGCTGTTTGTCCGCGGCGACCATCGTATAACTCGCGTCGCCGGCGTCGTTGTACAGATAATCGTAGTCGAGGCCGCCGATCAGTTTGCCCACGGCTTCCGCCTGGTATCGGTGGCCGTAATAAACCGGCACCAGGGTTTCATCGAGAGACGAACGCGCGCTGGATTGCGGATTGGCCGCTGCGCTGAAATGCTCCAGTGCATAGCGGCGCAGCTCGGTCATACGCGTAAACTCTTCCAGCACATCACCACCGTTATCCCACAAATGGGAGCCGGCGTGGGCATTGTTGATCGTGCGCGAGTCCGGGTCGGAGATGAAACGCAGTTTCTGCTTGCGGGCGTCGTCGATGACACTCGCAAGATATTCCCGCTCATCGCCGCCGGCAATACCGTAACCGTAACGCACCGCAAGCTTGTCCCACTCGTCAATGCCGGTGTCGTAGGCCTGGTTGATATCCAGACTACCGCCTTTCAGGGTAACCAGCGGTGCCGGGTAATCCATCACCGAGGCGCGCCCCTCGGTACTGGCGATAAAGTTGTGGGCGATGCCGAGGGTGTGCCCCACCTCGTGGGCGGAGAGCTGGCGGATACGCGCCAATGCCATCGCTTTCAGTTTTTCGGTGTCCGCATTTTCCCTGTCGTAAGGCTGTAGCAGCCCCTGGGCGATCAGAAAGTCCTGGCGCACCCGCAGGGAACCCAGGGTGACGTTGCCCTTGAGAATCTCCCCGGTGCGCGGATCGTAGATGGAGTAACCGTAAGACCAGCCGCGAGTGGAACGGTGCACCCAGTTGATCACGTTGTAACGCACATCCAGCGGGTCGGCGTCTTCCGGCAGCACTTTTACCTGAAAAGCATTCTCAAACCCCGCCGCCTCAAATGCCTGGTTCCACCAGCTGGCGCCTTCGATCAACGCGCTGCGCACCGGCTCCGGCACACCGGAATCCACGTAGTAGACAATGGGTTCCAGCGCTTCGTTGCTACTTGGTTTTTTCTGCAGGCGGTGACGGTAGATCAACCGTTGGTCCATGGGCTGATCGATGTCGGTGGCATAATCCCGGTAGACCAGCGGAAAATAGCCGCTGCGGCTGTGGAACCGGCGTGGCTGGTAGCCATCATCCGGCAATGCCACCAGAGAAATATGCTGGCGCAGAGTGACCAGATTCGGCGTGGGTACGACTTCCTTTACATAGTTGCCGGGTTCACTGCCCGCGAAGGTAAGTTGCGCTTCAAACTCAGTGTTCAGCGGGAAGCTTTTGGTACGTGGCAGGTAGACCGCGGATTTACCGGCGTCGACACTGAAACTGCCCTGTTTAGCGTCTCTGAGACGCTGGCCGATACCGTGCTGGTCGCTCAGCACAAATGGAGTGAAATCCACCAGTACTGCGCTGCCTTCTTCCGCGAGTACGTCAAACCCCCACAGTACCGAGGACGCGAATGCCTCTGCCACCGCGCGGCGCTCGGCCGTGTTATCGGACAGGGCGCGATATTTGAGATTCATCTCGTGCAACAGCACCTTGTTGCCCACGCGCTCGAACTTCACCACCCGGCTGTCGCCCACCTGATTGCGGTCCAGTCCCACCGGATTGGAGCCCAGGCCCTGAGCGAGCCCCGTGAGCAGTAACAGCTCGCGATCGAAGTGCTCGATTTCGAGAAGGACTTTTCCCTTCTGCTTATCCCAGTAAATATCGAACAGCCCCGGCTGTTGTTGCATCCCAGCCGTCTGGCTGCTGATGGACTCGGCCTGCGCCGCGATACTCAGCAGCAGTGAGAAGGCGATGATCAGCCTGTTGAACATGAATCCCCCGAACACGGATGTATTTGTTATTTCCGCCGGAAGAGTACCAGTTGTTGCGGCGCAGTAAACCGCATTCTGTCTTTGTTCCGTTACCCAACTCCATCGAGCTCCCAAATCCTTCGCTCTGCCTCCACTCACCGCGTCGGGCAACCCCTTGGCACGGTTAATGCTTTTCTCCACTTATTCAACGGGGAACAACGGGGGAATCTATGAGTTTCGAGGAAGTATCTCTGTTTATCCTGCTGCTGTGTGCTGCAGGTCTGATTGCGGGTATCACGGCGGGGCTGTTCGGCAATGGCGGCGGATTTGTGGTGGTACCCGCGCTGCTTGCGGTCTTCCCGTTCCTGCACAGCGCCTCGGATGAAATGATGCGTGTCGCTGTAGGAACCTCCCTCGCTTCTATCGTGATTTCATCCGCGCGTTCGGTGCAGGCGCACCACAAGCGCGGCGCAGTGGACTTCAAAGTATTGCGGGACTGGTCTATCTGGATCGTGATCGGTGTCGGCGCCGGGCTTTATATCGCCTCGTTCACCGACAGCAAAAGTCTGGTGCATGTGTTTGCCGGCGGCGTACTGCTCTACTCCATCTACTTCCTGTTTCCCAATCTGTTCGACGGACTCAAGGGCAAACTGGAAATGCCCACCGGGATTGCGCGTGTCGGGCTCGCGAGTTTTCTCGGCGGATTTTCTTCGCTGCTCGGCATCGGGGGCGGCACCATTACGGTGATGACCATGGTGCTGTGCAACCGTCCCGCGCACCAGGCGGTGGCAACCGCCTCCGGTATCGGCTTCCTGATCGGTCTTCCCGGCGCCATCGGCTTCCTCATCATGGGGCTCGGCGCACCGAATCTGCCCATGGGTTCCATCGGCTACATCAACATTCCCGCGCTGGTCGCCATTTCCGCCTTTTCCATTATCTCCGCCCCTATCGGTGCTCGCTGGGCGCACAGCCTGAATGAACTGCATCTAAAGCGCCTGTTCGGGGTCTACCTGATCGCCGTCTCCGTGGCGATGTTCGCAAAAGCCTGATTACAAAAAACCAACACATACACACAAAAACACACAACCAGGAGAGCAGAATAATGCACAAGTCACTGAGCAGACGGTTGTTTTTACAGGGTGCCACGGCGGCCTTTTCCGCCGCCACCATGGGAGGTATTGCCGCTACCGCCTCCGCCAAGGAAATTGTGCGGCCAAAGCCGCTGTATGGCCCTCCTCCCGGTGTCGCCAGACTCAATGCCAACGAAAACCCCTACGGCCCCAGCCCCGCGGCCCTGAAAGCTATTATGGAAGCGAGCCAGAAGGGGGCTTACTACGTTTACGACAGCGTGGCGCGTCTCAAGGAAATGATCGCGGAACGTCACGGGCTTACGCCGGATCATATTTCTCTTGGCTCCGGCAGCAGTGCGGGTCTCACTGCCGCGGCGATCGTCGCCGGCCGCAAAGGCAATATCCTCGGTCCAGACCTGTTCTGGGATACCACGTCGCGCGTAGTGGAAATCCAGGAACTCGGCGAAATCAAACGATTGCCAAAGCTGGAGTCCATGCAGATCGATCTGGATGCCATGTACGCCGCCATTGATGACACCGTCTCCATGGTACAGGTCACCAACCCGAACAACCCCACCGGGCTTCTGATCGACCCCATCGCCATGCGCAACTTCTGTATCAAGGCATCGAAAAAGTGCACGGTGCTCGCGGATGAAGCGTATAACGAGCTCACCGACAACAGCGACGCCAACACCGTTATCCCCTTGGTAAAGCAGGGACACGACATCATCGTCGCGCGCACCTTTTCCAAAATTTACGGCCTCGCCGGCATGCGCGTGGGCTACCTGATAGCTCAGCCGGAAAAAGTCGAGGAGATGGAGAAGTACGGTGTTGGCTGGTACGGGCTGAATCAGGCCGGCCTCGCCGCCGCCATCGCCAGCTACGAAGATCACACGTTCATGGATTACTGTCGCAACAAGGTAAAGGAGGCGCGGGAAATGGTCAGCGCCGCGGTAAAGGAAAACGGACTCACCGCGCTGCCTTCTGTAACCAACTTTATGTTCGTCAACCTCGGTGACCTCAATGCGGAGACCTTCCGCGCGGAAATGGAAAAGGAGAACGTGTATATCCGCGGCATCTACCGCGACTATACCAACTGGTCGCGAGTGAGCATGGGCTTTCTCGAAGACGTGCAGAAATACACTTCCGCGCTGCCCAAGGTCCTGCACCGCATGAGCTGACAGCACGCTCCGGTATGAATGTCGCTCCACTGGCCAGCCGTTGCTGGCCTTTTTTTTGGCTTTGATTTCACCCGAAAGCTACCACTCAAAAAAAATCCCCGCAGAGCGGGGATCAAGTCGTAGAAGACACCTCAGTTACTGCCTTATGAAAACGTAGCGAGTGTTCGCCTGGTGGTGACCGCCGGCCGCCGCCAGGCATACGCGCAGTAGTTTCCGTCAGAAATTGTGGTTCAGGCTCAGGTAGTAGAAGCTCCCCTGCCAGTCGACAATGGACCCGGTGGGGTAAACGGCACCGCAGCAGTAGTCGCCCAACAGGTCTTTGTCCGGATACTGGTCGAAGATATTGCGCCCGCCCACACTGGCACTGGTGGATTCGGTGAAGTGATACTTGCCTTCCATATCCACTTGCACCACCGAACCGTATTTCTGCACTTCGCCGGCCTCGTAGTTTTCCGAGGTGCCGTACCAGTTGGCACGGGCCATCAGGGAGACGGGGCCAATATCGTGCATAGCGGTTACGGCGCCGCGCAATTTCGGGTCGAAGTTTTCGAAATCGTACTGGTCTTCGTCGTTCAGATATTCGCTCGGGTCGGAGGTAAATTCCGATTTGTTGTAATTGAGCGAAGCGGTGATGTTAGTGGTGGTGTCTGCGGACCACTCCAACGGATAGGTCGCCACCACATCCACACCCTGGGTGCGGGTATCGAACGCATTGGTGAAATAGAACACGCCGCCGATAGATTCCGCTCCAACCACGCCGGCGTCTACGAGTGCAAGGTAATTCGTGTACGCGGCGGCATCGAATCCTTCACTTGTTTCATCACCATTCGCGGAAACATCCAGGGTGGAAATCGCGTAGGTACGGTCATCCACGTCGATGCGATAGAAATCCACCGTCAGGTTGAGCTTGTCGAAATTCGCGGTAAAGCCAAAGGTAACGTTTGTCGATGTTTCCGGTTTCAGTGCCTCGGCACCCAGAGCCTGGGCGACGCTGCTGCTGGCCGGGAACAGACCGGTGGCCACCGGGAAGCCATTGGGTAAACGTGTGGATACATTGGTGGTTCCTTGCTGGCCCGGCGTCGGTGCGCGGAAGCCTGTACCGATGGAGGAGCGGAAACCGATGCTGTCGGTAATGTCGTACTGCATGGCGAGTTTGCCCACCAGCTCAGAATCAAAATCCGAATAATCCTCGAAGCGCATTGCGGCCTGCACGAATAACTGGTCTGCGAGATCGGTACTCAGATCACCATAAACCGCATAGGAATCCCGCGAGTAGCTGCCACTGTATTCCGGGGAGTAACCGGGGAAACCGTTGGAACCCACACCTACCACCGTGTAAATCGGATCGGATCCATCGGCACAGTTCAGATCCGAGCCCGCGTCAATAACGGCCTGACCAGCGGCAGTGGCCACATCCCCATCACAGAAGCCCCAGGGATCTTGCGATGCATAAGGGCCTGCCTCATAGGATGCCGTATCGCCGCCGGTCAACTCGTAGGATTCATCCATGTAGCTGAAGCCGAATGCCGCCACCACCGGACTGTTCAAACCCAGCATCAACTCCTTGGAAAAATCGGCCTGGATCTGCACTTCCTCATTTGCCAGTGTGCCGGGTTTGAACGACGTCGGACTGTCCGGGCCCATGGACGGGTTAATGGTATTTTTCAGGGTGTATGCGATTTCGGAATAGCCGTAACGGGCGCTCAGGTCATAGGCGAGACCGGAGGTCATTTCCCCCTTCAGCCCGGACACCAGCGAGTAATCGGTGACATCACCAAAAAAACGCGGGGTAAAGCCACCGGGGAACTTTTCCAGCGGACTGTAAATCGAGCCGTCTTCAAGGCGCAGGTCTTCGATGGTGCCATTGCCGGGATAGCGGTAATAGAAGCCGCCATCCGCAGAACTTTCGGAATAGTTTCCGAACGCATACAGCGCCTTGCCTTCGCCGAGATCGTAGCCGGTATTGAAAAACAGTCGTGCACCTTCCGAGTTCGGCTGCCCCCAGGGCTGCACCACATCACCCTCGAGAGAGGCCTTTTTTGCGGCTTCGATATAGGCCGCATCCTGATCGTCGATACAGAACCAGCTTTCACAGTATTGCTCGGACCGGGATGTGAAATCCGCAGAGGACACTTCGCCGGAAATACTCAGGAAGCCGCTGCCGCCAAGCGGCATTCCCACGTTGCCGGTTGCCGTGGTCTGAAAGCCGTCGCCCTCGCTGTATTCGCCGGTACGCACGCCGAACGACCCGCCTTCGTCGTTGTCTTTCAGAATAAAATTAATCACCCCGGCAATAGCGTCAGAACCGTACTGGGCCGCTGCACCGTCGCGCAGCACCTCAACGGATTTCAGCGCAGAACTGGGAATGGTGGCAATGTCCGGTCCCTGGGTGCCGGAACCGCCGATCTCCACCAGGGCGGCGCGATGCCGACGCTTGGAGTTCACCAGCACCAGGGTTTTATCTGTAGGCATGCCGCGCAATTGTGCGGGACGGATAAAGGTACCGCCATCGCTGATGGGTTGCCGCGACAGACTATAGGAGGGAACCAGGGTCATCAGCACATCGTTGGTGTCGGTATGGGAAACCGACTCCAGCGCTTCAGAGCCGAAAACGTCCACGGGTACCGGCGAGTCGGAAACCGAGCGCGGCTTGCCACGTACCCCGGTCACCGCCACCTCTTCCAACTCATCGGCCATCGCCACAGACATTGGCGCCATGGCACCCCCGGCGATAATTGCTACCACAGCACAACTTAGAGACTTACGCTTCATGAGCTACCCCTCATTATTGAACAAATGCCAAGACCTTTATTTTGAATTCCTCATTCCGGGATTTTTTTCAGGCAAAGAAACCCCGTACCGCGTGCGCCATGGCAAACGCGGTGAAACTGGACATCGAATACAACGGATACTTCTGGTGTCGGGCCGATGCCGGTCATTGCGACCGGTGGCCCACATCTCTTGACGACGGCACAAAGTGCTTACCGGAGATGGAGCAATATGTGTGCCAGAAAATTTCTGGATTATTTCGCATCCACTGCATCCAGATCAGAACCGGGCTGCGTCATACCTGCAGATCACCCACCAAATGACACGTTGAACAATTTTGCTGGATACATTGATGAACAAGATTCGCCTGTTGACCGCCGCCTCTTGCATGCTCCTACCCCTGGCAGCCCAGGTGCAGGCCACCGAGATCAACCTGGCCGGCGGTGACGACCAGAACTGTAAAGTGGATATCCACCAGCACATTACCGTCGGGTCGGATTTCATGGAGGCCCGCGACGAAGACGACCACCAGCCGATGTTCGCCTATCACGCCCCGGATCAACTGGCCGTGGGCGACACCGGACTGGTTCTCGATCGCCAGCAACAGGAGTTGATGCTGTCCTACCAGCAGGGCCTGCACACGGCCGGGCGCCAGGTATCGGAAATAGCGGTAGATGCAATGGATATTGCGATGAACGGTGTGGGCATTGCTCTCGCCGTGCTCGCCGGCCCGGATAATCCCGACACTCAGGAGTTCCTGCAGTCGTCCGAAGCCCTACGGGAGAAACTGCTGGCGCAGACGAAGCAACAGGGCGATGTGTACACTTTCGGCAGCCCATGGATCAGCGATTCGTTTGGCGAGACATTCGAGCGAGAGCTGGAACCACAGATTGAAAAACTGGCGATGAAATCCGCTGGCAATATCACCTGGCATGCAATGAAAGCGGTATTTACCGGCGGCGCCAGTATCGAGCGGGATGCGGAAGCGGCAGCGGAGGCCGCGGAAGCCGCCATAGAAGAGAAAGCAGAGAGGCTGGAAACTCGCGCGGACGCGTTGTGTCAGCAACTACAAGCGCTGGATGAGCTGGAAGTTCAATTGCATCGGGCCATTCCCGCCCTGCAGGGAATGGAGCTGATTTCACTGAAATAGTTCTCCCCCCCCCATTTAACACCCCCCAAGTGTTCGGCCGCGAGATGCGGCCTTTTTTATGGCGGATTATTTTTTTGCCACCCCCAGCTCACCCAGGGTCCGCGCCATGTCCTCCGCGCTCGTGGCCGGCTTGATGTCTTCATCAACTTTCAGGATATTGCCGTCCTTGCCGATGTAGAAAGTAACCCGCTTGGCCATGTTCAATACCGGCATTTTTACACCGTATGCTTCGGCCACGGCACCGCTGGGGTCGCTCAGCAGCGGGAAATCGGCTTTCTGTGCGTCGGCGAACTTTTTGTTGTCCTCCAGCTCATCGGTACTTGCCATAAAGTAAGTGACATCGTACTCGCGGATCAGGTGGCCATTTTCCGCCAGGGATTTGCACTCGATGGTGCAACCCTTGGTAAAGGCTTTGGGATACCAGGCAATAACGACCGCCTGTTTATCTTTAAAGTCGGAAAGCGTATAGCTCTTCCCGTCCGATGCCTGCAGAGAAAATTCCGGCGCAGGCTCCCCCACTTCAACGGCCGTGACCGGAACGGCGACCACCAGCAGGATTATCCAAAAGAAAATTTTTCTCATGACCAGCTCCTCAAAAAGAATGTTCTCACGATGGTCGTCAACTCCCTCAGTATCTGACCGGTAATTCGCGTTCAGTTTCGATGTTTTCTTCACTGGCTTCAATTGTTTTTCGGTTTTAGAATCAGGTCCTTTTTCGCGCACCCCAAAGTTCACGGAAGCGGATACCAGTCAGTCACTCGTATCGCGGCGCAGGGATTAACAGAATAACCCCGTACGCCGCAGCATGATTTCGTCCACGTTTTTTTTCAGGTCACCCGAGTGTGTGACCGCACGCCGCCTGTATCTCTTTCTGGTTTTGCTCACGGTCTTCCTCCTGTCAGGATGCGGCGGTGGCGGCGGCAGCGATGCCAGTCCTCCAGAAGAACCGGTGGAGGCGCCACCGACATCTACCGCGCCCGGCTCCAGCAATACCTCGGGCGGCACCACGGGAAGTGTCGCCACCCCCAACGGCGCTATCGCGGTCGCCCCCGGCGAGTACGCCAGCCTGAGCAAGTGCACTCCGTTTGCCGGCAGTGAAGTCGCGGAGTTCAAGATTCTTTTTGCCAATCTGGATAACGCCCCCTATTTCGATGAAATCGTAAACGACGCCGTTGAAAATCAGTTTCGGGCCCTGCCACCATTTTCCGAGCATTTTTCCCGTTTCGCGTTTTACCGTATCGATCTGAAAGATTTCGCAACCATGGGCTGCAGGACCCAGACCGGATCGGCATTTTCCTGCGATGACAAGAAGGTCATTCAGGCGATGAACCAGCAGTGCGGTGCGGACGATATCTACGGGATTATCAAGGTTGTCGTGGCGGATGCCGGTTACGGGGCGTCTGGCGGAGAGGTCATCTATCTCGGCAGCGACCGCCGCTGGCCCGATACCACGACTGCACTGCAACATTTGCGCAATATCGTGGTTCACGAGGTCGCGCACAATTTCGGTCTCGCGGACTTATACGAAACCGGCATCGACAGCAGTGGCACGACCGTGGAGGGGTGGCCCAGCGAGCTGTCCAGGCAATGGCGCAACCTCGACGGCCCTGGCTGCAGCAAGTGGTGCGGGAGTTACAAGCCGGCGTCGGAGTATACCCTGACCACCAGCGCCACCTGTCCCACACTGACGACCAGAGACAGCTGCACCAGTTTCAATCGCACCGAAGCCGGCGAGTGCACCAAAGACGAGAATGGCAACTACCAGTGCTGTACCTGGTCCGACAACGCCAAAGACGATTATTTCGCGTCCCAGTGCACACCGGCCTGGGGCAGTGAAGACATAGGTATGGACTGCCTGGAAGGGGCGGGCTGCTACTACGGCGGTGCCTACGGCAACAATTCCTGGCGCCCGGTAAACACCTGGTCAGACAGCATCATGTACGGCGCGGGACACTCACAGGCGTTTGACAGTGTTTCTACCCGAGAGCTCGACGAAGCCATTCGCTGCTGCGGCAGCTCCGATGACGGCACAGCATCCTGTACGGCATATCGCGCGGAATACGCGGAGTTTCTCGCCAAACATCAGCCGTATAAACAGCGTGTTGGTTCATGCGGCGTGCGTTAGCCCCTGCACGCACTGGCTAAAAACTGCCGCTGGCGTTGAACGCAATAAATCGCTGTTCTAATTGATCGGCAAGCTCGGTGCGGCCTTTACTTCGCAGGATTTCCACCACGCATTCCGCGGTACAAAGGCCGCCGGACTTCTGATTGCGACGAAGGCGAAAACGCGAGGCCTGCTGCGGGTTCAGGGTTATCGTTTTCGCCGCTCTCAAGTAAGGACTGCGGTTATACATCTTGCGCGCCTCCTGCCAGGTGGCGTCCAACAGAACAAAGTGTTCACAGGCCGCCAGCGCTATTTCCCCCGCGCCCTGCGCATGACCGGTTTCGGTGCGCGGATATACCAGCCCTGCGCTTTCCTTTCCCAGCAGCTGTATCAATTCCTGGTCGGGAGCAACGCGACTCCACACCCTGCGGTGCACCAGCTTGCACTCGTCGCCGCTAACAGACAACACCAGATTTCCGGTATTGCTGGGGCGAGCCAGTTCGCGCTCATGCGTCAGCAAAATGATGTGCACGGCCGTCAGGAGAGCAGCTTTCTCGCCACGTCCAGCATACGGTTGGCAAAACCCCACTCGTTATCAAACCAGATCAACACTTTCACCAGCTTGCCGCCGGCGACTCGGGTTTGCCCGGCGTCGACGATGCCGGAGCGGGGGTCGTGGTTGAAGTCGCAGGAGGCGAGGGGTTCTTCGGTGTAGCCGAGTACGCCGGAAAAGCGGGTGTCGGCAGCGGTTTTCAGCACTGAGTTTACTTCGGCCTGGGTGACGGATTTTTTCAGTTGCACCGAGAGGTCAATGGCGGAGACGTTGACGGTGGGTACTCGCATGGCCTGGGCTTCGAATTTGCCGGCCATGTCGGGGAGGATGCGCTCGATGCCGCGGGCGAGGCCGGTGTCTACGGGGATGATGGAGTTCATCGCGGAGCGTGTCTTGCGCAGGTCGGTATGGTGGTAGGCGTCGTTTACCGGCTGGTCGTTCATGGCGGAGTGGATGGTGGTGATGACGCCGGCTTCGATGCCGAAGGCGCTCTCCAGCGCGGCAATCACCGGGATACTGCAGTTGGTGGTACATGACGCTGCTGAGATGATGGTCTCGTTGCCGGTGAGCGCGGTGTCGTTGACGCCGTAGACGATGGTGGCGTCGACGTCGCTTTGCGCAGGCTGGGAGAAAATGACTTTGCTGGCCCCGGCTTTTAAATGCAGTTCGGCGCGCTGGCGCTCGCTGAAACTGCCGGTGCACTCCAATACGATGTCGACCTGAGGGCTGCGCCAGTCGAGGTCTTCGAGGTCCCGGTGATGGGTGACGGCGATTTTATCGCCGTTGATGTGCAGGGTTTCGTTGTGCACGCTCACTTCACCGTGGAAACGGCCGTGGACGGTGTCGTATTTGGTGAGGTGGGCGATGGTGGCGCAGTCGGCCAGTTCGTTGATGGCGACGATCTGCAGCTGGTCGCGCAGGTTGGATTCGTAGAGGGCTCTTAAAACCGAGCGCCCTATGCGGCCGTAGCCGTTAATGGCGAGTCTGACAGGATTCTTTGGGAGCATGAATTCCTCGGGCTTTGTTCACCGCCCTCGGTCAGTGCTCTGTTCCAGTGCGGTGGCGGCCGGGCACGGGGCAAGGGGTTTCGGAACCCCTTGCCCCGTGCCCGGCCTTCAAATCCGGCTGCTGCACTTTGTAAGAAAAGTATCAGCAGTCAGAGTACTTTGTTACTTCAACAGTCCTTCAACCGCTTCCGCGACTTTATCGGCGGTGATGCCGAAGTGCTTCATCAGGTCACCAGCCGGGGCGGATTCACCGAAGGTGTCCATGCCGATGATGGCGCCGTCGAAGCCGACGAACTTGTACCAGTAATCCTTGTGACCGGCCTCTACCGCCACGCGGGCGCGCACGGAGGACGGCAGTACGGATTCGCGGTATTCAGCACTCTGGGCAGAGAACGCTTCGGCACACGGCATGGAGACGACGCGCACTTTGCGGCCGGCGAGTTTGTCGGCAGCAGCGGTGGCGAGCTCAACTTCGGAGCCGGTGGCGATGATGATCGCTTCCGGGGTGCCTTCACAGTCGCGCAGGATGTAACCGCCCTTTTCGATGGCGGCCAGCTGCTCGTCGGTGCGCGCCTGCGGGGCGAGGCCCTGGCGGCTGAAGATGAGGGCGCTGGGGCCGTCGTTGCGGGCTACCGCCATTTTCCAGCTCACCGCAGATTCGGTGGCGTCACAGGGGCGCCAGGTGTGCAGGTTGGGGGTTACGCGCAGGGCGGTGAGCTGTTCGACCGGCTGGTGGGTAGGGCCGTCTTCGCCGAGGCCGATGGAGTCGTGGGTGTACACGAAGATGACGCGCTGCTTCATCAGCGCGGCCATGCGCACCGCGTTGCGGGCGTATTCCATGAACATCAGGAAGGTGGCGCCGTAGGGCACCAGGCCACCGTGCAGGGCGACGCCGTTCATGATGGCGCTCATGCCGAATTCGCGCACGCCGTAGTAGACGTAGTTGCCGCTGGCGTCGTCAGCGCTGACGCCTTTGGAACCGGACCAGATGGTGAGGTTGGAACCGGCGAGGTCGGCGGAGCCACCGAGGAATTCCGGCAGCAGCGGGCCGAAGGCGTTCAGGGCGTTCTGGCTGGCTTTGCGGGAGGCGATTTTCTCGCCGTCGGCCTGGCACTGTTTGATGTACTCGTCGGCCTTGGCGAGGAAGTCCGCGGGCAACTCGCCTTTCATGCGGCGTACAAACTCTTCCGCGAGCTCCGGGTGGGCTTCTTTATAGTCTTCGAAGATCTCCTGCCACTCTTCCTCCTGGGCTTCACCCTTGGGGCGCGCGTCCCAGGCGTGGTACAGGTCTTCCGGAATAACGAAGGGTTCGTGTTTCCAGCCCAGGGTCTCGCGCACCAGGGCGATCTCATCCGCACCCAGCGGCGCGCCATGACACTCCTCGCGCCCCTGTTTGTTGGGGGAGCCGAAGCCGATCACAGTTTTGCAGCAGATCAGGGTGGGCTTGGCGGTTTCCGCGCGGGCTTCTTCAATCGCAGCCTTGATTGCCTGCGGATCGTGCCCGTCCACACCCGCAATGACGTGCCAACCGTAAGACTCGAAACGTTTCGGGGTGTTGTCGGTGAACCAGCCTTCCACTTCACCGTCGATGGAGATGCCGTTGTCGTCGTAGAACGCGATCAGTTTGCCCAGACCCAGGGTTCCGGCGAGGGAGCAGGCCTCGTGGGAGATGCCTTCCATCAGGCAGCCGTCACCGAGGAAGCAGTAGGTGTGGTGGTCCACCAGCTCGTAGCCTTCGCGGTTGAACTGAGCCGCCATGACCTTCTCGGCCAGCGCCATGCCCACGGCATTGGTGATGCCCTGGCCCAGCGGGCCGGTGGTGGTTTCTACACCGGGGGCGTAGCCGTACTCGGGGTGGCCCGGGGTTTTGGAGTGCAACTGGCGAAAGTTCTGCAGCTCGTGGATGGACAGGTCATAGCCTGTCAGGTGCAGCAGGGAATACAGCAGCATGGAACCGTGGCCATTGGACAGCACGAAGCGGTCGCGGTCCGCCCACTCGGGGTTGGCCGGATTGTGTTTCAGGTAGTCGTTCCACAGCACTTCGGCGATGTCGGCCATACCCATGGGGGCGCCGGGGTGGCCGCTATTGGCTTTCTGGACCGCATCCATGGCGAGGGCGCGGATGGCATTGGCCTTTTCTGTGCGAGACGGAGTAGAAGACATAGGGATCTCTCGGTTTGGGAGCTTCGGTTCATCAGATGTGCTGCGGGGCCAGGCTCTGACGGCCAGTTGCCGCGATTCCGCTGCCGGCCTCCGGTGCAACATTGGGAGCGACCAGGGCCGATGGCAAAACGGGGGCGTATTTTCCCGTAATCCCCCCGCCGGCGCAAAGGCCACGGGTTCAATTCCCCACTGCTGGCAGCAACATTTTCCTAGCGAATGGCAATCTCAGGGCCAACCTTCGGTCCGCCACCATCTTCATCAAAGTTTTTCGATTCATCTAAATCAAAAAATTTTGATATAGACCGGGGTCGCTGCTAGACTCCCCGCCATGTTTGACTCCAGCCATGCGCCAGACTGCCGCGAAATCCGCGCCGGCGATCAGATTCCGCAACTGGCGGCGACGTTCAAGGCCGCCGGCGATCCGCTGCGCCTGGAGATCTTGCGCCTGTTGAGTCAGGACTCTTACAGCGTGCTGGAGCTGTGCCGCATCTTTGACCTGCGCCAGCCGGCGCTGTCCCACCACCTGAAGGTGCTCGCTCAGGCGGGCCTGGTGAGCAAGCGACGCGAGGGCAACAACCTGTTTTACCGCCGCACCGCGGGCAGCGAACTGCTGCAACAGTTGTTTGCCGGTCTCGACCTGCTGCCGCTAACCGAGACCCGCGCGGACACCGTTGCCCAGATTGCGGCGGAGCGCGCGGAGGCCTCGCGCCGTTTTTTTGCGGATTACGGCAACCGCTTCCGCGAGCAGCAGGAGTTGATCGCCAGTTATAGCGTCTATGGCCCACAGGTGGCACAGCTGCTGAAACCGGGGCGTCACGCGTTGGAAGTCGGCCCGGGTGAGGGGGAGTTTCTGGCGGAGCTGGCGAACCGATTTGGCACGGTGACGGCACTG
Organism: Microbulbifer pacificus; assembly: GCF_002959965.1. NCBI lineage: Bacteria > Pseudomonadati > Pseudomonadota > Gammaproteobacteria > Cellvibrionales > Microbulbiferaceae > Microbulbifer > Microbulbifer pacificus. The sequence goes on from NZ_PREV01000026.1 coordinate 1,348,819, forward strand.
GATCTGTCGAAGACGATGCTGGAGCGTGCGCAGGCGTTTGCGGACGAGAAGGGTCTGCAGAATATCGAGTTTGTGTGCGATGACACCCGCGCTGCCGCCTCGCGCCCGGAGAGTTGCGATGCGATTGTGGTGAATATGGTGTTGCACCACACCCCGGAGCCGGCGCAGATTTTTCAGGATCTGCAGAAGTCTTTGAAAGTCGGTGGACAGTTGTTGATTACCGAACTGCACGACCATGAGCAGGACTGGGCTCGGGATGCCTGTGGTGACTTGTGGCTCGGGTTTTCACCGCAGCAGCTGGTTGCGTGGGCTTCTGAAGCAGGATTATCGAAAGGCCGCAGTGTGCACAGTGCTTTGCGCAATGGGTTTCAGATTCAGATTCAGGAGTTTGTTAAGGGAGCCTGAGCTTCGTAGCTCTTGGTGGGAGCTCTGTTTTTATTACCGGGCACCAGATCACCGGGTGGACCTTTTCGGAACCGCTGTGAATACGTCCCTGTACGCTGCGTCGGCAACATCCCTGTTGCCGACGCTTCCGAAAAGGTCCACCCGGTGCTCTGGCTTCGCGATGAAATAATTTACTTCGTTAGCTGAAATCAGGACGAAGTAGTGAAACTCAAATTGAAGGTCGGGTAGCGGGGGAAAGGTTTCAAAAGCGTCGCAAACAGGACGTTTGCGACGCAGCTCCCAGGGATGGGTTCACAGCGGTTTTGAAACCTTTCACCCGCTGCCCGGCCGCCACAGAACCAGGATCAGTGCTCCAAGAATTAGCTACGGAGCACAGAGGTAAAAATTTCGTAAACCGCCAGCAGCGGAAAAGGAGAAACTCACAATGAGTGAATACAGCATCTTTACTTCGGAGTCCGTTTCCGAAGGCCATCCGGATAAAATCGCCGATCAGATTTCCGATGCAGTTCTGGACGCACTGCTGGCGCGCGACAAAAACGCCCGTGTTGCCTGTGAGACGCTGGTGAAAACCGGTATCGCCATCATCGCCGGTGAAATCAGCACCTCCGCCTGGGTCGACCTCGAAGACCTGGTGCGCAAGGTCATCACCGAGATCGGTTACACCTCCTCCGACGTCGGCTATGACGGCGATACCTGCGGTGTACTCAACGTGATCGGCAAACAGTCCGTGGATATCGCCCAGGGCGTCGACCGCGTGAAGCCAGAAGACCAGGGTGCCGGTGACCAGGGACTGATGTTCGGCTACGCCACCGACGAAACCCCCACCTTCATGCCCTCCCCGATCTACTACGCGCACCGCCTGGTAGAGCGCCAGGCAGAAGCGCGCAAATCCGGCCTGCTGCCGTGGCTGCGCCCGGATGCGAAAAGCCAGGTGACCTTCCGCTACGACGAAGATGGCAAGCCCTGCGCGATCGACGCCGTAGTGCTGTCCACCCAGCACAACCCGGAAGTCTCCCAGGAAGACCTGCGCGAAGCGGTAATGGAACTGATCGTGCACCACGTGCTGCCGGCAGAACTGCTGCACGAAAATACCAAGTACCACATCAATCCCACCGGTAAATTCGTCATCGGCGGCCCGGTGGGCGACTGTGGCCTGACCGGGCGCAAGATCATCGTCGACACCTACGGCGGTTCCGCCCGTCACGGCGGCGGCGCGTTCTCCGGTAAGGACCCGTCCAAAGTCGACCGCTCCGCCGCTTACGCCGGTCGTTACGTAGCGAAAAACATTGTCGCTGCCGGCCTCGCCAATCGCTGTGAAATCCAGGTGTCCTACGCCATCGGCGTGGCCGAGCCGACTTCGGTTTCCGTAAACACCTTCGGCACTGGCAAGGTGAGCGATGACAAGCTGATCGAACTGATCCGCGAGAACTTCGACCTACGCCCCTACGCCATTTCCAGAATGCTGGACCTGCTGCACCCCATGTATCAGCTCACGGCCGCTTACGGCCACTTCGGCCGCGAGCCGTTCGAGCACACCTACAAGTGGATCGACAGCAACGGCAACGAACAGTCCGAAACCTTCACTGCCTTCCCGTGGGAAAAAACCGACAAGGCGGAAACCCTGCGCGCGCAGGCCGGCATCTGATTTGAACGAGCGGGCCACAAGCCCGCCTTGAATCGCTCAGCAAAACCATAGCGAATTTTCAGGATTTTTTAATGAACCAGATCAACACCGAATTCAAAGACTTTAAAGTTGCCGACATTTCCCTGGCCACCTGGGGCCGCAAGGAAATTGAAATTGCCGAGGGCGAAATGCCCGCGCTGATCACCCTGCGTGAAAAATACCGCGCAGAGCAACCGCTGGCAGGCGCCCGCATCATGGGCTGCATCCACATGACCATTCAGACTGCGGTACTGATCGAGACCCTGGTTGCACTGGGTGCGGAAGTACGCTGGTCTTCGTGCAATATTTTCTCCACTCAGGACCACGCTGCGGCCGCCATCGCCGCACGCGGTATTCCGGTGTTTGCCTGGAAAGGCGAGACCGAGGAAGAGTACGAGTGGTGCCTTGAGCGCACCATCGGTGCCGACGTGGACGGCTGGCAGCCGAACATGATTCTCGATGACGGCGGCGACCTCACCGAACTGCTGCACCGCAAATATCCCGACATTCTCGACAATGTTCACGGCATCAGTGAAGAGACCACCACCGGTGTACACCGCCTGCAGGACATGCTGAAAGCCGGCACCCTGAAGGTCCCCGCGATCAACGTGAACGACTCCGTCACCAAAAGCAAGAACGACAACAAATACGGCTGCCGCCACAGCCTGAACGATGCCATCAAGCGCGGTACCGATCACCTGCTGTCCGGCAAGAAGGCCCTGGTGATCGGTTACGGCGACGTGGGTAAGGGTTCCGCAGCGTCCCTGCGTCAGGAAGGCATGATCGTGAAGGTTACCGAGATCGATCCCATCTGCGCCATGCAGGCGTGCATGGATGGCTACGAGCTGGTTTCTCCGTATATCGACGGCATCAACACCGGCGATGCGTCCTGCATCAACCGTGAGCTGCTGGCCAACACCGACCTGCTGGTAACCACAACCGGCAACGTGAATGTGTGCGACGCCAACATGCTGAAAGCACTGAAGAGCGGCGCCGTGGTGTGCAACATCGGCCACTTCGACAACGAAATCGACACCGCCTTTATGCGCAAAAACTGGGAGTGGCAGGAAGTGAAACCGCAGGTGCACAAGATCGTGCGCAACGCGGAAAACAACGACCACCTGTTGCTGCTGTCCGAAGGACGCCTGGTGAATCTGGGCAACGCCACCGGTCACCCCAGCCGCATCATGGATGGCTCCTTCGCCAACCAGGTACTGGCCCAGATTCACCTGTACCAGGAGAAATTTGCCGAACTGCCGGCGGACCAGAAAACAGCCGCGCTGTACGTGAAGGTACTGCCGAAGCAGCTGGACGAAGAAGTGGCCAAGTACATGGTGCAGGGTTTTGGCGGCGTGATTACCCGCATGACCGAGGCCCAGGCGAAATACATCGGCGCATCCGTCGATGGCCCCTACAAGCCGGAAAGTTACAAGTACTAATTGACCCCCGTTTGCGGAATCCCGGATCGGACCCGGGACTCCGCAACGCCGAGGGAATGGAACCAAACCATGAGTGATTTACGCATCAGCTTTGAGTTTTTCCCCCCCAAGACCGAAGAGGGCCGGGAAAAACTGTACAGAACCCGCGAGAAACTTCAGGCATTCAACCCGGAATTTTTCTCCGTCACCTACGGTGCCGGTGGCACCACCCGCGATACCACCGCGAACATTGTGTGCAACCTGCGCCGCGACGGCGTCTCCATCGCGCCGCACCTGTCATTCGGCGGTGACAATGAAGAGACAGTGCTCGGCCTGCTGGAGCGCTACAGGGAAGCCGGCGTGGACCGCATCGTCGCCCTGCGCGGGGATATGCCTTCCGGTATGGGCTCGGTGGCGCAGCTGGTGTACGCCAACGAGCTGGTTGCGTTTATCCGCCGCCACACTGGCGACCACTTTCATATGGAAGTGGCGGCATATCCGGAAATCCACCCGGAAGCGGACAGCTACGATGCGGATATCCGCTTTCTCAAAGGCAAGTTCGAGGCCGGCGCCAACAGTGCTCTCACCCAGTACTTCTACAACCCGGATGCCTATTTCTATTTCGTCGACCAGTGCGAGAAAGCCGGCATCGATGCGCCGATCTACCCGGGCATCATGCCGATCACCAACTTCACCAATCTCGCGCGCTTCTCCCGCAACTGCGGCGCCGAGATTCCGCGCTGGCTGAAGTACCGCATGGAGAGCTACCGCGATCCGGAAGATGTGAAGAAACTCGGCCTGGAAATCGTGACCGACCTGTGTGAAACCCTGCTGGAAGGCGGCGCGCCGGGACTGCATTTCTATACCATGAACCAGGTGTCGCCGAGTGCAGACATCCTGCGCGCACTGGATTTCGCCGAGAGCGAGACCTGATCGGCATCGGTAAGCTGGTTAAAAAAAAGGGGCAATTTGCCCCTTTTTTTGCTATCTAAGGGGAAATAATTTTAAAACTCACCCACAGGGAGTTCCCCATGGCCGATCGTCCTCTGGTACCCGCCGATCAGGTAATCAGCGAAATCACCATCAAAGCGCTGATTCTCGGCGCTGTACTGTCGGCGGTACTCGCCGCCGCCAATGCCTATATCGGCCTGCTGGTCGGTCTTACTGTTTCCGCCTCCATTCCCGCCGCCGCCACCTCGATGGGGCTGTTGCGGCTGTTTCGTCGCTCCACCATTCTCGAAAACAATATGGTGCAGACCTCCGCCTCCGCGGGCGAGTCCCTGGCAGCGGGGATCATTTTTACCCTGCCGGCGCTGGTGATGATGGGGGCCTGGAGCGGTTATCACTGGGGCACCATGACGCTGATCGGACTTCTCGGCGGGGTGCTCGGTGTGGCATTTACCATTCCCCTGCGCCGCGCCCTGATCGTGGAGACGGAGCTGGCGTTCCCGGAAGGGGTAGCCACGGCGCAGGTCCTGAAAACCGGCGGTATCCAGACTGACAGGGATCATCCGGAATACCGCCCCAGTGATGAGGCCAAGCGCGGCTTCCGCGTATTGCTGGCGGCCGCGGGGCTCGGCGGCCTGATCAAGCTGCTGGAATCCGGGATCGGCCTGCTGGCCGGCGGTGTCGCCGCCACCAAAAGCTGGCTCGGCGGCAGCTGGCTGTTTACCGGAAATATCACTCTGAGTCCCGCGCTGCTCGGGGTCGGTTATATCGTCGGTCTGAACGTGGCGGTGCTGGTATTTATCGGTGGCGTGATCGGCACACTCATCGGTGTGCCGGTCAACTGGCTGATCAATAGCGACGAACTGATGCAACTGGCCGGGGTCAGTGGCGATATGGCGAACTGGAGTGCACAGGACTGGGAGAATCTCGCCGGTACCTCCTGGCAGCAGTGCCGGCGCATCGGCGTCGGAGCGATGATGGTGGGCGGCGTATGGTCGCTGATCACCCTCGCCAAACCACTGATCGCCGGCGTCAAAGCCTCGCTGCACGCCCACCGCCAGGCCAAGGCCGGCGAGGTGGCGCTGCGCACCGAACAGGATATGCCGATTCCCTATGTGAGCCTGCTGGTACTGCTGTCCGCAATACCGCTGTATTTCATCTTCCTACACGCGCTGGACGGCTTTCCGGGACGCTTCTGGATTGCCGCCATCATGTCCGGTCTGATGCTGGTGCTGGGATTTGTCTTCGCCTCCGTTGCCGGATATATGGCGGGTCTCGTGGGTTCCAGCAACAACCCCATCAGCGGCGTCACCATTGCCACGGTAATCGTCTCCGCACTGATTCTGCTGCAACTGATGGGCAACGAGGGCATCGCCGGCAAACTCGGCCCCATCGCGGTGATGTACCTGGCGGGTATGATCTGCTCCGCCGCCGCCATCGCCGGCGACAATATGCAGGACCTGAAGTGCGGCCATATCCTCGGCGCCACCCCCTGGCGCCAGCAGGTATTCCAGATTATCGGGGTTGTCGCCGCGGCGGGGGCGATACCTTTTGTGCTGTCGATTCTCGACCAGGGTTACGGCATCGGCCGGGTGAGCCCGCTGAATCCCGAAGCGACGCCGCTGTCCGCACCACAGGCGAGCCTGATGCGCGATCTGTCCACGGGTATTTTCGGCGCGGGCATCGAGTGGAATTACATTTTTATCGGTTTCGCCCTGGCGGTGGCGCTGATCCTGCTGGACGAATATCAGAAACGCCGCGGCGCCAGCTTCCGCTTCCCGGTACTGGCGGTGGCCGTGGGTGTGTATCTGCCTCTGGGACTTTCGATTCCGATCTTTCTCGGCGGCCTGCTGGCGCACTGGCAACAGAAAAAACGCGGCACCCATGAGGCGGAAGGCAGGGGTCTGTTACTGGCGTCGGGCCTGATCACCGGCGAGGCGCTGATGGGTGTGATCGTCGCGGTGCTCGCCGTGAGCGCGCCGGGCAAGGTGCCGTATCTCGGCGACTTTGCCCTGGCACCCTGGCTCGGCCTGGCGGGATTTGCGCTGTGCTTCTGGTATCTCGCGAAAAAGAGCTGATCAGTTCGCCCTGTCCCGCGTCTGACGATTTGAGCTCTCGCGATTCGAGTCGTCGCGGTTCAGGCGTACATTGACGGGCTTGCCGGCAAAGTCCACTACCCGCACCACCAGCCGGCGATTCTGCGCGCGCCCTTTCGGTGTACTGTTGTCTGCCACCGGATCGGTATCGCCCAGACCGGTGGCCTCAACCCGCTCCGCGCCGATACCGCGCTCCAGCAGGAATTGGCGTACCCAACTGGCACGCCACTCCGACAACTTGCGGTTTTTATCCGGATCGCCGGCGTTGTCCGTGTGCCCCTCGATCACGATTTTCAGTGCGGGGAAATCCCGCATGATCACCAGCAGTGCTTCGATATCCCCGAGGGTCTCCATCTTCGGAGCGAACCCGCCGGGCTCGAAATCCACATCCAGCACAAACAGCGCGCCCTGCTTGCGTGACTGTCCCATCAGGTAGCGCACCATCGCGTCGCCGAACGGTTCCGCCTCGCGCGCGACCTTTTCCCCGATCCCATTGCTCACCATTTCGAGCGGATCGAGCGTGTACTTTTTCGTGGGGTCGGGGCAGCCGCAGAGTGTCAGCGTGGAGAGCACTGCGAGTATCGGCACCCAACGGGGGCGCTGCCGAGTTACAGGCATGGGACCGGCTCCTTTTCGTTCAGAGGCTTTCGCGCCCGATATCGGGCGTCCGGCGGATTGTAGGATCGATAGTGGATGATCCGTAGGGGCCCAGTAGTCCATGCGTGGGGTGCGTGAACGACGGCATGGAATTAGGCGAATGGCACCATTTCTGAGAAGATCGGTTTCACCTTACGCTTGCGACATTTCCCCGTTGCACGGGATTCGTCTCCACGGGAGATCCGTATGAAAAAGAACATCCTGACCGCCCTCGGGGTTGCCGCAATCGGGCTGGCCACCCAGACCACCTCCATGCACGCCCTGGCCCAGCAGATCGTCACCGTCGACCCCGGCGATGCCTGGCTCGATGCCAGTGAGGGATATCGGCAGACGGTGACCTGGCGGGTAGCGAGCAGAGGCGGTGCAGCATCGCCGCGCGGGGTGTTCGTGAATCTGGATAACAATCAGGAGTTGGCGGTGGTGGACCAGATTCTGGAATTCAACGGCGACCGCGGAGAAGTTACCGAGGTGGTGCAGATATCACCGGTGCAGGCGCGCAGCTGGCATACCAAGGGAGTGCGGCGGGTAGGCTACCGCCGTGTATTCGCCGGGGCCGCCGGCAGCCTGTCCAACCATATCCTGTTTGACCTCGACGCCGGCGGCCGTCTGGCCCAGGTGGAGGCCTCGCCGCCCGTGCAAACCGCGAGCGGCAAATCCCGGCAGCTGATGATGGCCTGGAACCTGGACAGCGATATCGGTGAGATCAATGCCTATTCGGTCAGCGGCCAGTTTGTGGTGGGCGACCGGGTGGTGTACGAAGTGGTGCAGCCGATGACGGCGGAAGTGGGCAAGCCACTGAAAGAAACCGTGGAGTTACCACCGGGGCTGGTGGACGATCTGATTGCACAGGGCATATACGAAGTGCGCTACACCCGCACCTTTGTGGATAACAAAGATACCCGGCGCAGCGCGTCGGTACTGGTGCGGCTGACGCAATAGGCTTTAAAAGTAGTCCATCAACAGCTGCATATCGTCGATCACCCGCGCGCCCTCGGCCTCCAGCTGGCGCGCGCGCGCGCGATTGTGGCTGTAGCCGATCACCGGCATACCCGCGGCCACCGCAGCCTTGACCCCGGCAATGGAATCTTCGACCACCAGGCAGTGCTCCGGCGCTACGTCAAACTGGCGCGCGCTATGTAAAAACAGATCTGGCCAGGGCTTGCCGCGACCCACATCATCGGCGCTGTAAATGCGCCCGGCAAAATAATCCCACAGTCCGGTTTTGTTCAGCGTAATCTGCATTTTCGCATGCGGGCCGGAGGAGGCGACGCAGGTGTAAAGGTCGGTGGTCTGCAGTTTTTCCAGCACTTCGTGTATGCCTGCCACCGCTTCCAGTTCGGTATGGAAAGCCTCGCGGATGCGACTCTCGGTGGCATTGAAGTAGGACTGAGGCAGCGGCCCGCCGTAGCGGGTTTCAATATCGAGGATACAGTCTTTCGACGGTCGCCCGCTGAACTGTTCATCCAGTTCTTCCGCGGTCGCCGGCATACCGAGCCTGGTCATTTCCTCGGCCAGTACCCGGCAAACGATGGTCTCGCTGTCTACCAGTACGCCATCACAATCAAAAATAACCAGCCGGGTATCGGCGTAATGATGCTTCATCAGACTTCCACTATCGGTATTGCGTCACGGATATCAGGTGGCGGAGATCAGCAGAATCCCGATCAATACGCCAGCGGCGCCCGCAACCCGCACGAGGTTTTCATTGCCGTTGACGATGCCGAGCACAAACTCCCGCGTGCGCTCATAGCCGGACTGCAAGGCGAAGGCGCCCACCACGATCAGAAATACCCCCAGCACGTTGAACAGGGTGCCCCAGCTGTGGGTATCGGAGATCATGAGGAAGATCATGCCGATTACGATCCGTGCCCAGGCGCCGAAGTAAAACAACTGGGGATTCATCCGCTCGCCCAGATCCCGTGCGACCTGCGGTTTGAGAATGATGAGAATCGAGATGGCGGTGATGGCAGCGCCGATCAGCCAGACAAGTGCTTTCATAGTGTGCTCCGATTAAAAATCGCCCCATTGAAATTGCAATACGGAAAGCGCCGCGACAGGCGCCGTTTCCGTGCGCAGTACGCGCGGGCCGAGGCGCAGCGGGTGGAACCCCCGCGCCATGGCCAGTTCGATTTCTTCCGCGGAGAGCCCTCCCTCCGGGCCCACCAATAATAGCGTGGCGTGCGGCCGGCCCGATTGCTGTTCCAGCTCGACGAGCGTGGCTTGGGTGCGGTGGTGCAGCACCAGCTTCAGCGCGGTGTCCTCTTTTGCCCGATCCAGGAATGGGCTGAATTTCAGCGGCGGCAGGATTTCCGGCACGCGGTTGCGCGCGCTCTGTTCGCAGGCGCTGATGGCGATCTGTTGCCATTGGCTGAGTTTTTTGTCCATCCGCTCACCGCTCAGTTTGACTTCGCAGCGTTCGGTAAACAGCGGCTGGATGGCGGTTACGCCGAGTTCGGTGGCTTTCTGGATGACCCAGTCGAAACGATCGCCACGGGAGATGCCGATGGCGAGAGTGATGGCGAGTGGCGACTGGTTGTCTTCTGCGGAGTGCGCGCCGATTTTTGCCCGTGCTTTTTTACCGGCTTCGATCAACTCTGCTTCGTACTCTCCACCGCGGCCATCAAACAGGATCAGGGGGCGGCCGGGGCCAAGGCGCAAAACTTTGACCAGATGGCGGGAGGCGGCTTCGTCCAGCTGGACTTCGGATTTACCTGCCAGCGGCTCGGTGGAGAAAATACGGGGAATGCGCAAGAAAAATTCCTGATTCTAGGAAAAGAATTGCGTGAAGGGTAATACAGGCGGGGTAGAAGTTGTAGTTCGGAGTTTGGCAGTGCTCTGCTCGGAGTGCGGTGGCGGCGGAGCACCGGGGATGCGTTTTTGAAACCGCCGTGAACCCATCCCTGGGGGCTGCGTCGCAAACGTCCTGTTTGCGACGCTTTCAAAAACGCATCCCCGGCACTCCACCTTCAATTCGCAGTATGTTACTTCGTAAGCCTTTCGATCCTTTCAAGGACTCACGGACTTCAATGCGAAGCGCACTTATCGGGACCGGGTGATTCGGTGCGAAACGATTGCCGACAGGTTGTTGAGTACCGGATTACCCGGTCCCGATAAGGGCGCGCCACCAAACCGGTGGCGCGCCAATAACATCAGCCCTTCTCGAAACTCACCGGCAGTTCATCGGCAATCTTGTCGCCTTTGACCCTGATGCGGATGGTCTCGATGATCTTGTACAGGTTCGGCACCAGCAGCAGGGTGACGAAGGTGGCGCAGAGTACGCCGAACGCGAGGCTCACCACCATCGGAATCAGGAACTGCGCCTGAATCGAGCGCTCGAACATGATCGGCACCAGCCCGATAAAGGTGGTGAGGGAGGTGAGGATGATCGGGCGGAAGCGGTCGCGACCGGCCTGCACCACCGCGTCCATCACCGCCATGCCCTCGGCACGCAGCTGGTTGATGCGATCCATCAGTACCAGGTTGTCGTTCACCACCACGCCCGCCGCGGCGAGGAAGCCGAGCATGGACATGATGCTGATGTCATAGCCCATCAGCAGGTGGCCGAGGATCGCGCCGAAGAAGCCAAACGGTACCGCGGTCAGGATCAACAGCGGCTGCGAGTAGGAGCGGAAGGCAATGGCCAGCAACCCGTAAATGGCGAAGATCGACAGGAAGAAGAACGCAATGATGGAGGTGCTGAACTCTTCCTCTTCCTGCATTTCACCTGCGGTCTTCAGGCTGAAGCCGGGGTAGCGGCTTTCCCAGGTTGCCAGGTTCTTGTCGCGCAGCTCCTTCAGGATCTCGTTTGCCGGCGAAGTGCCCGGGATCAGTTCCGCGGTGATCTGCACGGTGCGCTCGCGGTCGTTGCGGCGGATGGTGGTGTAGCCGGGAACGTAGACGGCGTCCGCCACCGCGCTGAAGGGAATCTCACCCTGGTTGGTGCGGATTCGGATGCGGTCGATCTGGTCTTCACTGGCGCGCTCTTCCTGCGGATAACGCACCATCACGCGCACGTCCTCACGGCCGCGGGGAATACGCTGTACTTCTTCGCCGTAGAAACCCTGGCGCACCTGTTTGGCCACGTCTGCAAGGCCGATACCCATGTTGGTGGCGTGGGGCTTCAGCTGGATCTCGATGTCCTGGCGCGCAGCGATCAGGTTATCGCGCACGTCGTAAACACCGGAGAAGTTGTTGAGGGCCTGCTTCACCTCATCCGCGGCGCGGCGCAGCTCGTCCATGTTGCCGGACGAGGTACTGAGGTTCAGGGACATGCCCTTGCCGCCATCGTTGATGGTGTGCTGGATGTTCATCTCTTCAATGCTGGCAGGGAGCTCGCCGATGTACTCACGCCACTTCAGCGCCAGTTGCTCGGAGGTCACATCGCGGTGCTCGCCGTCGGTCAGCTGCAGCAGCACGGTAACATTGCCCCGCCACAGGAACACCATGGTGTTCTCGACGAATTCCTTGCCGCCGTTCAGCGCCAGCATCTCCGGGTCTTTCGCCAGGATTTCGCCGGCCTGCTCGAACTTCTCCATCACCCGCTTGGTCTCTTCGAAAGACTCGCCCTGGGCCATGGTGGTACGCAGTTCCAGCAGGTCGGAGGGCACTTCCGGCGAGAACGCCTTGCCGATATAGCCGCCGCCAAACAGCGCGAACGACAGGATCAGTGCCATGAAGAAGATCATCACCGTGGCGCGGCTGTTGCTCAGGGTTTTCTCCAGCAGCGGCAGGTAGTATTTCTCGCCGGCGGCTTTCATGCCCGCGGCAAACTTGCCGCGCACGTCCTGCAATTTCTTGCCGATACCGGAGGTCGCCGGCTTCTCCGGCTTCAGGCCCACCAGGTGCGCCGGCAGGATCAGCAGGGATTCGATCAGCGAGAAGCTGAGGCTGAGCAGAACCACCACCGGCAGCGACATCATCATCTGCGAGGTGTAACCCGGCAGGAACAGCATGGGCACGAAGAACACCATGGTGGAAACCACGGCGAAAATCACCGGCGCGGAGATGTTCTTCACTCCCGCTTCCGCCGCCTTCAGCCCAACCTCACCGCGGTCGTGGGCGGCGTGCACCGCCTCACCGACGATGATCGCATCGTCCACCACGATCCCGAGAATCATCAGGAACGCGAACAGCGACAGCATGTTCAGGGTGATGCCCGTGATCGGCAGCAGCCAGAAGGCGCCCATGAACGCGGTGAAGATTCCGATGGTGACCCACACCGCCAGCGCCGGGCGCAGGAACAGCATCAGCAACACGAACACCAGCGCGAGGCCGGTGACCGCGTTCCAGAACAGCATGCTCATGCGGCTCTCGTAGGCCTCGGAGAAATCGAACCAGGTCTCGAACTCCATGCCCGGCGGCAATGTCTCGCGCGCCTCTTTCATGAATTCGCGGATCGCCTCGGCGGTGGCCACCACATCCAGCGGCTCGCCCTGCATCACCCGCAGGTTCATCGCCGGCTTGCCGTTGAAGCGGATGACGGAACCCTCTTCCTCGAAGCCATCGTTGATGGTGGCCACATCGCGCAGCAGCAGCTGGGTGCCGTCGGCCCGGCTCAGTACCGGAATGCGCTCGAAGTCTTCGGCTTTGTAGGCCTGGCCGCGAGTCTGCACCTGGATGTCACCGCGATCGGAGCGCACCATGCCCGCGGGCAGGTCCAGCGACGAGCGGCGCACCGCACCGGCCACATCGTCAAACGACAGGTTGTAGCGGCGCAAGTCGATTTCGGAAACCTCGATGGAGACTTCATCGGCGCGGTCACCCCACACGTCTACGCGGCGCACACCGGGCAGCAGCATAAGCTTGTCGCGCAGGTCCATCGCGGTTTCTTTCAGTTGGCGCGGGGAGACGGGACCGCCGATGGCGATCATCATCATCTGCTGCTCCCACTCTTCCAACGCGATCACCGGGCGTTCGATATCACCGGGGAAGGTGTTGATGGAGTCCACCTGCACCTTGATGTCGTTCAGCAGGCGCAGCTCGTCGTAGCCATCTACCGCCTGGATACGCACGGTACTGTGGCTGCGGGCGGACCAGGAGTTGATCTCCTTGATCCCCTTCACTTCGGAAATGGCCTGCTCCACCCGCTGGGTGACCTGTTGCTCCACTTCCGCGGGGCCGGCGCCGGGGTAGCTGATATCGACCTTGACCACGCCGGGGTTAATGGCCGGGAATACCTCGCGGCCGATATGCATGATGCCGAAGATCCCGCCGATGATGATCATGAACATCAGCAGATTGGCGGCTTTACTGTTGCGGACGAACCATCCGATGATGCCCTGCATGATCAGTAGGCTCCCTGCGCGGAAACGGTGGTGCTGCCAGTGCCTTCTTCGGCGGTCTCTTCGGTTTCCTCACCCTGCGGCGCCTTGTCTCCCAGCATCAGGCCGGAAGTGGGCTTTTCGTTCAGCGGGTTGGGGCTGAGCACCATGCCTTCACGGGAGTAGCCGAGGCTCGAGATCACGACTTTGTCACCGCTGGCGATATCGCCGCGCAGCCACACCTGATCACCCACCGCCTGCAGCAGCTCCACATCGCGGAAGCCCAGCTGGTTTTCCTCGTTCAGCACCAGAATATGGTTGCCCTCGTGCAGCGCCTGACGCGGCAGCAGGGTGATGTCGTCGTAGGTTTTGCCGGCGATCTGGGCTTCCACGAACAGGCCGTTGATCAGCGGTGCCTCGCCCTGATAGGGGTTGGCCACCTGTGCCACGGCGTAGACAAAACGGCTGTTGGGGTCAATGGCGGCCTCGGTGCGCACGATCTGCCCGCGCCACTCGCGCTGCTGGCCGGCCAGGTTGGCGGTCAGGCGCACCACCGGGCCATTGTCGATGGCGCGGCCCAGGGGCAGCTCCAGCAGTGACAACTGGTGATCGGTCAGCGGCAGGCGCACTTCCGCCACGCCGGTGCTGTGGATACGCGCGAGTTTGGTGCCGGGGGTCACGTACTGGCCGATATCCACCAGGGTTTCCACCACACGGCCGGCAAACGGCGTTTTCACTGCGGTGCGCTCCAGATTCAGCTTGGCCTGGTCGCGGTCCGCCTTGGCCGCGGCCAGTGCGGCCTCCGCAGCGGCCAGCTGCGGCTTGCGCAGGAACAGGTCATTGGCGGTAGGCGTACCGAGATCGCGCCACTCGCGCTTCGCCTGCTTCGCCATACCCTGCTCCTGGGCCAGGGACGCGGCGGCGGTGGCCACCTGAGATTCGGCGCGAGTCAGCTGGTGACGGTAGTCCGCCGCTTCGATCTGGATCAGGGAATCACCCTGCCGGAAAAAGCCACCGGGCACGAAGGCATCGCTCACGCTCTCGATCACGCCGCCCACCCGGGCCACCACTTCAATTTCGTGACGCGCGTGCACCGAGCCCTGGCTCGGCACCAGCAAGGTGTGGCGTCCGGGCTCCGCATAGAGGACATCCGCCACCGGCGGCACCGCCGCTTCGGCAACTTTTTCCTCCGGCTTAGGGGCCATAAGGATCACCGCCGCTACCGCAGCGATGCCGAGCACAACAACGATCCCTAAAACTTTGTTTTTGCTTGTACTTTTCGTTGGGTTCACAGACGTGTCCATTGATCAAAATTTAACTAGCCGGGCATTTTACAGGTGTTGCGCAACAATGGAACTGTCCTCCGGTGCAGACCGTCGCAGCACAGTGCGCTTGACCGCAAAGCCATGCTGTGCGCAATTTTCGCGGCGCAATTTCCACGCCCTGTCAATGTTGGTCAGCGCTCGCGCTTGGCCCATAATGGCCGCCGCTTTCACGCCAGCAGACATTGACGGTCATTGGCTGTTGGACAGTTTCCGTTCTGCCCGGATCGGTTCCGCCGAGACCTGCCGCGACAATTTTTTGCGGCGCTGGCCACCGACCGGATCAGCACCACCGAGGATGTGAATAACAAAGATGTTGGATATCAACGCCCGTATTGCCGAAGAACTCAACGTGCGCCCGCAGCAAGTGGCCGCCGCCGTGGGACTGCTGGACGAGGGCGCCACCGTGCCCTTCATCTCCCGCTACCGTAAGGAAGTGACCGGCGAGCTGGACGACTCCCAGCTGCGCACCCTGGAAGAGCGCCTGCGCTACCTGCGCGAAATGGAAGAGCGCCGCGCCGCGATCCTGAAAAGCATCGACGAGCAGGGCAAACTGACCCCGGAACTGGCCGCGCAGATCAACGCCGCCGACACCAAGAACCGCCTCGAAGACCTCTACCTTCCCTATAAGCCCAAGCGTCGCACCAAGGGCCAGATCGCCATCGAAGCCGGCCTCGAACCGCTGGCAGACGCACTCTACGCCAACCCGAGCCTGAACCCGGAAGAGGAAGCGCAGAAATACCTCACCAGCGACAACGAAGACCCAGCGCTGCACGTGAAGGACATCAAGAGTGCGCTGGACGGAGCCAAATTCATCCTGATGGAGCGCTTCGCCGAAGATGCCGAGCTGCTCGGCAAGCTGCGCGACTTCCTGAGCCGCGACGGCGTGGTGAAGTCCAAGCTGCTGGACGGCAAGGAAGAGGAAGGGGCCAAATTCCGCGACTATTTCGAATACGCCGAACCCTGGTCCAAGGTACCGAGCCACCGCGCGCTGGCGATCTTCCGCGGCCGCAATGAAGGTATCCTGGCCATCAACCTGGGCCTCGATGGCGATGAGGAGCGCACCCCGAGCCAGGGTCACCCCTGTGAAACCATGATCGCCCGCCATGTAAATATCGAAGACCAGGGCCGCGCCGCGGACAAATGGCTGGGCGAAGTGGTGCGCTGGACCTGGCGTATCAAACTGCTGACCAGCCTGGAAACTGATCTTCTGGGCCAGCTGCGTGAGAAAGCGGAAGAGGAAGCCATCAAGGTGTTCTCCCGCAACCTCAAAGACCTGCTGCTGGCGGCGCCCGCCGGCCAGAAGGCCACCATCGGCCTCGACCCGGGCCTACGTACCGGGGTGAAAGTTGCGGTGGTGGACGCCACCGGCAAGGTGCTGGACCACACCGCCATTTACCCGACACCGCCGCAGAATCGCATTCAGGAATCCGCCGCGATCATCGCCGCCTTCTGCAACAAGTACGACGTTGGACTGATCGCCATCGGCAACGGCACCGCCAGCCGCGAGACCGACAAGTTCGTCGGCGACACCATCAAACAGTACAAACTCAACGTGCAGAAGGTTGTGGTCAACGAAGCCGGCGCCTCCGTGTATTCCGCCTCTGAATTTGCGGCTAAGGAGTTCCCGGATCTGGACGTGACGATCCGCGGTGCCATTTCCATCGCGCGCCGTCTGCAGGACCCACTGGCGGAGCTGGTGAAGATCGATCCGAAATCCATCGGCGTGGGCCAGTACCAGCACGACGTATCCCAGTCCCAGCTGGCGCGCTCCCTGGACGCGGTGGTGGAAGACTGTGTAAACGGCGTGGGCGCGGAGCTGAACTCCGCCTCCGCGCCGCTGCTGGCACGGGTGTCCGGCCTCACCGCCTCCATCGCCGCCAACATCGTGACCTATCGCGACCAGAACGGTGCGTTCAGGAGCCGCGACCAGTTGAAGGAAGTACCGCGCCTCGGGCCCAAGGCCTTCGAACAGGCCGCCGGCTTCCTGCGCATCAACAATGGCGAAAACCCGCTGGACAAATCCGGTGTGCACCCCGAGTCCTACATCGTGGTGAAACGCATCGCCGAGAAAAACGGCCGCGAGATCAACAGCCTGATCGGCGACTCCGCCTTCCTGCGCAAGCTGAATCCGGCGGATTACACCGACGAAAAATTCGGTCTGCCCACGGTAAAGGACATCATCGCCGAACTGGAAAAACCCGGCCGCGACCCGCGCCCGGAATTCCGCACCGCCAAGTTCGAAGACGGCGTGGAAGAGATCAAGGACCTGCGCCCGGGCATGGTGCTGGAAGGTACCGTCACCAACGTCACCAACTTCGGTGCGTTTGTGGATATCGGCGTGCACCAGGACGGCCTGGTACACATCTCCGCCTTGAGCGAAAGATTCGTCAAGGACCCCCACGAGGTGGTGAAGGCCGGCGATATCGTCAAGGTCAAGGTCATGGAAGTGGACGTGGCGCGCAAACGCATCGGCCTGTCCATGCGCATGTCTGACGAGCCTAGCGAACAGGGCAGCGGTGGTGTGCAGAAAGGCGACCACCGCGAGTCACGACAAGCACAGCGTCACAACAACAAAAATCGCCAGCAGCCCGCGGGCAACGGCGGCCGCGGCAGCATGGGCGACCTGCTGGCGGCGGCGATGAAAGGCAAGAAGTAACCGGCCGAGCAAGCGAAAGGGCGGTCTTCGGGCCGCCCTTTTTCATTCAGGGCCGTAAAACATTCCTATAAAAATAACGGTTTATTTACTAATGGCACTCTCCAAGCCCCTCTCCAAGTCCCTCTCCAGTTCCCTCTCCAATTCCGATCGCGCCCGCCTGCAGGCATTTCTGGAAAACACCCGCAAAAACACCCAGTCGTATCTCGGCTACCCCGTATCCAAGGATTTCGAATTCGAAGACCTGGTGGAATTCCTGAAATACCCGCTCAACAACCTCGGTGACCCCTTCGGTGAATCCACCTGGCGGGTCGACAGCCGCGGCTTCGAGCGCGATGTCATCACCTTTTTTGCCGAGCTGCTGCGCGCGCCGGAAAACGACTGGTGGGGCTACGTCACCAACGGCGGCACCGAAGGCAACCTGTACGGCCTGTACCTCGCCCGCGAATTGCTACCCAAGGGCATCGTCTACTACTCGCAGGACACCCACTACAGCGTGGCGAAAAACCTGCATTTTCTCGGCATGCGGCACATCATGATCCGCTCGCAGAAAAATGGCGAACTGGACTACAACGACCTGCGCGAAACCCTGCGCGCGCGCCGGGATATTCCGCCGATCATCTTCGCCAATATCGGCACCACCATGACCGAGGCCCGCGATGATCTGAAGAAGATCAACAACATCCTCGACGAGCTGGCCTTCAGCCAGCGCTATATCCACAGCGATGCCGCGCTGTGCGGCGGCATGGCGCCGTTCATGGAGCCGCGCCCGGCGTTCGATTTTGCCGATGGCGCCGACAGCATTTCCATCAGCGGGCACAAGTTTTTCGGCTCGCCCATCCCCTGTGGCATCGTGCTCGCGCGCAAATGCAATGTGGATCGCATCGCCCGCTCCATTTCCTACATCGGCAACCTGGATACCACCATCACCGGTTCCCGCAACGGTTTCACGCCGCTGGTGCTCTGGCACACCATCCGCTCCCAGGGTATGGAGGGACTGGCCGCGCGCGTCCGTCATTCACTGGATACCGCCAGCTACGCGGAAACCTGCATGCGCAGTGCCGGCATCAGCGCCTGGCGCAACCCCAACGCCATTACCGTGGTGTTTCCGCAGGTGGCAGAGTCGGTGAAGCAGAAATGGCAACTTGCCACCGCCAACGGCCAAAGCCATGTGATCTGTATGCCAAACGTAACCCGTGCGCAGATCGACGAACTGGTGGAAGACATACTGGCAACACCGGCAAACCCCAGTTAATTGCCACAGCCACTGGTATCGCAATAGCGTTAATCCCGGAATCGCAACTGCAGCGATGCAACCCCGCGTCACGCAAGCACGAACGATACTGGAGGTGGAACCATAAAAAGGCGTTATACCGCTTCGGCTACAGTGACCGATGGAGGCGACAGAAAAGCAGTTTCTGCAGCGGGTGTGTGAACCTCGCACTCACCACCCCGAGTGACTTGGGTGGCGCAGGCGCACAAGGTGTGCCCCTGCTCCAGCGCCACCCGCGGCGATATCGACGTCCGCCCGCATGTGACTACCTGAGAGAACACCCACCAGAAGTAAAAAAGGGCAATCACTGATCGCCCTTTTTTACTTCACTCGTTCAGCCTGAGGCCCCGAAATCCGGCGGACTGGCAAACAAAAACTCTGCGCCCGGATTGCACAGAAAGTGCATTTCTTTTCCCAATAGCGGATGCTCAAAACCCAGCTCCTGCGCATGTAGCAATAAACGCGGCGCGGCCGCGAGTGCATTTTCATGGGCGTAGAAAGGATCCCCCAGAATCGGGTGGCCGAGAGCCTGCATGTGCACACGCAGCTGATGGGAGCGGCCGGTGATGGGGGTCAGTTGCAGCAGGCTGGTGGCGCCATCACTGTCGAGTTTCTGCCAGCGGGTCAGCGACGGCTTGCCCGAGTCAAAACACACCTTCTGCTTCGGCCGGTTCGGCCAGTCGCAGATCAGCGGTAAATCCACCTCGCCACAATCGGCCTCCGGTTCGCCCCACACCCGCGCGAGGTAGCTCTTATCCACCTGACGATTCTGGAACTGCGCACTCAGCTGGCGATGCACTTCGGGCCCGCGGGCCATGACCACCAGTCCAGAGGTATCCATATCCAGGCGGTGTACGATCAGCGCATCCGGGTATTCCCCCTGCGCGCGACTGGCCAGGCAGTCTTTATGGGCCGCGTCACGACCGGGCACGGTAAGCAGACCGCTGGGCTTGTCCAACACAAGCAGAGAGGCATCGCTGTAGACGACATCCAGATAGGGTTCGGCAGGGGGATTGTAGGGGCGCAAAACTGAGCTCAGGGAACATCGGGGTTATGGTGGAGCCAGAAAGCTTACGCAATTTCTCGCTGGACTGCGCGCACAACAAAGCCGCCGTCACCAGATGTTACCCCGCAGAATATACGATTTATATATGATTCGTATACAATGAGGGCAGTCACAGCAGCGGAGACCACCATGGGAATCGTCAAAATATCCGATACACTGCACGATGAAATCCGCCAGGCCAGTACCGTCATGTCGCGCTCCATCAACGCTCAGGCCGAGTTCTGGGTGCGCATCGGTATGCTTGCGGAACTCAATCCAGACCTGACCTACAACCAGCTTTGCAAAATGCTGCTGCGCAACCCGACGCCCAGCCTGGAGGCGCTCACCCGTGACTAGGGTGCAACTTAAAACGCCGCAGGAGCAGGCGCTGATGCGTCAATCCGGTCAGCTCCTGAGCCAGGTTTTCCAGATGCTGGACAGCTTCGTCACTGCAGGCGTCTCTACCATGGAGATCGACCGCCAGGTGGACACCTTCATCACCAACACCCTGAAAGCCCGCCCCGCCAGCAAAGGCCAGTACGGCTATCCCTATTCCCTGAACACCTCCATCAACGAAGTCGTGTGCCACGGTATGCCGAGCGCTTCACGCAGGCTGAAGAGCGGCGATATCGTCAACCTGGATATCACTCTCGAGAACGACGGCTTCATCGCCGACTCCAGCAAAATGTACCTGATCGGCGACGTTGCCCCGGCTGCCCGTCATCTGGTGCGGGTCAGTTACGAGGCCATGTGGAAAGGCATTGAAACCGTGCGCCCGGGGGCAACGGTCGGCGACATCGGCCACGCCATCCAGCGGTATGCCGAGAAACACGGTTACAGTGTGGTACGGGAATACTGCGGCCACGGCATCGGCCGCGAAATGCACGAAGCCCCGCAAATCCTCCACTACGGACGCCCGGGTACCGGTGATGTGCTGGAAGCGGGCATGACCTTCACCATCGAACCCATGATTAACCAGGGCACCCATAAAACCAAAACCAAGAAAGACGGTTGGACGGTAATTACCCGGGACAGGAAACTGTCTGCTCAGTGGGAACATACCGTATTGGTGACAGTGGATGGCTGTGAAGTACTTACGCTGAGATCGGAAGAAAGCAATCGAACATAAACCGACGTCGCGGATATAGTAAGCAGACCGCCCAGACAGAATACCTGATACCGGTACCAGGAGCGGCTGAAAAATCTAAAACAGGGAATATTTAATGAGCAAAGAGTTGCAAGGAGCTTCCGGGCAGTGCCTGTGTGGAGCCGTTAGATTTGAAATAAACGGCACAATATCGTCATTTCATATTTGTTACTGCTCCAGGTGTAGACATTCTACCGGATCGGCCCACGCGTCGAACCTTTTCACGAACCCGGAAAACATATCCTGGATTTCCGGCCAAGACTTAATACAGCGTTTCGAGCTGGAATCCGCCAAAAGCTGGGCAAAACAATTCTGTAAAATATGCGGCTCCGGAGTTCCCTACATCAATCGAGCGGGTACTCGCCTGGTAGTCCCCGCGGGCAGTCTCAACGAAAACCTGCAAATGGCACCGGATGACCGGATATTTTGTGAAGATCGTTGCACCTGGGTTGACAACATTCCGGAAAGCCCCGAGTTTTCCACTCTCCCAGACAAGTTTTAACCATCCAGGCAGCTTTCTCTCTCACCTGGTAGATTCATAGGGAAGTTGAATTCATGAAAAAAATAGTTTCCGCTCTTCTGATACTTTTTTGGTGCCAAACTGCTTCGGCAAACACACTTGATGGTGTATGGGAGTTGATTTCTGGCGAATATGTTAATGAGAAAGGCGAACTCGTGGATTACGAGTCCATAGAACTGCACTCAATTAAAATAATTGCCAATTCCCACTTCAGCTTTACTTCCATGAAGGGCGACAGATTCTGGGCATCCGGGGCGGGCACCTACGAGATGGCCAACGGGAAGTACACCGAGAAGTTACAACACAATTCTTTCGGCGAGAAACCCGGGACCACGTTCACATTCGATACAAAAGTAGAAGAAAACTACTGGTATAACACACGCTGGAAAGGCGAAAAGCGCGTTGAGTATGAGGTCTGGCGAAAGATCGATTAACCCGCCTCTCCTCACACAAGAGTCTGGCCCGACATTACGGGCCGCGACAAAGAAAATTTACACGTTAGAGACTCGGGTCATGGAAATAGTGAATATCGCGACATTCATTTTAGTGGCAACACTCCTCGTGATTTCACCCGGCCCCAACAGCGCCCTGATCGCGAAGACAGTGCCTACTGCAGGACACAGAGCGGGGTTTGCGAACATCTGGGGATTCGTTGCCGCCTTTTATGTCCACGGCACCCTATCTGTGTTCGGAATTTCGGTTTTACTTGTGCAATCCGCACACGCATTCTTTGTTTTTAAAATGCTCGGCGCGGTATACCTGTGCTGGATAGGTGTAAAAGCCATCATATCCGCCTGGAAAGGTGCGTCGAGTGCAGGAACCCCATCTCCGGCCGCACCGAAAAACACCACCTCTATTGGTGCGGCTTTTTTCGAAGGTTTCATGACCAACGCACTGAACCCAAAAGTTTCCATGTTTTATCTGGCTGCTTTTCCACAATTCGTGCCATATGGTGAAAACGCAGCACTTGCTTACATACTGGTTTCTGCCCACGCCACGGTTAACCTGCTCTGGTTTTCCGCCATGGTCATCCTTTTGACCCGCTTGAGAAGGCTGTCAGTCAGTGCCCGCTTTTCCAGATGGCTGAAATCATTCACCGGCGTTGTGTTTCTGGGCTTCGGGGCCAAACTGGCATTTTTGAAGTCATAAACTACCGGAACAGGGCCAATCAGTAGCGCTCAAGCTGGCCAGTTACCTGATTTATTACTGTCTCCACAGATACATACTTGCGCGCTTTCCCAGAATATTTAACGAGAATATTTCGCTACAAGGTGCCTTCGCCATGCCGTAGCAGACGTGCAGTGGCAACAGGTGTTCTTCCCGGGGATGACAGAAGCGGGCACCCGGAGCCTCCGCCCAATGGACAAACCGCTGCGTCCGTTCGGCTTCCGTCAATGCCTCACTGCTACAGGTTTCCTGCAGCCACTCCTCAAACGCGGCGTTCAGCTGGAGAGACTCCGCTGTTTCCGGGGCAAAGAATGCCCGCATATTGTGGAATGAGAAGCCGGAGCCGATCACCAGCAGATCCTCGCAGGCCAGACCGGCGAGTGCGCCGCCGATGGCCAGATGTTCCCGCGCACTCAGGTTGTGCTTGAGGGAAAGCTGGACACAGGGAATATCCGCCTGTGGAAATAGAATTTTCATGGGCACGAACAGGCCGTGGTCAAACCCACGAGAGGCATCCATCGCATTCTCGATACCGGCGCTCGCCAGTGCGTTGCCTACCTGCTGCGCCAGTGACGGATCGCCAGGCGCCGGATACTGAATATGGTAGGACTCTTCGGGGAATCCATAGTAGTCGTGTATCAATTGTGGCTGGTGCGCGGAAGTGACAGTGGCCACCCGCTCTTCCCAGTGCGCGCTGACGACCAGAACCGCGGAGGGTTTGTGCAGGCGGGCAGCGATTTTTTGCAGACACGCCACCATTTCCCGATGCCCGGGATCGCCAAGTAACGGCAGCGGGCCGCCGCCGTGAGAAACAAACAGAATTTCCGCGCGCGGAACAACTTCCTGCATCATTTTTTCCAATCCCTGTCAGTCACAGCCAATTTGAGCCATCGGCAAAACATGTGTAATGCCAGCAGCTATTTATAACGGGAAATACCCGCAGATGGAGGATAGCTGAAGATACAGGCACAGCGGCGTCGCCTACGCAATCTTCTCCAATACCGCACGGATTCCGGCTGGAATCGGGGTCGAGCGATTATCCTCACGCGCGATAAACACATGGGTGAAACTGCCACTGGCGGCGGCCTGCGCTTTACCCTCCGCAAAAATTCCCACCCGGTACACTACCGAGCTGTTGCCAAGCTTTTCCACCCGAACACCCACTTCCAGTTGCTGCGGGTAGGCCAGGGGGGCGCGATAGTCGCAACTGGAGTTGACCACGAACGCCACCACGGGGGCACGGTGGATATCCAGACCACCCTCTTCGATCAGGTAGCGGTTCACGGCGCTGTCGAAGTAGCTGTAGTAGGTCACGTTGTTCACATGGCCATAGATATCGTTGTCGTGCCAGCGGGTGTTGATCGGGTAAAACACGCCGTAGTGCGTGCGGGCAAAATGGTCTTCGTGCTGCATGCCTGTTCTTGTCTCTCGTTTTTTTTAATTGCGAGCGCAAAAAAATTTCCGCAAACGTACTCAGAATGCAGCGCGGTAAACTGCCATGGCATCGGCCTCGGTGATGGCGCGGGGATTATTGGCCAGCAGGCGCTGCTGTTGCATAGCGTCCGCTGCCAGTCGCGGCAGGCTCTCTTGTGTCACGCCACAATCCCGCAGCCGGCTCGGCAGGCCCAGTGCGGCGATGAGATTTTCCAGCCAGCAGATCAATTGCTCGGTGACCTGCTCCGGTGTACCCGACGGATTTTCTTCTGCCATGATGAGCGGTGCCAGTTCCGCGTACCACGCAGCCGCAACAGGCGCATTGAATCGCAGCACCTGTGGCAACACCAGGGCGTTGCTGAGACCGTGGGGAATATGGAAATGGCCGCCGAGTGGATAGGCCAGCGCATGTACTGCGGCCACCGGCGCGTTGGCGAACGCCTGGCCGGCGTAGAGCGCACCGAGCAACATGTTGCCACGGGCCGTGAGATCCGCACCCTGGTGCGTGGCGGTACGAATATTGCCGGCCAACAGGCGCAGTGCCTCGCGCGCCAGCATGTCGGATAGCGGATTCTTTTTATACGCGCTGGTGTAAGCCTCGATGGCATGCACCATGGCGTCAATACCGGTGGCGGCGGTAACGCTCGGCGGCAGGCCCAGGGTGAGTTCCGGGTCCAGCAGCGCGATATCCGGCTGCAGCCGGGGTGAGACGATACCGGCCTTGGTGGTCTCGCCGGTGGTAACGATAGCGATGGGTGTTACCTCGGAACCGGTACCAGCGGTGGTGGGCACCTGCAGCAGGGGTAGCCTCGGTCCGCAGACACGATTAACCCCGTAGAGTTCACCGAGTGACTGGCGGCAGTCCGGGTGCGCCAGCACAGCGACAACCTTCGCCACGTCCATAGCGCTGCCACCGCCAAAGCCGACGATCATTTCCGCTCCGAGCGCACACGCCGCGTGCGCCGCCGCCTCTACCGTGGCGCTGCCCGGGTCCCCCTCCACCCGGTCGAAAACACCGAGGCGCAGATCCGGGCGATCAAAACCGGGCAATACACCGTTCAGCAGTCCGGCCTTGAGAATTCCGGCATCGGTAATCAGCAGAACTCTGCCGACGCCGGCAGCGAGACAGTGCTCGGCCAGCAGGGTGGCGGCACCGGTTTCAAAGACAATGGTTTTGGTGGTGGTAAATGAGAAACTTTGCATGCGGCCCCCCGTGTGCTGACGGGGAACCATTGAACAGCCAGGAGAGGTGAATTTGCCATTACCTCGGGTTTCGGGTTTCGGGCTTATACGGCGAATCCACCTTCAGCCGCGATTGCCCAGGGAAATACCCGGTGCATCCTGCCATTGAAAGCCGCGCAGCAATCTTCCGATGCACGCGGACATCATTGCACGGTCGGGGGGGAAATGACTTTTCACCGACATCAGCTCCAGCTCGCGCATGGTGAAGAGCAGTAGCTGGCCGTCGACACGCGGTGCCGAACTGCCGAGCCGGCGGCAGCTGATCTCGGCAATATCCCACAGGGATTCGTCCAGTGCGCGCACCTTCCCTCTCAGGGGCTCCGGCAAATTCTGCGCGAAGGCAAACTGGCACTCAGCGGAAATCATTTTCGCTTTTTCTGTCGCCTCTTCGAAAATGATTTCGACAATCAGCGCAGTAAGGGCTTCGGTAAACGCCTCGACATCTTCTACGGGTGTATGGCTGCCGGGATCGGAATCCGCCGTAAACTGCCGGTAAGTGGCATCGGCTCGCTGCACAATTTCTTCCCGCCAGGGCCTGACGCGCGCGCAGTGAAGATCAAATGCGGACTCGATCAGCTTTTCCAGGGTTCCGAAATAGTAGGTGGTCATCGCCAGCTGCACACCGGCGGCTTTGGCAATATTGCGATGGGACAGGGAAGAGAGCCCGTCCTCCGCAATCAGATTCAGGGTGGCGTTAAGAATTTTACCCTTGGCGATTTCGCGCTTCTCGGCCTTCTTGTTACTTGCGGCCTTGCGCTCACTGCGGTCAGAAGTCTTCTGTTCAGTTCCACTACTGGAAACCATGCATCGAGCCTCGGGCGATATTGGGGAAACCTTGTACTGAGGTACACGAAGGCGCAACCCTATACAAAGGTTATTTATTGGTCAAACGTGCAATAAAACGCCCATGACGCGGCATGGACCACACTCGTCACCGGCACAGTTACAGACGATAGTCCAAAAAACCAATACCGCTCCCCACCCGGGTTTACTGTCGTAAATTCCCCTTTTCCAGCGTCAATATTGCCTGCCGGTGCCCCTGCTGAGCGGCCTGACTAAATGCGGTACGCGCCAGCTCCGGGTTGCGCTCGACCCCTTCACCATTCAGAAACAACTTGCCCATCTGATAGAGGCACTCGCCATCGGCGGCGGTGGCGCACATCATGTACCAGAGCACGGCCAGCTCGGGATCAGCATTGGGCAGGCGCTGTTGCTGGTGCAGCTTCGCCATTCCCAGTTGCCCGGCGGGATCCGACATGGCCTGCCAGTAGGCCTGCTCCGCCCCGCGGTAATCGCGCTCGGCCCATTTCAGGTCACCCTCGAGGGCGTGGGCGGCATCGGAGTGAACTGCCAGTGCGGTATCGAAATACTTCTGTGCGAGCGCCGTGCGCGGTGCAGATTGTTGTGAAGGCGCGGTCAATACGCGGCGCGCGTAGGCGACCTGAGCACCGGTATCACCCGCCTCGGCAATGGCCTGCAGACGCGGCAGCAGGGCTTCCAGATCGGCGCTCTGCCAAGACTGTTTCAGGTCCGCCTGCAGTACCACCAGTTTTGCCGGGAGAAAACCTTCTTCCGCAGCCCGGCGCACAAACTGGATTCCCTGATACAGAGAGGCCTTTTCCCAGCGTTCGGAAATAAAATACGTAGACAGCAGCATCCATGCCCGTCCCGGCTCCAGGCGCTGGTCCGCCGCCGCCATAAACTGCTCGAACAGCTCTTCGCTCGCCTCCACACCCAGCCCCTGGCGATAGGCGAAGGCGAGCCCAACCATGGCGTTGGCACTGCCTTTTTGCGCGGCGGACATTAAAAAATCCACCCCGTCCGCCTGCGACAGCGAGGGTACTTTGCCGGTGAGCGCCAGTACGCCGAGCCGGAACTCCCCTGTCTCGCTACCCGAACCACTGGCATTCAGGAACTGCTGCGCGGCAGATTCCAGCTCGCCACCGTCTTCCAGCAACCGTCCGAGACCGACCTGCGCCGAGGGGGTCCCCCCCTCCGCCAACGGACGTACGATCTGTTCGACGTAGTTGCCGCCGACACCGGCAAATGGGTAGGTGGCACCGAGCAGGACATTGATCGCGCGCTCGTTCTCGAAAAAAACTTCCCGCTGAATTCCACTCTCCGGATCTTCCACATTCACCACATAGACCAACCCGACGCCACCCAATACCGGTTGCAGTGCAGCGTCGCGGACCTGGAGACCCGCGAGATGGAGGATTTCCTCCGCATGATCCAGCAATGCGATTTCATAGGCGGTATCGATACTCTTGCCATCTCCGCTGCCGAGCACGCCACGCAGAATGTATTGCACGGCATTCTCGTGCTCGCGCGCGAGTGCGGCATCGCCGAGAAATTCGTAGCACTCCTGCGCCGCCAGGTGCGGTTCCAGCTCGAAGAAATTGCGTGCGCTCCACCGCTCCCAGTCCATGGCGGAACAGTCGTTGTCCGGGTCATTCGCCAGCTCTGCCATTTCCGCGCGAAAAGTTTCCCGGTCATCTATCGCGGTAATCAGCTTCGAACTCTGTAAATAGGCCGGCCAGAAATCCGCGAACGGCACGGAATCAGGATCGCGACGGATGCTCTGTGCCAGAACGGCGAGGCGGGCGTCGGCTTCGGCGTAACTCTCCAGAGATAACAGCTCTGCTGCCGCCTCCTCTTCCCTGGAAATTTCTGTGTTCCGCACGCTGACGGTTTGTGCGCTGTGTTGTACGCCCGGCGCGGTGCAGCCGCTCAACAGGGCCGCCATCCCCGCCCACAGCCAGCGCTTTGTGTATTTACCCATATCGAACCCCACCGGTTTCCTGTTATCCGCGTATTTGTCTGTATCACTCATTTGCGTTCGAGCAGGTCCCGCGCCAGATTGCGTGCGCGGTCGCGCCGCTCGCTTGGCGTTACGGAGACCGGCGCCAACCACACGGAATAGGTCAGACTGGGGTCGAGCCGGTCAATGGCTTGCAGATATTCAGCAAACTGTTCCGGCGCAACCGATTTATCCAGTGACTGGTAGCGGTAATTCACCGTTACCTGTTGGGGAGCCTTTTCCACCTCGCGGGAAAACTCAAACCAGGGATTGGCGATCGTTTCTGCGTTTTGCCCATTCAGCCAACGCAGGTCACCGCTGTTTTTCGCAATCACGGTAAAGCGTTCGTCCACCTCCAGCTTACCGGGCAGGCGGAATGGATAGGTGCGCTGGCGGGCTTTCGGCAGGGAGATGTTCGCCACCACACTGGCAGCGGCGAGCTTCAGCAGATTCTGCGCACCACCGCTCTCCCCCACATTGCGCAGGCGGTATTTTTCCCGCACGCGCAGCTCGTTGCGGCCATCCACCTCACTGATTTCCACCGGGTCCAGTTTTTCAATCGCGGGAAAATAGCGCGCGTAAAATTGCAGGAAATCGTTGGTGATGGTGTCTACATCGCGGTAACCGGCGTAAGCACGCATGTCTTCCGCACTCCAGCCAACATAATGGCTTACAACTTCGAGCACTGCGGACTGGCGGTTGTCATCCAGGATCAGCGTCTCCTCTACGGAAATACGTGCACTCAATTGTTCCGGGGTCACCGCTTCGATCCTGGTGAGTTGTTCCCCCTCCCCGTTCACCACCAGCGCCCAGTTGAAATCCGGCAGCGACATGGCCTCCAGTTCACCGTTCTGGCTGGTGGCGGTGGGGTCGACCCAATAGCGCTTGCCGTCGAGCAGGAAGGTGGTGATCACGTGGTCAAACTGGCCGGGAGAGGGCAGACGCACATCCAGGTCCAGGTTCTCCACCGAAGACACCAGCGCCGGGTGCGCCTCGATACCGAGGTATCGCAAGGCGGCGATCAGCAGCACGGTCTTGTCCTTGCAGTCGCCGAAACGGCGCTCATAGGTTTCCAGTGGCGACGACGGCAGATGGGAATTGACCCCGTGCTCGATACCGAAATAGCGGATGTGCTCCTGAATCCACTGGGTCGCCATCGCCGCCTTGTACGCTGGAGTGCCGCGCAGTTCCTGTAACCAGCGGGCGAATTCCGCCGGGACCGGATCCGCGGTGGCACCGTAGAGGGTATTCGCCCAGCCGTTCACCTGCCGCCAATCGGCATACTGGGTGTATTCAAGGTAGGGATAGGGAGAGAGCCACTCGGGCACACCGTCTTCCTGACGCAGCGCTGCGCTGTTGCGGATATCCACCCAGTAGCGGGTAAGCGAACCCTCGTGGCGCTGACGCACCCTGGTCGCGCCGTCGCTTGTGCGCACATACAGCGGTTGCGCCTTCGGACTGAGCAGTCCGATGTACATCTGCTCAATCGCCACGCCCCACGCCAGCAGCTCGCGGCCGAAATACTTGTCGCCCAGCACCGGGTTGCTGCCGCGCACGGTGTAGCTGTACTCGACGATATCGCCGATGCGCAGGTCCTTCAGGAGCAGCATCGCGGTCCAGCGCTCCGCATAGAGGTCCCGGTCCAGCTCCTCTTCCCGCTGGAACAGTTTGATATCGGCCGTCGCCAGCCGGTCGCTGCGCACACCGTCGCGCACCACGCTCACATCGTGAATGACCAGTTCTTCATAGGCGGGAGAAAAACCGAGGCTGATACTGGAAATCTGCTGCAGACCCTGCTGGCGCAGTGGCTGCATCACGAAGCGGAAAAAGCGCTCCTTCCGGTCACCGGAGAGATTGATCTGGCTGTCCAGCAGCAGGTTGCGCAGGCCATCGTCGACCGGTCCCGCACCAGCCTTGCCCTTCGGCACCTCCACCGGCTGTACCCAGTCGGGGCGCGGCGCCGTGGTGTACTCCGCAGGTGCAGCCAACGCGGGGGACATGACCAGAAGAGCAACCATCGACCACAGGGTGCGCGCTACACTGCGCGCCAGGAGTATCTGCTTCATTATTTTTCACTGCATACAGCCCATATAATGGCCAGAGTACCACAGCTCCAGGAGAGACGGGCGCGGCCATTTTATGGGTGCGATACTCGGCAGATCGGGTCAGGAAATTCTCAGGCGGCCACAACCAGCATGCAGATCGAATACAAAACCAACGTGACCATCAGCACGGATCAATTCATAGATTTGTTAAAACGATCGACGCTGGGGGAGCGCAGGCCCGTGGACGACAGGGCCTGCATGGAAGGGATGCTAAAAAATGCCAACCTCACGGTCTCCGCCTGGATCGGCGGCGAGCTGGCGGGGATCGCTCGCAGTGTCACCGACTTCACCTACGCCTGCTACCTTTCTGATCTCGCCGTCAGTGGTGAGCACCAGAAAACGGGTATCGGCAGGCAACTGTTGACCATCACCCAGGAAAATCTTGGGCCGCGATGCAAATTGATCCTGCTCGCCGCGCCGGCGGCAAACGCGTATTACGAGCATCTCGGTTTTTCCAGCCATCCGCGCTGCTGGATTCTGGAACGCGATGAAACAATCCAGACTCAGGACAACAGCCCGGCGCGCTGACCTTTGACATCACGCGGCGCAAACGGTCCAAGCAGGCAGAAACTTTGACACCGCGATCAAAAACACTACGCGGACAGGTATATCCGATTCACTTCTGTTTCACGGGTGCTACTGTTGCATCCGGGACTAATGAGGCAAGAATTTCATACAACACCGCCACGCGCTCTTCGTTGGGAAAATACTTGTTGGCGAGCAGTACAAAGCCGAAGCGCTTTTCCGGGATAAATGCCACGTAGGTGGAGAAGCCACCGGTAGAACCGGTCTTGTTGATCAGAACATTTTTCTGCGGCGGCAGTGCGGGCACAATCGCACGTACCGGGTGGTCGCCGATCATCTCGCGCGAGTTACCCGCAAGTAACGTCGCCTTGTCCACCGGCAACGGGTACTGTTCCCACATCATGTCCTGTACATAGAAATCCGTTTTGAAGTAGCCGTGGCGGGTTTGCCACAGCGCCCGCTCGAGATCCGCCCCCACCTTTACCAGCTGCATCTGCGCCGCCAGGTAGCGGGTCAGGTCCGCGGCGCTCGAACGCACGCCATAGGCCTCCTTCCCCAACAGCCCCACATCCACCCGCACCGGCTGCTGTGCACTGTTGTGGCCCTCGGCATAGCCCGCCATTTTTTCCTGTGGCACATCGATATAGGTATCGGCCAGTCCCAGCCCGCGGAAAATATTGTCTTGCATCGCCCTGGCGAAGGGCTGATTCAGACTGCGCGCTGCCACCAGCCCCAACAGGCCGCTGCCGGGGTTGGAGTAGGTGCGCTTACTGCCCGGCGTGTATTGCGGCTGCCAATCGCGGAAATAGTCCAGCAGTTGTTCGTCATTGCGCACTTCCGCGGGCACCTGCAGCGGAAAATGCCCGGCGGTGTGCGTCGCGAGATTGAGCACCGAGACCGAATCCATGGCGCTGCCGCGCAGCGGCGGCAGGTAGGCACTGACAGGCTTGTCAAAATCCAGCGCACCTTTCACTTCCGCATAAGCGGCGAGCGTGGCGGTAAAGGTTTTGCTCACCGAGCCGATCTCAAACAGAGTGCGCTCAGTCACCGATACGCCACCCTCCAGCGCGGTTTCACCGACATTGAAAAAATAGGGTTCACCATCAATCGTCAGGGCAAGCGCCATTCCCGGAATCTGATACTTTTCCACCAGTGGTTCGATGGCGGTGACCACAATGGATTCCAGGCGAGCGGGCTCGATGGTGGCCGTCGCCGGGTTCTTCACCGCCGTCTCGGCGGAGGCGATACCGGCCACCAACAGGCCGGTGAACACGGACCAGACAGAGACCGATCGGGAAGGATGTGACGGCATAGAGTGATTCCTTTGCGGGCTTCCACGGCCGGGGCCACTGAAACCGCGGGTTATTATTGCTGTCTGACCCCTGTACGGGCGATTAGTGCACTATAGCCCCAAACCGTGCCCGGGCTGCATCAGAACTCGAAAGCCCCGGCCCAGGTCGGATACACTCTACCTGTCATTGTTGTGAAAGAAGCCGTCCCGGGACCATGCGATCACTCCTGAAGAAAGCCATTCTCCTGCTGTTGGCACTGGGTCTGCTGATGGCGGGGGCGTTTGTGGTTTTTCCCGGGCTCAAGTACGAGCTCTATCGCAAGTTACCTCCAAAGATCCGCTGGAACATTTCCTATGCCCTGACCGACAAATTTGTAGTGGGGATGGTCTATTTCGTTGAGCGCAATAACCAGCTGCTGCTGGTGCGCCATACCTACCAGGACAAATGGGCACTGCCCGGGGGCTGGATGGAGCGCAACGAATCCTTCGAGGAGTCAGCGCGGCGGGAGTTGCGCGAGGAACTGAATATCCGGATCGACGAGTTCGAGGTGCTGGAGGTGAACAAGGTACCGCGCTCGGGGATTATCAATATCGCCATCCGCGGGCGCCTCAAAGACCAGCACATCGCCATCAATGACGGGGAAATCTACGGCTATCGCTTCTTTGATCTGCACCGGCTGCCAGAGGATGTGATCTACACCCACAAGCCCTACCTCAAGCGCTATCTGGAAACGCGGCGCCCGCCGCGGCAACAGCCAGCGGAACCCGAGCCGCAGCGCAGCGAGCCGGCGGTGCCCGAGCGCTGACCTCCACACGCTTTCGCAAAAACCTTTCACACTTAAAAAACGAAAAAGCCGCCCACAGAGCGGGCGGCTTTCTGGCACTTCCGGATTGCAGGCTGTGCCCGCAACCACATGGATCAACGTCCTCAGAAGTTGTAACGGACCTCGGCGCCGTAGGTGCGCGGTTCCGACACGGAGGTGTAGGGCGTACCGAACACGGCCATGGTTCGGCCACTGGGGATATTGGTGCGCTCGTTGTCCAGCAGGTTGCGCCCCCACAGTGCCAGCTCGTACTTGCCGCCGCTGTTCATCCACGCCAGACGCCCGTTGAGACGCCTGTCATCCTCACCCACCCCGTCGATATCGCTGAAGCTGGCCAGGAAACCGGGCTCAAGGGCATCGCTGTTCTCGACAAAGATGTAGTCGAGGTGCAGATTCAGATCGCCCACGGAGATCGTCGGCGCCCAGTCGAAGGTGACCGTGTAAGCGGTATCCACGGAGGATTTCTCCCGCTCGGATTGCAGCTCCCCGTCTGCATCGTAGTAGGGATCCCATTTGGAGTCCGCGTCGCGCACGGTGGTGACCAGACCGAAGCGCACGGACTCGGTCGCCATCCAGTCCACGGTCACTTCCACGCCGTTGAACTGCTGGTCGCCATTGATCACGGTCGGCAGCGCATTGGCGGATTCCGGGCGTTTGCTCTCCACACTGCGCTGGCGGTTGTCGACGGTCATATCGAAGTAGCTCAACTGCACGCGCAGGTTGTCCAGCAGGTCGCCCTTGATGCCCAGCTCGATATTGTCCACTTCTTCCGGCTCGATCGGGTTATCCGCAGTGAGCAGGTTGAGAGAGTCGAAGCCGCCGGACTTGTAGCCGGTGGAGTAGGACAGGTAGGCCATGGCATCTTCGGTGAAATGGTACTGGCCGACGAGACGACCGGTGGTGGCGCTCCACTTGTCGGAGGCGCGGCGCACGCCTTGGCCCACGTTGTAGGCGTCATTCTCGGAAAAAATCACCTCTTCAAGACCGTCGCGCAGGTCGCGAAAGCTGGTTCCGGGTGTCTCCCAGGTAAAAGACTTCTTGTCGGTGCTGTAGCGCAGGCCGGCGAGCACATTGAAGTTGTCGGTCAGTGCATAGTCGAAGTCGGCATAGACGCCGTAGTTGGTGAAGTCACCGGTATTTTCCACCGACTCGGTCCAGTACTTGCCGGCGAACGCCTGTGGGCCGAACAGCATACCGGTGCCGAGTTCACCGGCGATCATGTCGTAGACCATATCGGCCTGGGGCAGCGGGCCCGACATGCCAACGGCAGGCGCAACCAGCGTGGTAAAGGTGGCCCAGTCGCCTTCATCCCACAGGTGATCGACGGTATCCAGCATACCCAGTGCGTAGGCTGCCGCCGCGTCGCCGTAACCGCCATCTCCCGGCATACCGCCCACTTCCAGGGCGGCACCGTAGGCGATCATGTCGCGCAGGTCCTGGTTATTGACGATATCCGCAGTCACCAGTCGGGTGATGGATTCCGCCGAGGCGGTTACATCGGTGCGCTGGTAGATGTCTTCACGGGAGTAGTTCGCGCCCATTACCGCGCTCAGACGATCGCTGCTGAAATTGACCTGCAACTCGTGGTAACTGATATCGGAGTCAAAGGTGTTGTTGGTGTCCAGGTAGCGCGTGATGTCCGCGGTGCCGTCTTCCTCCTCGCGGTTGGACGTTTCCCACTGGCGGTAGTTGGACACCCACTTCATGCTCCAGGCATCGCTGAAGGTATGGGTCAGCTTGGCGTTGATGGACGACATCGTGCGGGTTTCACCCCCATTAACGACATCGTTTTCCACTTTGTGATCAAACGGATTGGTGCTGTAGGCGTATTCGCTCACACCGATGGCCTGGCGCGCGGCGTTGTCCACATCGTCCCAGTCGTAAGACAACTGGGCGGCGGTTTTGTCGGTGATCTGCCAGAGGGCGGCGAGGCGCCCGGTGACAATCTCTTCCGCGCCGCTGTCGTCGCCACCGGGGAACGCATTCTCGATGAAGCCGTCGCGCTGGTAACTCATCAGGTTGCCGCGCACGAAGAAGTTATCCGCCAGTGGCGCGTTGACCATACCCTCAAGCTGGGTCAGACCGTAATTGCCCACGCGAGTGGATACGAAAGCATCAAATTCCGGCTGTGGCGGATTCGGCACCAGATTCACGGTCCCCGCCGCCGCGTTGCGGCCAAACAGGGTGCCCTGCGGGCCTTTCAGGACTTCCACCCGCTGCATGTCGGCAAAAGACATGGAGGTGGCCGCGGCCGGCACATAGGCATCGTCGTAGAACACCGCAACGGAGGGGTCGCCGCCGGCGCTGATATTGGAACTGCTCACGCCGCGGATGCCGATGGAGGACTGGGTGACACCGGAGCCGACATCGAAACCGGGAATGAAGTCATCCATGTCGCTGAGCTTCAGCGCATTGGTGTTTTCCAGATCCGCGGAGGAGAAGGTGTCAACGGTTACCGGCACTTCCAGCGCGTTCTGCTCGCGCTTCTGTGCGGTAACAATGACCTCGTCCATCTCCACCGCACTGGCAAAAGCCGGCACTAGCGCGCCCGCGGCAAAGGCGACCGCAAGCGCAATGGGGCGCCGCCCGTTCAGTTGGAACTTCGTCATAAATATCCCCTAAAAGTTTTTTTTATTGCTCTGTCGGAATTCGCAGCTACCTGGAGCTTCGCTACACGTCGCCCCACAGCTCCTACCCGGGATCATTCTCAGAGTTCTGCGACTTGAAATTACACATGGATTGCGGCGCGACTAAGCGCCCACGAAATTTATTTCACAGGTTCACCGGAAATGTCGACATTGTTGCGGGCTTTTCCCATACAACCGCAACAGACTGCGACGCGCGTCACATTTCTGAAACGAGCGTACCAATTAGCGTGGATGACGTGTAGGGATGGCACGCCATGCGCGTGGAGAGTGGATAACGAATCGGGAAACGTAAGGGACGGGAAAGGGCTGGATGGCGCCCGCGAGCGAGCGCCAACTGGCGGTGTCTATCAGCCCTTGATGCCGTTGGCGATCTGAAAAATCACCCGCGCGGCGGTGCGGGCGGCGTGATCCTCAATGTCGAAATAGGGGTTGAACTCGGCAATATCTGCCAGACACACCTTTTTCGACTCCAGCACCGTATCCAGCAGCGACTCGAACAGTTCAAAGGTCACACCGCGTCCGGCGGGCGCACTCACGGCGGGCATGATCGCCGCCGGGAACACATCCAGATCGATGGTGAGGTAGACGAAATCCACCCGGTCGATGAAGTCGGCGATCTGTTTCTGCACCAGCTCAATGCGCCAGGGCACAATCTCGCGATCGGAGATCACCTGTACGCCGAGCTCCTCGGCACGGTGATACAACGCGGGCGTATTGGCGGTGGCGGCGGCGCCCACGCACAGGTAGTTGAAGGAGCGGCCGTTCAGATCACACTGCTCCGCAATCTGGTAGAACGGCGTGCCCGAAGAACCCCGGGGGGCCGGCAGGCGGATATCCAGGTGGGCATCGAAGTTGATGATGCCGAGGGTCTTGTCGCGGTGCTGCTCGCGCATCCAGCGCGCAATGCCCTGGTAACTGCCGTAGGCGATCTCGTGACCGCCGCCGAGCACCATCGGAAAATGGCCCGCGCCCATCAGCTCGGTAATGCGCGCGCCGAGCATGGCCTGGGCCGATTCCAGATCCTCTTTTTCCACCCGCACGTTGCCGGCGTCATACAGCGGTGCACCGAACGTTTTGGGCAGGTTGGCCAGCGCGAGACGCAGAATTCGCGGCCCCTTGGCGGCGCCAATGCGGCCCTTGTTGCGGCGCACACCTTCGTCGGAAGCAAAGCCGAGAATGGCGAAACCGGGCGGGCTGTCGAGGTGCAGAGGCACGATATCCTGGTGCCAGCGGCGACCGGCCTTGCCGTCCTCGCTGTCGATCCGACCGCTCCACAGGCGCATATCAGCCAGCTGTAACATGGCGTCCCCCCACAAAAATCTCTACAGGTTGCAGCGCGCCCACTTCATAGGCGAGCTGATCCGGGCTGTCCATCGGCCACAGCACCATGTCGGCGCGCAGGCCCGCGCGCAGCACACCGCGCGAACAGCAGATACCCAGTGCGCGAGCGGCGGCGCGGGTGACGCCGGCGAGGGCTTCCGCCGGGGTGAGGCCGAACAGATTGCAGCTCATGTTCATCATCAGCCGCAGGGAGGCGATGGGGCAGGTGCCGGGATTCAGGTCGGTGGAGATGGCCATGGGCACGCCGGAAGCGCGCAGTTTTTCTACCGGCGGCACGCGGGTTTCTTTCAGGGTGTAGAAGGCGCCGGGCAGCAGTACCGCGGCGGTGCCGCTCTCGGCCATGGCGGCGACGTCCTCATCGGTGATGTATTCGATATGGTCGACGGACAGCGCGCTCGCTCTGGCAGCCATGCGGGTAGCACCGGTACTGGCGAGCTGTTCGGCGTGGACTTTTACCGGCAGGTCGAGCTTGTGGGCGGCGTCGATGACGCGCTGGCACTGCTCGACGGAAAACGCGATGTTCTCGCAGAACATGTCCACCGCATCGGCCAGTTGCTCTTTGGCTACCGCGGGCAGGATTTCCTCGCACACCAGGGTAATGTAATCGTCGGCACGGCCATCGTACTCCGGCGGCAATGCGTGGGCGGCGAGGCAGGTGGTGGTGATATTCACCGGGTGGTGCTGGGCGAGACGGCGGGCCACCCGCAGCTGCTTGAGCTCGGTGTCGAGGTCGAGGCCGTAGCCGGACTTGATTTCGACGGTGGTGACGCCTTCACGCATCAGGGCTTTGAGGCGCGGCTCGGCACTGCGGTACAGGTCGGCGGCGCTGGCGGCACGGGTGGCGCGTACGGTGGAGAGGATACCGCCGCCGGCGCGGGCGACGTCTTCGTAACTTTCACCACCGAGACGGCGGGCAAATTCACTGGCGCGATGGCCGCCGTATACCAGGTGGGTATGGCAGTCGATCAGCCCCGGGGTCAGCCACTGACCCTCGCCATCGACGATCTGGTCGGCGGCACACTCCGGCAGCTCGCGGCGCGGGCCTATCCATACGATCTTGTTGCCGGTCACCGCCACCGCGGCATCCTCAATCGCCCCATAGGCACCCGGCAGAGACGGGTCCATGGTGGCCGCGTGGACATTGGTAATCAGCAGATCACAGCGTTCGGTCATCTTCGCTCACTGAGTTGGCGTTAATTCTAACAATAGCCCGGGTTGGGATTTTTGGCGCGGATTCACGCTCAAGGCCTTTTTCCGGGCTGGTGGCGGCCAGTCACTGTAGGAGCCTGCCCGCAGGCGAACACTCACCCTCTATTGACAGCCGACGAGCCTGAATCCATAGTTGCGCCTCAACAAACTTGTATATACAAGAATGTACAACCCGGCAGGCACTTTACCCGAGCAGGCGAAGACCACACAAGTATGAGCAGTCAGACATTGGCCCCGGAAAGCAGCAGTCAGCCCCGCTACGCCGCGATCAAGGCGCACATCCGCGCGCAGATCGAAAGCGGCGAGTGGCCGGCGCACTTCCGTGTGCCCTCGGAAAACCAACTGTCCCAAGACTTCAACGTCAGCCGCATGACCGCCCGCCGCGCGCTCTCCGAGCTCACCGACGAGGGCGTACTCATGCGCTCCCAGGGCCTCGGCACCTTCGTCGCCGAACCCGTCGCCGCCGGCTCCCTGCTGGAAGTCCGCAATATCGCCGACGAAATCGCCGCCCGCGGTCACAGTTACAGCAACCGCATCCTCACACTGGAGCAGACCGTCGCCAACACCGAAGTCGCCCGCGCCCTCGGCCTGACCGAAGGTGCCGCGGTGTATCACTCCATCATCGTGCACCTGGACAACGGCCTGCCGATCCAGTTCGAGGAACGCTATACCAACCCGACACTGGTGCCGGAATACCTGCAACAGGACTTCAGCGCAGCCACCCCCAACGAATACCTCACCCGCGTCGCGCCGCTGACGGAAGTGGATACCACCGTTGAAGCCACTGGTGCCGATGAAGCGGTCGGGAAGGCACTGGAAATCAAACCGGGCACTGCGTGCCTGCAGATCTGGCGACGCACAAAAAGCAGTGCGGGCACGGTGAGTTTTGCGCGGTTGGTGCACCCAGGAAATCGGTACCGACTTGGCGCGCAACTCAGGTTTTAAATCCGGGGTCATACCGGCGTATGCCGGTATCCAGCTTAAGGACTCCGCTCGACCACTGGATCCCGGATCAAGTCCGGGATGACGAGAAACGAAGCACAGAAATTTGAATTGAAGGTGGGGTACCGGGGGCGGGTTTTCGGGAGCGTCGCAAACAGGGACGTTTGCGACGCAGCGTACATGGATGTACTCGCAGCGGTCCCGAAAGCCCGCCCCCGGTGCCCCGCCGCCACCGCACCAAAACCAGAGCTCCGGGGCCAAAAACCCACAGACCGTAATTTCAAACCAAGAATTTGGAAAAGACGAGGCAACCATGACCGACAAACGTCACGACCCCAGCCGCAAAATCATCGCCCCCATCGGCACCCAGCTGAATGCGAAAAGCTGGCTTACCGAAGCCCCCCTGCGCATGCTGATGAACAACCTGCACCCCGACGTCGCCGAGCGCCCGGAAGACCTCGTCGTCTACGGCGGTATCGGCCGCGCCGCGCGCGACTGGGAGTGCTACGACAA
Organism: Microbulbifer pacificus; assembly: GCF_002959965.1. NCBI lineage: Bacteria > Pseudomonadati > Pseudomonadota > Gammaproteobacteria > Cellvibrionales > Microbulbiferaceae > Microbulbifer > Microbulbifer pacificus. The sequence goes on from NZ_PREV01000026.1 coordinate 1,388,270, forward strand.
AATTGTCGAAGTACTGAAGCGCTTGGAAGACGACGAAACTCTGCTGGTCCAGTCCGGCAAACCCGTCGGCGTATTCAAAACCCACGCCGACGCCCCCCGCGTCCTCATCGCCAACTCCAACCTCGTCCCCCACTGGGCCAACTGGGAACACTTCAACGAGCTGGATAAAAAAGGCCTCGCCATGTACGGCCAGATGACCGCCGGCTCCTGGATCTACATCGGCTCCCAGGGCATCGTCCAGGGCACCTACGAAACTTTTGCCGCGGTCGCACGCAAACACTTTGATGGCGTCGCCAAAGGCAAATGGGTGCTCACCGGCGGCCTCGGCGGCATGGGCGGCGCCCAGCCTCTCGCAGCCACCATGGCCGGCTTCAGCATGATCGCCGTCGAGTGCGATGAAACCCGCATCGACTTCCGCCTGCGCACCGGCTACGTGGACAAAAAAGCCACCAGCCTCGACGAAGCCCTGGCAATGATCAATGAAGCGATGGAAAAGGACGAGGCCATTTCCGTCGGCCTGCTCGGCAACGCCGCTGACGTATTCCCGGAAATTGTCGAGCGTGGCATCCTGCCCGACTGTGTTACCGACCAGACCTCCGCCCACGACCCGCTGAACGGCTACCTGCCGAAAGGCTGGACCATGGAGCAGGCTGCCGAGATGCGCAAAGCCGACGAAGCACTGGTAGTGAAGGAAGCCAAAAAATCCATGGGCATCCAGGTGGAAGCCATGCTGGAACTGCAAAAGCGCGGCGCCGCCACCCTCGACTACGGCAACAACATCCGCCAGATGGCGTTCGAAGTGGGCGTGAAAAATGCGTTCGACTTCCCAGGCTTTGTACCGGCCTACATCCGCCCGCTGTTCTGCGAAGGCATCGGCCCCTTCCGCTGGGCAGCACTCTCCGGCAACCCGGAAGATATCTACAAGACCGACGCCAAGGTAAAAGAACTGATCCCGGACAATCCGCAGCTGCACAACTGGCTGGATATGGCCCGCGAGCGCATCCAGTTCCAGGGTTTGCCGGCGCGTATCTGCTGGGTCGGTCTTAAAGACCGCGCGCGCCTGGCGCAGGCATTCAACGAAATGGTAGCGAACGGCGAACTGGAAGCACCGGTAGTGATCGGCCGCGACCACCTCGACTCAGGCTCCGTGGCCAGCCCCAATCGCGAAACCGAATCCATGATGGACGGCAGTGATGCCGTCTCCGATTGGCCGCTGCTGAACGCCCTGCTGAACACAGCCTCCGGCGCTACCTGGGTTTCGCTGCACCACGGTGGCGGCGTGGGCATGGGCTTCTCCCAGCACTCCGGTGTGGTCATTGTGTGCGACGGCACCGAAGCCGCCGCCAAGCGCATTGGCCGCGTACTGTGGAACGATCCGGCCACCGGTGTCATGCGTCACGCGGATGCGGGTTACGACATCGCCAAAAATTGCGCACGTGAGCAGGGCCTGGACCTGCCGATGCTCAAGGACTAATGGAAGCCGTCCCACGAATACTGCCAGCCACCCGCTCGCTACGTCGTGAAACGACTTCCGGCCTGAATTTAAGAATTTATTTTCGGTGAGAAATTTATGTACCAACTGGAAATCACCCCCGGCCAATTGAGCCTGGAACAACTGCGCCGCGTCGCCCGCGAGCCCGTGCAGCTGAGCCTTGCCAAAGACGCCTACCCGGCCATCGAAGCCTCCGCCAAAACTGTGGCACTGGTGCTGGAACAGGGTCGCACCGTGTACGGCATCAACACCGGTTTCGGTCTGCTGGCCAACACCCGCATTGAAAAGAAAGACCTGGAAACCCTGCAGCGCGCCATTGTGCTCTCCCACGCTGCCGGCACCGGCAACTTCATGACCGAAGACACGGTGCGCCTGCTGATGGTGCTGAAGATCAATTCCCTCGCGCGCGGTTACTCCGGCGTGCGCCCGGCTGTGATCGAAGCGCTGATCAAGCTGGTCAACGCCGGCGTTTACCCGGCGATTCCGGAAAAAGGCTCCGTGGGTGCCTCCGGCGACCTGGCACCACTCGCGCATATGAGCGTGGTGCTGCTGGGTGAAGGCGAATGCTTTATCAATGGCGAACGCAAGCCGGCATCCGAAGGCCTGCGCTTTGCCGAAATGCGCCCGCTGGTACTGGCGCCGAAGGAGGGCCTGGCCCTGCTGAACGGCACCCAGGCGTCCACCGCCTTTGCCCTGCAGGGTTTGTTCTCCGCGGAAGACCTGTTTGCCGGCGCGGTGGTGACCGGCGCGCTGACCCTGGAAGCCGCAAAAGGCTCCCGCCGCCCATTCGACGATCGCATTCACATGGTGCGCGGCCAGAGAGCCCAGCGCGACGTGGCCGCGAGCTACCGCGAGCTGCTGGGTGACAGCAGTGAGATCGGTGAATCACACCATGACTGCGCCAAAGTTCAGGACCCCTACAGCCTCCGCTGCCAGCCCCAGGTGATGGGCGCCTGCCTGCAACAGATCCGCTTTGCCGCCGAAGTGCTGCTGGCGGAAGCCAACGGAGTTTCCGACAACCCGCTGGTCTTTACCGACGAGGAAAACCCGGAAAACTCCGACATCATCTCCGGCGGCAACTTCCACGCGGAACCGGTGGCGATGGTGGCCGACAACCTGGCGCTGGCGATCGCGGAAATCGGCTCCCTGTCCGAGCGCCGCATGGCGCTGCTGATCGACTCCAACCTGTCCGGCCTGCCACCGTTTTTGGTGGACAACGGCGGGGTAAACTCCGGTTTCATGATCGCCCAGGTCACCTCCGCGGCACTGGCCAGCGAGAACAAAACCTTCGCCCACCCGGCAAGCGTCGACTCCCTGCCGACGTCCGCCAACCAGGAAGACCATGTGTCCATGGCCACCTTCGCCGGCCGTCGCCTGCGCGATATGGCCGACAACACCTGCGGCATCCTTGCGGTGGAACTGCTGGCCGCCTGCCAGGGCCTCGACTTCCGCGCCCCGCTGAAGACCACCGAAAAGCTGGAGAACGCCAAAGCCGCCCTGCGCGAGCGCGTGCCCTTCTACGACAAGGACCGCTACTTCGCACCGGATATCGAGGAAGCCAAGCAGCTGCTGGCGAGCGCTTACTACCGTGAATATCTGACTGCCGAGATGCTCCCTAGTAACCGGTAACTTCTTCTCAAGCCCTCCACCCTATCCGGCCGAACAGCGCTGGATAGGGCCTCGCCGCGCCATGCGGACTATCTTTTACATTTCAGTCACCTTTTGGCCCAGATTGACGTTTACGTTAACGTAAACGTCAACTATCCTTCAGGCACATCTGAGGAATGGCCCATGAACGCCCCAACCACAACTACAGGCCCCACCAGCCACAGCATCTCCGAGCTGGCCCAGGAGTTCGGGATTACCACCCGCACCATCCGCTTTTATGAGGACAAGGGGCTGCTCAGCCCGGAGCGGCGCGGGCAGACGCGGGTTTACTCGCCGGAAGACCGGGTGCGCCTGAAGCTGATCCTGCGCGGCAAGCGCCTCGGGTTCTCCCTCGACGAGAGCCGGGAAATTATCGACATGTACGACCCCAGCAAGGGCAATGTGGACCAGCTGAACCGCCTCCTCGAGCGTATCGACGCCAAACGCCAACAGCTGCGCCAACAGCAACGGGATATCGAGAAGATGCTCGCGCAGCTGGACGAAGCGAGCGCCCGCACCCAGGCGGCGCTGAAAGAACAGACATCCTGAATCTGACTGTTTTAACCCTTTACCGATTTAAACCTCTGACTGATTTCAAGCGGAGCACGCCATGAATACACCTTACCCAACCCTCAACTTCGACCTCGGCGAAGACATCGATATGCTGCGGGACATGGTCTACAAGTTCTGCCAGGCGGAGCTGGCGCCGCGCGCGGCCCAGATCGACGAGGACAATCTTTTCCCCGCCGATATGTGGAAGAAGTTCGGTGAGCTGGGTCTGTTGGGCATGACCGTGGAGGAGGAGTACGGCGGCTCGAACATGGGCTACCTGGCCCACGCGGTGGCGATGGAGGAGATTTCCCGCGCGTCCGCTTCCGTCGGTCTGTCTTACGGTGCCCACTCGAATCTGTGCGTGAACCAGATCCGCAAGAACGGCACCCCGGAGCAGAAGGCAAAATATCTGCCGAAGCTGTGTTCCGGTGAGCATATCGGTGCGCTGGCGATGAGCGAGCCAAACTCCGGTTCCGATGTGGTGAGCCTGCAGTTGAAGGCGGAGAAGAAGGGCGACCGTTTTATCCTGAACGGCAACAAGATGTGGATTACCAATGGTCCGGATGCAGACACCTATGTGATCTACGCGCGCACGGAGCCGGGCATCAGTTCCGGTGGAATTACGGCGTTCATTGTGGAGCGCGGTTTCAAGGGATTCACTCAGGCGCAGAAGCTGGACAAGCTGGGGATGCGCGGGTCGAATACCTGTGAGCTGGTGTTTCAGGACTGTGAGGTACCGGAGGAGAATATCCTTGGTCAGCTGAATGGCGGTGTGCGGGTGCTGATGAGCGGGCTCGATTATGAGCGCACGATTCTGTCTGCTGGCCCGGTGGGAATCATGCAGGCGTGCATGGATATCGTTGTGCCGTACATTCACGAGCGCAAGCAGTTCGGCAGGGCGATTGGTGAGTTCCAGCTGATGCAGGGCAAGGTGGCGGATATGTACGCGGATCTGAATGCGAGCCGCGCGTATCTGTATGCGGTGGCGAAGGCTTGTGATCGCGGTGAGGATTCGCGCAAGGATTCTGCGGCGGTGATCCTGTTTACTGCGGAGCGCGCGACGCAGATGGCGCTGCAGGCAATTCAGACGCTGGGTGGCAATGGGTATATCAATGAGTACGCCACCGGTCGGCTGTTGCGCGATGCCAAGCTCTACGAAATCGGCGCCGGCACTTCCGAGATTCGTCGCATGTTGATCGGCCGCGAGCTGTTTAACGAAACTCGCTGAGTTCTTTTTTATTTTGGTGGCAGTGCTGCTGCCGGGGCGGGTTTGCCAGACACGCCGTGAACCCATCCCTGGGGGCTCTTCTAAAACATCCCTGTTTTAGAAGGTCTGGCAAACCCGCCCCGGCAGCAGCACCTTCGCATCCAGGTTCTGACTACGAATTGGCCTCGTACTTTTTATGAATCAGATTCAGAGCAAAATTAATTCCCGCGATCCCGCATTCGCCGAAAACCGCGCGCAGATGCAGAAGATCGTCGACGATCTGCGGGAAAAGCTGGAAACCATCGCCAAGGGTGGTAGTGAACGCGCGCGGGAAAAACATGTATCCCGCGGCAAGTTGTTGCCGCGGGATCGCATCGATGCGCTGCTCGACCCGGGCAGTCCGTTCCTGGAATTTTCCCAACTCGCCGCCTATGACGTGTACGGTGAAGACGTCCCGGCGGCCGGTATTCTCACCGGTATCGGTACCGTGTCTGGCCAGCCCTGTGTGATCGTGGCCAACGACGCGACGGTGAAAGGTGGCACCTATTACCCGCTGACGGTGAAAAAGCACCTGCGCGCGCAGGCGATTGCGGAGCAGAACAATCTTCCCTGTATCTATCTCGTCGATTCCGGCGGTGCCAACCTGCCGCGTCAGGACGATGTATTTCCGGATCGCGAGCACTTCGGGCGCATCTTCTTCAATCAGGCCAATCTGTCGGCGAAGAACATTCCGCAGATCGCGGTGGTGATGGGCAGCTGTACCGCGGGCGGTGCTTATGTGCCGGCGATGGCGGATGAGTCGATTATGGTGAAGGAGCAGGCGACGATTTTCCTGGCGGGCCCGCCCCTGGTGAAGGCGGCGACTGGAGAAGAGGTTTCCGCGGAGGATCTCGGTGGTGCGGAGGTGCACTGCAAGATTTCCGGGGTTTCCGACCATTTTGCCAATAACGATACCCACGCATTGCAGATCGCGCGCAATTCGGTGGCGCGTCTGAACCGGGTGAAAAATCCGGGCCTCGATATCACCAAGCCGGTGGAGCCGATTTATCCACCGGAAGAGATTTACGGCATTGTGCCAAAGGATTCCCGCCAGCCGTACGATGTGCGCGAAATCATTGCGCGGGTGGTAGACGGTTCGGAGTTTGATGAATTCAAGGCGATGTACGGCACTACGCTGGTGACCGGTTTCGCGCGCATCCACGGCTATCCGGTAGGCATCGTGGCCAACAATGGCATCCTGTTTGCCGAGAGTGCACAAAAAGGCGCGCACTTTATCGAGCTGTGTGCGCAGCGCAATATTCCGCTGGTATTCCTGCAGAACATTACCGGTTTTATGGTGGGCAGGCAGTACGAGGCGGGTGGTATTGCCAAGCACGGGGCAAAGATGGTGACCGCGGTGGCGACCGCCAAGGTACCCAAGATCACCATTCTGATCGGCGGCTCCTTCGGTGCGGGCAACTACGGTATGTGTGGCCGCGCTTACGATCCGAATTTCCTGTTTATGTGGCCCAATGCGCGTATTTCCGTGATGGGCGGCGAGCAGGCGGCGGGGGTGCTGGCGCAGGTGAAGAAGGATCAGATGGCGGCACAGGGCGAGGACTGGAGCGCGGAAGAAATTGCCAAGTTCAAGCAGCCGATCATCGACGACTATGAACACCAGGGCCACCCCTATTACGCCTCCGCGCGCCTGTGGGACGATGGCGTTATCGACCCGAAAGATACGCGCACCGTGCTGGGACTGTGTCTGGCGGCGGCGACGCACAAGGAACCGGAAGAGACGAAGTTCGGGGTTTTCCGAATGTAAAACAGTGCACAGGGAAAGTTCTGCGCGGGTCCTGCTGCCGGTATTGCTTTGCTGGACACGCCGTGAACCCATCCCTGGGGGCTCTTCCGCGACATCCCTGTCGCAGAAGGTCCAGCAAAGCAATACCGGCATCAGAACCTTATCGACTCCGTAGTTATTGCCGAAATCCAAGGACCTATTTTGAGCGAGAAAGCCATGACCGAAAAAATGCTGTGCGAAATCGACAACGAAGGCGTGGCCACGGTTACCCTCAACCGCCCGGAGATTCACAACGCCTTCGACGATGACCTGATCCGCCAGCTCGGCGAGACCTTTGACAAGCTCGCCCGCAGTGGCGGTGTGCGCGCGCTGATCCTCGCCTCCAATGGCAAGAACTTCTCCGCCGGTGCCGACCTCAACTGGATGAAGCGCATGGTGGAGTACAGTGAGGAACAGAATCGCAGCGACGCCGCCACACTCGCCGCCATGCTGCACAAACTCGACCAGTTCCCGGCGCCCACCATCGCCCGTGTGCAGGGTGCCGCATTCGGCGGCGCAGTCGGCCTCGTCAGCTGCTGTGACATTGCCGTCGCCGCCGAGCGCGCCAGCTTCTGCCTGAGCGAAGTAAAAATCGGCCTGCTGCCAGCCACCATCAGCCCCTACGTCATCAACGCCATCGGCGCCCGCCAGGCACGTCGCTACTTCGTTACTGCCGAGCGCTTCTCCGCGGAACGCGCCAAGGAAATCGGCCTGGTTTCCGAAGTGGTGCACGAAAGCGATCTGGATTTGACCGTGCAGAAGCTGGTGAACAGCATCGTCGACAACGGCCCCAACGCCGTCACCATGGCCAAGCAGCTGGCGATGTCCATGTCGAACAGAGTGATCAATGAAGAGCTGCAGGGACAGACCAGTGCGCTGATTGCTGCAGTTAGAGTTTCCCCCGAGGGACAGGAAGGATTGAGCGCATTTTTAGAGAAGCGTGCACCCAGCTGGATGAACACCAGCGAAGAGTAAACAATCACTACTAATGCTTACGAAGTACCAAAACACGAATTGAAGGTCGGGCGCCGGGGATGGGTTTTCAGGAGCGTCGGCAACAGGGATGTTGCCGACGCAGCGTACAGGGATGTATTCACAGCGGTCCTGAAAACCCACTCCCGGCGACTGGCTGCCACGGCCGAAGGACAGAGTTCCCGAGGCAGTGACACAAGCCAAACTCAGCGATGAAAAACCAGAGCCAGCCATGATTCGCAAACTGCTGATCGCCAACCGCGGCGAAATTGCCTGTCGTATTATCCGTACCGCGCGCCGTCTGGGCGTCGCTACCGTTGCGGTCTACTCCGACGCAGACGCCAACGCCCTGCACGTCCAGCAGGCCGACGAAGCCGTATACCTCGGCCCCGCACCGGCCCGGGAATCCTACCTCGACATCGACAAAGTCCTCGCCGCCGCCAAGCAGACCGGCGCCGACGCCATCCATCCCGGCTACGGATTCTTGAGCGAAAACGCCAAATTCTGTCGCGCCTGTGAAGAAGCCGGCATCATCTTTGTCGGCCCACCCGCCGCCGCCATCGAAGCCATGGGTTCCAAATCCGCCGCCAAACGCATCATGGAAGAAGCCAAAGTACCGCTGGTACCCGGCTACCACGGTAACAACCAGGATCCCGGCATCCTCGAAGGCCACGCCAATCGCATCGGCTACCCCGTACTGCTCAAAGCCGCCGCCGGTGGCGGTGGCAAGGGCATGCGCCGGGTCGACAACCCCAAGGACTTCCACGAAGCCCTCGCCGCCGCCAAGCGCGAAGCGCAAAACGCCTTCAGCGATGACCACATGCTGATCGAGCGCTACGTGGTCAATCCCCGCCACGTGGAAATCCAGGTGTTCTGCGACAAGCAGGGCAAGGGTGTGTACCTGTTCGAGCGCGACTGCTCCGTACAGCGCCGCCACCAGAAAGTGGTCGAAGAAGCACCGGCTCCCGGCCTGTCTGCGGAAGCCCGCAGGAAAATGGGTGAAGCAGCCCTGCGTGCCGCGAGTGCCATCGGCTATGTGGGAGCCGGTACCGTGGAATTCCTGCTGGATGCCAGCGGCGCATTTTATTTTATGGAAATGAACACCCGCCTGCAGGTGGAGCATCCGGTTACCGAGATGATCACCGGTCAGGATCTGGTGGCCTGGCAGCTGGCGGTCGCCGCTGGCGACGGCCTGCCGCTGGAGCAGGAAGACCTGCACATCGTCGGCCACGCCTTCGAAGTGCGCATCTACGCGGAAGACCCGGATAACGATTTCCTGCCGTCCACCGGCAAACTGCTGCGGCACCAACCACCGGCGGAAGACAAATCCGTGCGTGTAGACACCGGTGTACAGACCGGCGACGAAATCAGCGTGCACTACGACCCGATGATCTCCAAGCTCATCGTGCATGGGCGCAACCGGCGCGAGGCGCTGGCCAAACTCGACCGCGCACTGCAGCAGTATCAGATCGCCGGGCTGCGCCACAATATCGAATTCCTGCGTCGGGTGATCAATCACACCGCGTTTGTGAACGGCCGTGTCAGCACCCATTTTATCGGCGATCACGAACAGGAAATTCTCCAGCAGGAACAACAGCTGCGCTCGCAGCAGTGCGCCGCCATGGCCGCGTTCCTGCACCACCGAGAGACCCGCGCCCAGCACCGCGCCGCCCCCAAGGCCGATCCTTTTTCCCCATGGCACAGTGGCAGCAACTGGCGCAACGGTCTGACCCTGTGGCGCACCCAGAAAGTGGAAGTGCACGGGCGAGAAATCGAGATTCGCTTTGCCGGTGACGCGACCCATCTGCAGTGGCAATGCAGCGCAGCGCTGGACGCACAGAGCGGCACCATCGCCGTACCCCACGGCCAGAATGTCGCGGTGCTGGACGGCCGCAGGGTGAACTACTCCAGTGTCGCCAACGGCGACGATGGCACGGTGTTTATCAGTGGCGAACAACTGGACTTCAAAATCCTTTCGGCGGATATCGGCGAGAGTGCGGACGCCGCGCACGGACTGGAAGCCCCGATGAACGGCACCATCGTCACCCTGCTGGTGGAACCTGGGGCGACGGTGGAAAAAGACCAGCCACTGCTGGTGATGGAGGCAATGAAGATGGAACACACACTGCGCGCGCCCGCCGATGGTACCGTGAACCAGTTCTTCTGCGCCGCCGGAGAACTGGTGGACGGCGGCAGCCTGCTGATCGACTTCGCCCCCCAGGAAGCACAGGGGAATGCCCAATGAGCCTGCCGCAACGGGTAAAGATCGTCGAAGTGGGCCCCCGGGACGGCCTGCAGAATGAAAAGCAACCGATATCGGTTGAGACCCGGGTACAACTGATCGATCTGCTGAGTGACAGCGGTCTCCGGGTGATCGAGGCCGGCAGCTTCGTCAGTCCCAAGTGGGTACCGCAGATGGCGGCCAGCGAAGAAGTGCTCGCCGGTATCCAGCGCAAACCCGGTGTCATCTACAGCGCACTCACCCCCAACATGATCGGTTATGAGCGCGCGCGGGATGCCGGTGCGGATGAAGTCGCCGTGTTCGGTGCAGCGTCCGAGAGCTTCACCCGCAAAAATATCAACTGCTCCATCGAGGAGAGCCTGGAGCGCTTCCGGCCGCTGGCGGAGCAGGCCCGCGCCGACGGTGTTCCGGTGCGCGGTTATGTTTCCTGTGTGCTCGGCTGCCCCTACGAGGGCGAGATCCGTGCGGAAAAGGTTGCGGAAGTGAGCCGCGCGCTGCTGGATATGGGCTGCTATGAGATCAGTCTCGGCGACACCATTGGTGTCGGTACCCCGGAAAAGGCTCGCCATATGATCGACACCGTGGCCCGGCAGGTGCCCATAGAAAAACTCGCTGTGCACTTCCACGATACCTATGGCCAGGCACTGGCCAACATCTACGCGGCGCTGCAAACGGGCGTGACGGTGGTGGATTCTGCTGTGGCGGGCCTCGGCGGCTGCCCCTATGCCCGCGGCGCGTCCGGCAATGTGGCGAGTGAGGATGTGGTGTATATGCTCGACGGCCTCGGCATTCACACCGGTGTGGACCTGGGCCGGCTCGCGACGGCAGGCAACTTCATCTCCCGCGCGCTGGGGCGCGAAAGCAACTCAAAAGTGGCCAGGGCCATTGCCGGCGAGAGCGGAACGATAAAAGGGGATTAGCGGTCTCTGGTTTCTTCTCGATCTGCTAACATCGGGCGCTCTCCATAAACCGGGGAACGCCCGTTTTTATTTGCCCTCGATCTGACTCGAAGATTTCACCGAAACATGAAAGCCCTACGTTATATCCTCATCGCCCTGTCTGCCCTGCTGCTGCTCGCGGCCATTATTGCCCCGCGCCTGCTCGGCCCCAAGGTTGAAGAAGTGCTGCAACAGCAACTGGCCAGCCAGCCCAATATCGAGCTGACCGGCTACCAGCGCGGCTGGTTCAGCGCCGAGGCCCTGGCCCTGCTGAAGGGTAAGGATGGCGCCACCGAAACCTTTACCGAGATCAAACACGGCCCGGTGCTCTTCACAAGCCGCGGGCCCCGTATCGGCGTGCTCTACGCGAAAACGCGTCTCACCGGGAACGAGCTGGAACCGGCATTGCGTCGCCAGTTGGAGGCCTATTACGGCTCCCTAGACGACCTGGGTCCGGGGCTCCAAAACAGCCCGATCCTCGTGGAGACACTGGTCGGTGCCAACAACCGCGTGACCAACACCCTGCGCCTGCTGCCCATCGACCGCAACGAGGGCGATCAGCAAATCCGCTTCAAGGGAGCCAGTATTCGACTGGTCACCGACTTCCAGGGGCGGCAGCAGGACAGCAGCTTCAAGCTCGGCGAATTCGTGCGTATGGATGGCCACCGCGAGGCACTGTACCTGCAGTCAGGCCGCGGGGAATTCAAGCTGGACCCGAGTGGTGCCGGCACCCTGCAGCTCACGCTGCCGCTGGTGCGCGCCAATAACGATTCCGGCCCCCTGGAGCTGCGCGATGTGACCTTCGCCTACACCGGTGAACTGGTGGCCGACCGCACCCTGCATGTGCAGACCGAACTCAAGCTGCCGGAAATCCAGTCCTCCACCCCTGCCAGCAGCCTGACCCAGCAGATCAACCTGCCGGCGATCGGCTACGACGACCTGCACCACTACCTGTACAGCCTGCTGCTGACCCCGTCGGCCCAGCGCCGCTGGCCGCAGGTGTTCGATCGCCCGCTGAAAATGCAACAGCAACTGGATATCGCCACCGCCAACGGTCCAATGCAACTGCAACTGGATGTGGACTGGAAGGGCATGCCGAAAAAACGCCCGGCGCAGAACGACAAGCTGTTCTGGCTGGACTATCTCAACGGCAGCGCCAACCTGAGTGGCGCCGAACAGGCGATGCTGCAGTCACCACTGATCATGCAGGCCAGCGCTCTGAAACAGTACGGGTTTCTGAAAGAGCAAAATGGCCAGCTGAACATGCACCTGCAACTGGACCGGGGCAACCTGCAGGTGAACGGCCAGCTACTGCCGGCGGATCTGTTCCTGCTTGCAATGACCAGCGGCTTCTGAAACCCGGCCAAGGAACCATAAAAAAAGAGCGGCCTTGGGGCCGCTCAACGTTTTCTCACATCAAATTTCTATTCGGGTTTGTCTCGCCGTTTTCCGGCGTTACTTTGCATTCCTTACACCCGCGGACCTATGAATAGGCTGGCCGGTTATCCGCAAGCGTCAGCCAGCCGCGAATCACGCGGTAGACCATCCAGACCCAACTGATCGCCCACACGGCGAAACCCACCAGAATCCACACGGTGGCCCAACCGATCACAAACCACAGCAAGCTGTACCAGAAAGTGCGTATCTGCCAGCGGAAATGGGATTCCGCCAAGGTACCGCGCACGTCACCGCGCTTGACGTAGTTGATGATTACACCCACAAAGAAGGGCACCGCCGTAAACAAGCTGATGGCCTGGATCAAATACACCAGGGTGGCGATGTCGCGGCCGGCACGTTCGCGCTCGGCCTGTTGAGGGGCGGGGTACTGCTCAGACATGGGCAGGGATTCCATTGTGAACGTGAGCGCTAAGTGTAGGCGTATTTTGCGGCAGCGATAACCGCACCCAGCCACAGCCGGTCGCGGTTATCGCGGTGTTTACCTCAACGCCCACTCCGTATGGACATTATTCTCACGCCAGGCTTTCAGCTGCTGAATGGAGTTGCGCATCAACCCCAGTATCTCTGTGCGCTGGTGGCGGCAATAGTCCCGTTCACTGTCGATGGACAACCGCGCCGAAAGGGCCTTGAGCCGGCTGGCCACCACTTCAAGCCCGACACTTTCCGCTTCGGCGGCGATGGCCTGGGCCTGGTGTTGGGCGTCGAGCCAGTGGCGGCCGGTCAGCGCGCTGGTGAAGGCGGTAATCTTTTTCGGCAAGTTGGCGAGGCGATCGCCCAGCAGCTCGGCAAAGGCGAGGTGGCCCAGGGTGTCACGTTGGCGCTCCAGAGTACTGGCATTGAGTACCTTGGCGGCGCGGGCGGGTTTGCCGTTACCAGTGGCGCGGCTGCGTGTTTTCTGTTCCACCCAATTCAACAGCTGCAATAGCTGGCTGTCGCTGGGCTGCGATGGCAGCACGCCGGAGAGACCGCGCCCCGCATAGCGCTCCTTGTCCCCCGGGTCCAGCCGGTCGAGCATGCCGAAGATGATCAGGCTGTCGTTGGCCAGCTCTCCGCGGATCTTACGTGCGGTTTCCACTCCGTCGATCAACGGCAGCCGCACGTCGATCAGCACCAGATCGAAATTGCCCCTGAGCGCGGCCTCAGCGCCGTCTACACCGTTGGTTTCTCGGCGCACCTTGTGTCCGCAGGCCTCCAGGCGCGGACGCAGGCTGGGATGGGAATCGTTCTCCACCAACAACACATGCAGCTCTCGCATGGTATCTTCACCGGCCGCCATGCGCCCCGATGCGGCAGCCCCCGGGGCTTCGGGCGTACCCTGCCCGGCGCGCTGAATCTCCTCGATACAGCTGCGCAGGTTGCGGCACTGGGCGAGAGCGGCTTCCGCCAGCTGGCGCGCTTCTGCATCGCCGCCGCGCGCCAGCAGACTCATGGTGCTGACCAGCGTCTCCAGTGGTTTGCGCATACGATGGCCACTGAGTGAGAGGAAATCCCGGTGCTCTTCGTCCACCTGTTCCGCGGACACCCGGGCCTCTTCAAGTTGCCGGTCGCGCTCCATCAGCTCGTGCACCCGCGCCTGTACCTGGCGGAACAGCTTGGCATTCTCAGCCTGCAGATCAACCACTCGGGCGCCGCTGGCCTGCGCCGATGCCTGCAGCCGGGCACGCAGGCGCAACCACGCCACCACACTGGCTATGGCCGCGAGACTGGCGAGCAGTACCCACACCAGCGGCAGCCGGGTTTCCAGTAACAGGGACTCCCCGGGAAAAGCGAATACCACCGCCGGGGTTCCGAAAAACAGAGCGAATTGGGTAATCTGCGGTAGCCCTGGCGCCAGGGAGCGGCGGGACGGGGGATTGGGTCCAGAGCTTGTACTAGTGTGGCGACTACTCGCCGAACGGCAGTAGGTCATGGCGTACCTTCCTTGTAACCATGGGTAAATTTCGGGTCAATCCTGCGACCCGGTCCAAATTCCTTGCTGATAACCTCTGTGCCCTTCATGGCGTCAGATACGGTTATCCGGAATTCTGTTCTGCCTGTCACAACCTAACGGGCAGAGCTCGTGTCCAAGGGGCTCCTTGTTCCCAGATGGTTTCTAAAGGAAAGCATCCGGTGACACAAGACAATTCTACGCCATAAATTCCAATGGCGCAGGCAAAGGCCCGCGACCTTTTTAGTGACTCGGCACATCCAAGTCAAGCGCGCCCCGTTGGCGGCGAAGCACGCTCTCAGTTGGCGACGGCACTATCCGCCGCCGTCCGCCGCTCGAGCCACAGGTGACGCAGGCAGTCGAGGTACATACCGTAGGGACGCCCCAGGGCACCGGCAATCAACATAAAGGTGATACACGCCGTGGCAATTTCGCCACTGGAAGCCCCGCCCAGCACCATGTTCAGGATGTACAGGGGCAACTGGAAGCTCAAGAAAACGAAGGTGTCCAGGGCGTAGTTGCGGAAGGCGCCACCGCGACCAATACGCGCCACCACCCAGTTGCGATACACGCTGAACGGACGCGCGATCAGGGTGTTGAATACGACCGCCAGCAGGCGCACCTTCAGGTGTTCGTTCCAGCTCATACCCGCCAGCATCACCTCAATCGGAATCGCAATGGCCCAGGAGAAGCTGTTCATGGCGAATACATCCAGCAGCCACTCATTCCAGCGGGTGCGGCGATTGCGACGCCGGTTGAGTCGGGTGTTGGTGGATTGCGGAGTCTCAACCGGCTGTTCGTCTTCCAGCACCATGACGGGTGGCGATACGGGGATGGCGTCGGTGGCCTGAGACAATGATTGCGGCGACATGGTAACGGGTGACCTGGTAGGCGGCGTACGCTTGTGGCGGACGGCCGCGAAACTGCTCTGGGGGCGGTAATTGCACATTATTCAACCACTTTTGGTGGCGCCGGCGATTATATCCACCGGCGCAACAAATACTAGTGGTCATATATTAATTTTTTGTTTAAGCCTTCTTTTTCATCCTAACTTTCGACCATTGCCAGAAGGTTTCTCATAGATAACAGGAATTACCGGTCTACCCATCCCCATGGGATGCACTTCTGGTCGGCGGCGCCCATGTCAGCGGACGGGGTGAGCCAGTACACTGCGGGGCACACGAAACCAGGCTGCGCACCGGCGGCGATTCCGTCTCCGGCAACAGGTTTCTTACTACCACCCTGTGTGATCGCCCGAACCATGTCACTGAGATTTGCCGTACTGAGCCTGCTGGACATCGAACCCGGCAGTGGCTACGACCTGAAACGCCGCTTCGAGCGCAGCGTCAACCACTTCTGGAGCGCCAGTCACCAACAGATGTATCGGGAGTTACACAAACTGCATGGGGAGGGGCTGCTGGATTGTGTGGAAGAGGTGCAGGACGGTCGTCCCGACAAAAAAGTCTACAGCCTCACGGCCGCGGGACGCCAGGCACTGGAAGTCTGGGCGGCGAAGCCCGCGGCCGCGCAGAAGATCCGCGACCCCTTCCTGATCCAGGTATTCGCCGGTCACCACCTGCCGTTGGCGCAGATGCGCGCGGAACTGGAGCGCCACATCGAGGAGCACCGCCACAAGCTCACCACCTATGAGACGCAGAACGCCCGCTTCTACCGGCGCCCGCTGGAACAGCAACAAAAGTTGTGGATATCCCACCAGCCGCTGCTGCTGGGTATTGAAACAGAAAAAACGTGGCTGCGCTGGGCGGAGCAACTGCTGGTGAAACTGGACAGGGAGATCGCTGAGGGAAGCGAACCCAACGCCCATTGACCGGACTGTCGCTTCACTGCAGCGGCTCCCGTGTCCGCGCGATAACCCGTATGGATTACTGGAAGGCATCCGCCGGAATATGGCACACGACCTCAATGTTGTGCCCATCCGGGTCCAGAACATAGGCGCCGTAATAGTGATCGTGGTATTCCGGTCGCAATCCCGGTGCACCGTTATCCTTGCCTCCGGCTTGCAGTGCCGTGTCATAAAACGCGTGCACCGTATCCCGATCTTCCGCGCTGAACGCAATATGCAAGGCCGGCGCAGTGCTGGAGCCGCCCTTGATCAACAGCTGGGGCTTACCACCCCAGCCAAAACCCGCCCAGTCACCCATCTCCATCACCAGCTCATAGCCGAGCGGTAACAGTGCAGCCTGATAGAACGCTTTGCTGCGCTGGTAGTCGTGCACAATCAGACCGATATGGTCCAGCATGGGAATCTCCTGTCGCCAACCTGGTGGTGTGTCGGACACTCAGTATAGAAGCGGGGGGAACGGGAGGAGATGAGTAGAAAACAGGAATCTACAGGGAGCCGGAGTACGACATCAGACCATACAGTACCACCGCGGTGCCGCAGATGAGCTGCCCCACAATCAGCGCGCGAATGGCAAAGGTGTAACGGATAAAGCGGCTGTGGGAATTCAGGTCGCGGGTAAATACCCGTGCCTGTTCCGGCAACTGCTGTTCCATGGCGCGCAACCCCGGTACCGCCAGGCTCAACAGCTGGCGGCTGCGCAGGTCCATCACCCAGAATACCGCGGACACAATGACCACAAAGCCGCCCAGCAGCATCACGATCAGGGGGTGGAAACTTTTTTCAACCGCGGTGAATACACCACCGTCGACAAACATGGACAGCACCACAAAAAAGTTGAAGGCCTTCAGGCGCTGCTCGGCGTTGAAACGGTAGTGCTCACACAGGTACTGCTGTTCATTCACGATAGTGACTGTCCCGGTTACCGCTTACGGCGATTGCTTGGCGAGGGTGCCGTGCAGTTGATTGATTTTCTTGAGCGCGGCGGAACCATACCAGGGGTGCAACTCCATCACCAGTCGCCCGGCCTGTACCGCGGGATCGGTTTCCGTCAGTTTCTGCGCTTCTTCCACGGTATCCACGTCGAATACATAGATTCCGCGCAACTCAACGCCATCAAGAAACGGGCCCGCAAGTACCAGCACGCCCTCATCTGCCAGCCTCTGGATATTCGCCATGTGCGCCCGTTGCAGCTCCGCAGCCGTGCCCGGGTCCTGATCGCGATGGGGGCCGGCCTTAAGCAGCGCCATCACATACTTGTGCATACCGTACTCATCGGCGCCCAGTTCTTTTGCCAGCTGTGGATCGAAGGCCGGCTTTTCTTTGGTAACTTCCGCTGACAATGCACCAGTCGACAGTGACATCAGGGTCAGGATCAGGGCGGTAGCGCGACGAATATTCATGGCTTGGCTCTTTTATTGTTCTCTATATCTTCCGGGGTACGAACTGGGATCAGGGCACAATCAGCACATCGGTGTTCGCGCGGCCGAGGATTCGCTCGGCGGTATTCCCAAGTACAAACCCCTTGGGGCCTTTGCGCACCCCGCGCCCGACCAGAATGGCCCGCGCCTTGTTGCGGTCCACCACACGATTGACTTCAGCGGCGGGTTTGCCCGTAACAAAGTGCGTTCGGCTGCAGGTGATGCCACTATCGGCGATGACTTTGTCCACCGCCTGGAGCAACGCCCCGGCCTGTTCACGAAACTCCGCGAGGTCTGCAACTTCACTGGGCACAGGCACGCAGGCAACGGACTCAAGTTCGGCTTCCAGTATCTGGGAGAGTGTGCCGCCGAGGTGCAACACCCGATGATTCAGCGCTACATGCAGGGGGTTGTCAACGGCGGGGTCGAGGGCCGCGACAATGCGCTCGCGCTTGACCCAATGGGTGCTGACAGCAAGCCACAGGGGGGTGGGGAGGCTTTCGATCATGCGCCAGTCGATGGAGCCAAAACCGCCGCGGCCGAATTGTTTCTGCGCGGTTTTCACCACCAGATCGCAATCATTTGCGTCGAGGTATTCGAGGGTCCAGAAGGGAATGTCGTGATGCCAAACCACTTCTGCGGTCGAGCCGGCGGGCAGTGTATGCTGCTGCTGTAGCTCTTGCAGCCACTGACTGCGCGCGTTTTTCATTTCCCCGCTGATATTGAGAATGGAGCCAGCGAGCAGGGATATGGAGACCACCGGTTCGTAAACCACGCTGACCAGATGCAGCGCCGCCCCTGATTTCTTCGCCAGTTCCAACGCCCGCTCCAGCGCTACCTGTTCGTGCTTGGGCTTGTCGAGGATGACGAGAATATTCTGCATGCGGCCTCCGGTGCTGCTGGGATCAACTTAATACCTTTAGAGGTAATTAAATCACCGGATCTTGGGTTTGTCTTGGGTTCAGCTCAATTCGCATATTGAAGGATTGAGGTATGCACTGTTGTCGTTCGGTGGCGGTGGAGCACCGGGTATAGCTTTTCGAAACCGGGCTAGCCCCCCTGGGGATACATCCCTGAACGCTGCGTCGGCGACGTCCTTGTCGCAGACGCTTTCGAAAAGCTATCCCCGGCACTCCACCTTCGCATTTAGCAAAGCACTTCGTGAGCTGGCGAGGAGCGAGTCTTACGCGCTTACGAAGTCGGGGAGTGAAAACTGAAGGGGAAGCACTGGACCCACAACAGAGCACCCGATGACGGGCACAAATCTATTTATTGGCCCGGTGATCCACGAGTTCATCTACCACGGAAGGATCAGCAAGCGTCGAAGTGTCGCCCAGTGAATCCAGCTCATTACACGCAATCTTGCGCAGAATGCGCCGCATGATTTTGCCGGAGCGGGTTTTTGGCAGGCCCGGCGCCCACTGGATGATATCGGGTTTGGCAATGGGGCCGATCTCCTTCACACACAGGTCGATCAGTTCCTTGCGCAACTCCTCGGAAGGCTCGCGACCGTTCTTCAGGGTCACATAGCAGTAAATACCCTGCCCCTTGATATCGTGCGGATAACCCACCACCGCCGCCTCGGCGGTATCCTCGTGCAACACAATCGCACTCTCAATTTCCGCGGTACCCAGACGGTGGCCGGAGACGTTCAGCACATCGTCGATGCGCCCGGTAATCCAGTAGTAGCCATCCGCATCGCGGCGCGCACCGTCGCCGGTGAAGTAGTAACCGGGGAACGTAGAGAAGTATGTGTCGATCATGCGCTGATGATCGCCGTACACACTGCGGATCATGCTCGGCCAGCTGGCCTTCATCACCAGTGCGCCTTCGCCCTGCCCCTCAATTTCCTGCCCCTTCTCATCCAGCAGCGCCGGCTGCACACCAAAGAAGGGGCGTGTGGCCGAACCGGGTTTGAGGGTGGTGGCACCGGGGAGCGGGGTGATCATGTGGGCACCGGTTTCAGTTTGCCACCAGGTATCCACGATCGGGCAGCGCTTCTCACCCACCACGTGGTAGTACCACTCCCAGGCCTCGGGGTTGATCGGCTCGCCTACGGTACCCAGCAGTTTCAGGGAGCTGCGGTCGCACCTGGTGACGAAGTCATCACCGGCGCCCATCAAGGCGCGGATCGCAGTAGGGGCCGTGTAGAAGGTGTTTACCTTGTGTTTTTCCACCACCTGCCAGCAGCGCGAGGCATCCGGATAGGTGGGCACGCCTTCGAACATCAGGGAAATGGCGCCTGCACACAGCGGGCCGTATACGATGTAGCTGTGGCCGGTGATCCAGCCCACATCCGCGGTGCACCAGAACACATCGCCTTCCTTGTAATCGAAGGCGTACTTGAACGTCATGGTGGAAGCCAGCAGGTAACCGGCAGTGGTATGCAGCACGCCTTTGGGCTTGCCGGTGGAGCCGGAGGTGTAGAGGATAAACAGCGGGTCTTCCGCATTCATCGGCTCCGGCGCACAGTCAGTACTTTGCCCGGCAACGGATTCGGCGTACCAGATGTCGCGCTTGCTGTCCCAGTCGATATTGGCTCCGGTGCGCTTGACCACGATAGCGGTATGCACATCGGGGCAGTGAGCCAGAGCCTTGTCGACGTTGGCTTTGAGCGGCACCTTGCGGCCGCCACGCACGCCTTCATCGGCGGTGATCACCAGGCGGCAGTTGGAATCGAGGATGCGGTCCTTGAGCGAATCGGGGGAGAAACCACCGAACACCACCGAGTGCACGGCGCCGATACGGGTACAGGCGAGCATGGCGTAGGCCGCTTCAGGGATCATGGGCATATAAATGCACACGCGATCACCCTTGTTCACGCCACGGGCCTTCAACAGGTTGGCCAGGCGGCATACCTGTTCGTACAATTCCTGGTAGGTGATGTTCTTGCTGTCGGCGGGGTCGTCGCCTTCCCAGATCAGGGCAGTCTGCTCGGCGCGGGCCGGCAGGTGACGATCGATACAGTTGACGGAGACGTTCAGTTCGCCGTCGGCAAACCAGGCGGCGTGGCCTTTGCTGAGATCCTCTTCCACCACATTGGTGAAGGGCTTGCTCCACTGCAGGAAGTCGTTGGCCTGCTGGGACCAGAATGCTTGCGGGTCTTCCACCGACTGGCGGTACATCCGCTGATAGTCGTCGTTATTGACGAGGGTATTCGCGGCAAAGGTTTCGGGCACCGGATAGGTGTGCACTTCAGACATCGTTTTCTCCCTTATTAGTATTATCGGGTGCTGCGCGGCCCCACTCTTTGAGACCCGTTGGCGGCAGACATCGCTGTGTGCACCATCAGTCAATGCGGGTGCACGAATCCCGATAAGTTATACCACTGGCAGCCGCTGAATGACAACGCTGTCACTAGTCCTGTCGTACCATCATAGCCTGACAACTTTTTGGTTTCCCACCCTGAGTCTGGAATCCCGTGCCTTTTTTAGTCTGGACAGGCAAAATGCTGGCAATTAGTGATCACATTTTTGTTCAAGCACCGAGGAGGCCATATGGCGGCGAAGTTATTGCGGATTGTGGAAGGAGCAGCTGCGCGTGAGGCGGGGCCGGTGGCACCGGAGAAGATATTGGCGGGGAGTCCACAGCAGTGGACGGAGCACTTCTTCACCAACCGGAAAGAGAACTTTTTCTGCGGTATCTGGGCTTCGGATACGGGCAAGTGGTCGCTCACTTACACCGAGGATGAATTCTGCTACATCATCGAGGGCGAAGCGGTCATTACGGATGCCGAGGGTGTCAGTGAGCGGGTTCGGGCCGGCGATGCGTTCTGTATTCCCGCCGGTTTTACCGGGACCTGGGAAACGATCGGTTCGGTGAAAAAGTTCTATTCGATTTATGAGGAGTGATTCTTGCTCCGAGGCATCTAGTTGCCAGTTCTGTGGCGGCGGAGTAGCGGGCGCGGGCTTTCGGGACCGGGCTAGGCGCCCCCCCCCCTTTGAATACGCCCCTGTACGCTGCGTCGGCAACATCCCTGTTGCCAACGCTCCTGAAAACCCGCACCCGCTACTCCACCCTATCTTCACGTTTTGAGCGTTCGATCTCTTAACCGCCGATTAGTCCTTTTAGATGCGCGACCACGCTGCGCCCCAATGCGGAAAGCGCGTAACCTCCCTCCAGCATGGACACCAGTCGTCCCTCACAATGGTGGTCGGCGTATTCCCGCAGTTTTTCCGTCACCCAGAAATAATCCTCCTCCCGGAAGCGCAACTGTGCCATGGGGTCCTCGATATGACCGTCGAAACCGGCGGAGATGAACAGCATTTGCGGCCGGAAGCTTTCCAGGGCCGGCAGCCAGTCTTGCTGTACCACTTCGCGCAGTGCATCGCCGCCGGCACCGGCTTCCAGGGGAGTGTTAACGATATTGTCGGGCAGCGCTCCGGTTCCGGTGAAGGGGTAATAGGGGGACTGGAAGCTGGAGCAGAGCAGGTAGCCCTCGCGGCCGGCGATAAAATCTTCGGTGCCGTTGCCGTGATGGACGTCGAAGTCGAGGATCGCGACGCGCTCAAGACCATGGTGCTCGCGGGAGTGGGTGGCGGCGATGGCGATGTTGTTGAACAGGCAGAAACCCATCGCCTTGTCGCGCTCGGCGTGGTGGCCCGGAGGGCGCACGGCACAGAACGCGGAATGGATTTCACCTGCCATCACCCGATCGACCGCATCGATACCGGCGCCGGCGGCGTGCAGCGCGGCCGTAAGTGAATACGGGCACATGCGGGTGTCCTCGTCGAGAACTTCGACCCCCTCAAGCGGTACCCGCGTAAAAATGGATTCAATGTATGCCGCGGTGTGCACCCGCTCAAGCTGCTCTCGCGCAGCCTGGGGCGCATCGAAGAAACGCAACACATATTCCATGCCACTGGTGAGCAATTGGTCCTGAATCGCGTCGAGACGCGCGGGACTCTCGGGGTGGTCATCGCCCATATCGTGGCGGTGACAAGCGGGGTCGGAGAAGAATCCTACATTGGCCATGACTCAGTCCTTTTCTCCGTCGAGCATCAGCTCCAAATAAAGTTCGTCCATACTGTCGCCGGCGCGCGTGGAAAAGCCATTGCTTTCAAAAATCGACAACATCGGCTTATTGTCACGACGCACACAGGCGAACATTTTGGAAATACCACGTTTGCGCGCAATGCTTTCCATTTCTTTCAGGAGCGTAGACGCGATACCCTTGCCACGCCGACTCTCCTTGATAACAAAAGCCACTTCGCAACTGTTGTCCGCTTCGTAAAAATAATACCGCCCCACCCCCTGGATCACTTCCCGGGCGCCATCGCGGTCGGTAAAGCACAATGCGAGATCACGCCCCTGATCGACACTTACCAGACTGCAGGATTTTTCCCTGGACATCTGCGTTACGTGGTGGTTGTAGCGCATCAACAGGGTTTCTTTGTTGTGGGTGTAAAAAAACTCCTGCAACAGTCTCTCGTCTGCTGGCCTCAGCGGACGCAGCGTGTAGGTAATGCCGCCGAAAATATATTTTTTCTGCTCGACCGGTCCCAGTTCGGGAATCGAGGTAGGTGCCTGCTCCTGATATTCAGGTACCCAGTAAAACTCCCGCACTTTTTCCAGGAGCTCACGACGAAACTCCGGGTGGGCGATCCGGATCATTTCCAGAGTCCGCTCGCGAATACTTTTCCCGCGCAGGGAAGCGATGCCGTATTCGGTAACAACGTAGTGCACATGCGCGCGCGATGTAACCACGCCACTTCCGGGGGTAAGAGAGGCAACGATGCGGGAAATCAACTTCCCGTTTTTATCCCGCGCGGTCGAGGGGAGCGCGATTATCGGCTTTCCGCCCTTGCTCAGGGCCGCACCCCGAATAAAGTCCACCTGCCCCCCGATACCGCTGTACAACAAGCGTCCGATGGAATCGGAAACCACCTGCCCGGTCAGATCAACCTCGATGGCACTGTTGATGGCGACCATTTTTTCATTGCGGGAAATATTGACCGGCGAGCTGACATGCTCTGCGGGATACAGCTCCACATGAGGGTTACCGTCGACAAAGTCGTACAGCATTTTCGACCCCATGCAGTAGCTGGTGATAGTTTTTCCTCTGTGGAAGGTTTTCCTGCGATTGTTGATAACGCCACTTTTCATCAGGCGTGCAACGCCATCAGAAATCATTTCTGAGTGCACGCCGAGATCCTTGTGGTTCCCCAAATAGCGCAGTACCGCATCGTGCACCTTGCCCATGCCGATCTGCAGTGTCGACCCGTTTTCCACCAGTACGGATACGTATTGACCGATCTGTTCAACGGCCTGATCCATTTCCGGCGGTGGCGATTCCGGAATCGGCGCGTCCGCGGTCATCCATGCGTGAATCTGATCGCGGTGAATAAAACTGTGGCCGTTGGTGCGAGGCATGCTCGGGTTGACCTGGGCGATGACGGTTTTCGCATGCTTTACCGCAGAGGAGACCACATCCACACTGACCCCAAGGGAGCAGTAGCCCAGCTCATCCGGTGGACTGACCATGATGAGTGCAGCGTCCAGTGGCAGAACATGATCACTGAACAGTTTTGGCACTTCCGAAAGAAAGGTGGGCGTGTAGTCCGCGCGCCCTTCAGCGACGGCGTTGCGCACCGTGGTTCCGCCGATGTACAGGGCATTGACGGTAAACAGTCCGGCGTATTGTCGCTCGGCCCAAAAGTTGTCGGAGAGGGTAAATACCTGTGTAACTTCGATGTCGTTGAGAGTGCGACCATTGGCGATCAGGTCGGCCATCAGTTGGTTGGGAACGGCGGCGTGGGACCCGAGAAATATCCGACAGCCGCTTTTTAGCAGTTGATCCCAGGAAATCGGGTCACCGGTTTTGGGGTGGGAGAGGGATGACATTGTTCTGGCTGGCTTCCTACCTTGTGATGGCTTCATGGTAGGCGGGTGGCTTTGTGGTCACAAGCCTAGTCCCCTCATCCTTGGTCCTCTCTAAGGAAGTTGGGTGGCGGCCAAGCACCGGGTGGACGTTTTCAGGACCGCTGTGAATACATCCCTGTACGCTGCGTCGGCGACGTCCATGTCGCCGACGCTCCTGAAAACGTCCACCCGGCACTTGGCCTTAACTTCAACTACAGCGCTCTGATCTGAAATAGCTAACGAAGTGCAAAACTACGAATGGAAGGTAGAGTGACGGGGATTGGCTTTTGGAAGCGTCGCAAACAGGGATGTTTGCGACGCAGCGTACAGGGACGTATTGAAGGGGGGCGCCTAGCCCGGTTCCAAAAGCCAATCCCCGGCGCTCTGCCGCCACCGGACCAGCTTCAAATACGGAACCACTGAACCCCAAAAAATCAAGCAGGCTCAGCCATCTGCACAGGAATGGTATTGGTACTCCGCTCAACCCGGTTTTTCTCAGTCAAGTAAACCAGCTTGGGCTTGAAAGATTCCGCCTCGGCTTCAGACATCTGTGCATAGGCCGCAATGATCACACGGTCACCCACCTGAACACGCCGCGCCGCCGCACCGTTCATGGAAATGATGCCAGAGCCGCGCTCGGCAAGAATCACATAGGTGTGAAAACGCTCGCCGTTGGAAACGTTGTAGATATCGATTTTCTCGAATTCCCGCAGGCCCGCCAGCTCCACAAGATCTTCGTCGATCGCACAGGAACCGTCATACCAGAGCTCCGCCTGGGCCACCGCTGCCATATGCAGCTTGCCCTTCAGCATTTCGATGTGCATCAGCAGAAACCTCCCGTTACATACTCAGGGAAACTATATTTTCAGAGAAACGTTGTCGATCAGGCGCGCACTGCTCGTGTACATCGCACCCAGCAAGGTGATTTCGCGATCGTCGTGGGCCGCCGGTTGCAGATCGCGGCTGTTGCAGATGGAAAAGTAATCCACCCGGAAACCCGCATTCGCAATACGGGATTTTGATTCCGCCTCCAGCGCAGCAAAATCCCGCCGGCCTTTTTCAATTTCCCCTCGTGCCCAGTTCAACGCCTGGTTCAAAATCGCCACCTTCGGCCGCTCTTCCTCGGTGAGATAACCGTTGCGCGAACTCATCGCCAGGCCATCCGCCTCGCGGTGTACCGGAGCCGCTACGATATCCACCGGCATGCACAGATCCTCCACCATACGGCGGATGACCGCCAACTGCTGGAAATCCTTGATACCGAAAATCGCTTTATCCGGCTGCACGATATTGAACAGCTTCGCCACCACCGTGGTCACACCCTCGAAGTGCCCCGGGCGACTGGCCCCACACAGCACGTCGGTCATCGCCGGGCAGATCACCTTGGTCTGCTGGTCCATGCCGTTGGGATAGATCTCGCTCTCGTCCGGGTGGAACAGGAAATCGCAGTTGGCGCCGCGCAGGCGCGCCATATCCTGCTCCATGGTGCGCGGGTATTTGTCCCAGTCCTCATTCAGACCGAATTGCAGGCGGTTGACGAAAATGGATACGACCACCACGTCACACAATTGCTGGGCGCGCTTGACCAGCTCGATATGCGCGTCGTGCAGGTTGCCCATGGTGGGCACGAAGCCAACGGTCTTGCCGTCGCGGCGAGCCGCGGTCAGCGCTTCGCGCAGGCTGGTCACATGGTGAAAGACTTGCATTGCCGGAGTTCCGCCAGAGGTTGCTACGGGCGGCATATTACCCCCGGGGGCGGGTGGGAACAAATACGCGGCGGGCTGCGAAAACCGCAGTTGAATTCGGTTTTTCTCATCGTCTCGACAAAAAAATGATGATGATTCAGGAAGGATTCAGTGTGCAGAGAACAGAATGGCTCCCACAGTAAGCGAAAACACACTGATGCCGCCCAGGCGGCCGTGGAGAGCGACCATGAAAACACTGATCTCAGCCTTTGCCGCCGCCAGCCTGCTGCTCTGTGCGGCTCCGGCGCTGGCGGACCGGGACGACCGCCACCACAGCAACGACCACAGCCGCAAGTTCGCACAGCAAGCGCGCGAACGCGGCGACCGCCAACAGAAGCGGCACGAAGACCGGCGCAGAGACCGGTATGAAGATAAACGCGATGACCGCCGTGATGACAAGCGCGGAGATCGCGGCAACCACCACAAGGACAAGGACGACCACAAGTTCGTGAAGTACGTGGGATACGATTCTCGCTATGACAAGAATCGCCATGGCGGTCACGATCACAGGGATCGCGGACACGGGCACGGCCACCACAAGCCCCACCGCCCGGTGCATCTGCCGCATAAACACCGCTACCGCCCGGCGCACTATGGATACGGCTACCGCTGGACACGTCTGCCCAGAACTTACGTGAGCCTCACCTTTGGCGGCCTGGGCTACTACTTCAGTGAGGGGATCTTCTACCGCCCCTACGGCGCGGGTTATGTGGTTGCACAGGCACCGGTCGGCGCCTTTGTACAGGCCCTGCCGGGTACCGCGGTGAGCGTCAGCTTCAACGGTCTCAGCTATTTCGTGGCCTACGACACCTACTACCGCTGGGACAACCACCGCCGCGGCTATCTGGTGGTCGCCAACCCCGGCTTTATCTGAATGGTACCTCCCGGTACGCGCGCTGCATCACGGGACAGTTTGTCACACCCAACCCCAACGACCGGATAGATATTCGGTTATTGCCCCTGGCGACTCCTCGGAGTCGCCTTTTTTATTACCGTACCGAAAGCTTTTTCCTATTGGGGTGGCACACTCCCGGCTCTATAGTTCATTTTGGACTAACAAACCGAATAAAAATTTAGTTTTATCCTTTAAAAAACGGCCATTTTTCTTTTCTATAGTTATTGCTTTCCACATACTCAGGCCCCAAGATTCGCGCCCCTGAATATCCTTACCGTCCCTCATTTCACGAACGAGGCGCCATGAAACAGCAACAGATCAAAAACTGGACCTGCGAAGACTCCGCAGATCTCTACGGTATCCGCAATTGGGGTGCCGGCTATTTCAATTTGAACGACGCCGGTGAAATCACGGTTCAGGTAACCAATACCGCTGGTACGACGCACTCTGTATCGTTGATGGACATCGCCCACGGCGCCAACGAGCGCGGTCTCGGCATGCCCCTGCTGGTGCGTTTCGAGAACTTGCTGGAAGCCCAGGTGGCGCGCATCAACAACTCGTTTCGCAGCGCGATCGAGAGCTGTGGCTACCGCAACAAGTTCCGCGGTGTGTTTCCGATCAAGGTGAACCAGCAGTGCCAGGTGATCGAGGAGATCGCCAAGGTCGGACGCCAGTTCGGTCACGGCCTGGAGGCGGGCAGTAAGGCGGAACTGATCGCAGCGCTGTCGATCCTCGACAACACCGAGGCACTGATCGTGTGCAACGGCTATAAGGATGAGGAGTTCATCAACCTGGGTTTGCAGGCCCAGCGGCTCGGCGTGCAGGTGTTCTTCGTGGTGGAAACACCCTCCGAGGTGGACACCATTATCCGCTGCGCCGAGCGCGAACAGGTGGAACCCAATATCGGTGTACGCGTGAAGCTGGCGAGCAAGGTGGGCGGCTACTGGAACGCCACCAGCGGCGACCGCAGTATCTTCGGCCTCGGCAGCAACGACCTGATCGCGATGGTGGACAAACTGCGCGACCACAACATGCTGCACTGCCTGAAACTGCTGCACTACCACCTGGGCTCCCAGGTGCCGAACATCCGCGACATCCGCACCGGTGTGCTGGAGGCCTGCCGCTACTATGCGGATCTGGTGGAAGAGGGCGCGGCCATGGGCTTCCTCGACCTGGGCGGCGGCCTGGCGGTGGACTACGACGGTTCCAAGACCAACTACACCCACTCCAAGAACTACTCTCTGGACGAGTACTGTGTGGACGTGGTGGAAGCCATCATGGGCACCCTGGACAGCGAGGGTGTAGAGCACCCGGTGATCATTACCGAGTCGGGCCGCGCGACGGTAGCCTATTCTTCGGTGCTGCTGTTCAACATTCTCGACACCACCAGCTTTGAGCCTATCGAGCTGGAAGAAGACCGTATCGGTGAAGATTCGCATCCGATGCTGAAGTATCTTCAGCATGCGCTGAAGACGGTGACATCGAAGAATGTACAGGAGAGCTATAACGACGCGCTTTACTACCGCGATGAGATTCGCGCGCTGTACCTGCACGGTCAAGTGAGTCTTCGCGACCGCGCACTGGCGGAGAACCTGTTTTTGCAGTGTGCACAGAAGATCCGCAAACTGCTGGATGAAGTGGACAGTATCCCGCTGGATCTGCAGGCACTGCCGGAGGTGCTGTCGGATATTTACTACGCGAACATGAGCGTGTTCCAGTCACTGCCGGATATCTGGGCGATTGACCAGCTGTTCCCGCTGGCGCCAGTGCATCGTCTGGACGAAGCGCCAACGCGCTCGGCGATCATTGCGGATATTACCTGCGACTGCGACGGCAAGATCGACCGTTTCATCGACCGTCAGGATGTGCGCAAGACGCTGCCGCTGCACGCGTTGAAGGAAGGCGAGGAGTATATTCTCGGTGCCTTCCTGGTCGGTGCGTATCAGGAAACCCTGGGCGATCTGCACAACCTGTTTGGCGATACCAATGTGGTGAGTGTGCACATTGAGGAAGACGGCCATGTGAATTACAGCCGTGAGATTCACGGTGACAGCATTGCCGATGTGCTGAGTTATGTGGAGTACTCGCCGCAGGATCTGTTCGAGCGTTTCCGCAAACTGGCGGAGAGCGCAGTGAAGAGTGGCAGAATTACCGCGCAGCAGCGTAAGGAAATTCTGCACACGTATACGGCGAGCATGAGTGGGTATACCTACTTCGAGAAGTGATCGTTTGTTTTCTGCTGGGCCAGTGGAGGGTTCTTCCGCTGGTCCGGTGGCGGCCAAGTGCCGGGTATTGGTTTTCGGAACCGCTGTGAACCCATCCCTGGGCGCTGCGGCGCAAACATCCTGTTTGCGACGCTTCCGAAAACCAATACCCGGCACTTTGCCTTCAATTTTGATTTCGCACTTCGTAGCCTTTTTACTCCTTGGTTACTTCGAAGTGTTGAACTTGATGGGAAGAGTCTGCTGACGGGACCCTTTTGCTGGACCGTCTGCGGCCTGGATGGCCGCAGCCGAGCCCCCAGGGATGGGTTTACGGCGTGTCCAGCGAAAGGGTACCGCCAGCAGGCTCGCCACAAATCTGTCTACCAGGTTCCACAAAACCTGAAAGAACCCAAAAAGGGAGAAATAAATGGCCAACGTTCTGATTGTCGGCGCCGGTGGCGTCGGTCAGGTGGTAGCACACAAGTGTGCGCAAGTAGAGGAAGTGTTCGAGAACATTACCCTCGCCAGCCGCACCAAAAGCAAGTGCGACAAAATCGCCGAGATGCTGCCGCGTAAAATCGACACCGCGGAAGTGGATGCCGATAACGTGAGCGAAATGGTCGCGCTGATCGAGAAGGTCAAGCCCGACATGGTCATCAACGTGGCACTGCCCTACCAGGACCTGCACATCATGGATGCGTGCCTGGAAACCGGCGTGCACTACCTGGATACGGCCAACTATGAGCCGCTGGACGAAGCGAAGTTCGAGTACAGCTGGCAGTGGGCCTACCAGGATCGTTTTGAAAAAGCCGGTCTGATGGCACTGCTCGGCAGCGGCTTCGATCCGGGCGTCACCAGCGTGTTCACCGCCTACGCGAAGAAACACCACTTCGACCGCATCAAAACCCTCGACATCCTCGACTGCAACGCCGGCGATCACGGCCTGCCGTTTGCCACCAACTTCAACCCGGAAATCAACATTCGCGAAATCACCGCGAACGGTCGCTACTGGGAGAACGGCCAGTGGGTAACCACCAAGCCGATGGAAGAGAAGCGCGTATTCGAATTCCCCGAAGGCATCGGTGAGAAAGACTTGTACTTGCTGTACCACGAGGAACTGGAGTCCCTGTCCAAGCACTTCCCGGAAATCGAGCGCGCGCGATTCTGGATGACCTTCGGTGCCAGCTACCTCAAGCACCTTGAGGTGCTGCAGAACGTGGGCATGACCGGCATCGAGCCGATCGAATTCCAGGGCCAGCAAATTGTGCCGATCCAGTTCCTGAAAGCACTGCTGCCAGATCCGGCGAGCCTCGGTCCGCTGACCAAGGGCAAAACTTGTATTGGCAACATCATCAAGGGCACTCCCCAGGGTGGTGGCGAAGACAAGATTTACTACGTGTACAACATCTGCGACCACCAGGAGTGCTTCAAGGAAGTACAATCCCAGGCGATTTCCTACACCACCGGCGTACCGGCCATGATCGGCGCAAAGATGATGATGGAAGGCAAGTGGATGAAACCCGGTGTGTGGAACATGGAGCAGCTGGATCCGGATCCCTTTATGGACGACCTGAACAAGTACGGCCTGCCCTGGCAGGAGACATGGCTCGACAAGCCGTTCGTCTAAGACCGCCAATCCCGGGCCGCAAGGCCCGGGATTTTTGCCAATTGCAGCTGTAAGAAAATTTGTTATGGATCTGACGCCCCGCAAAGACTACTTCGGTGAATTCGACCCCAGCCGAGTCTCCACACCCTGCTTCGTGGTGGATGAAATCGCCCTGCGCGACAACCTCGAAGTCCTGGCCGATGTGCAAAAGCGCAGTGGCGCCAAGGTACTGGCTGCGCTGAAAGCGTTTTCCATGTTCAGTATCGGTCACATTGTTGCCGAGTATCTCTCCGGCACCTGCGCCAGTGGAATCAACGAGGCCAGGCTGGGTTTTGAAGAATACGGTGGTAAGGATCTCGGCAAAGAGGTTCACGTGTTCAGCGCCGGCTACAAAGAGCAGGAGCTGAAGGAAATCCTCGAATTCGCCCACCACGTGATTTTCAATTCCTTCTCGCAGTGGAAGCGCTACAAGTCCCTGTGCCTGGAAGCACAGAAAAAGCGCCCGGCGCTACAATTTGGGCTGCGCATCAATCCGGAACACTCCGAGGGACACACACCGATCTACGATCCCTGTGCACCCTGCTCGCGCCTGGGTATCGTGCGCTCGCTGTTTGACGGCGAAGATCTCACCGGAATCAGCGGTCTACATTTCCACACGTTGTGCGAACAGGATTTCAAACCGCTGGAACGCACGATTGCGGCGGTCGAGGAAAAATTTGGCGATCTGATTCCGCAGATGGAGTGGATCAACTTCGGTGGCGGCCACCATATCACCCGCTGTGATTATCAGGTGGAGGAGCTGATTGCGGCGGTGAAGGCGTTTTCCGAGAAACACGGTGTGCAGGTTTATCTGGAACCCGGTGAGGCGGTGGCACTATTCTGTGGGGTGCTGGTTGGCGAGGTGGTTGACCTGACCTGGAATGGCAAGAACCAGGCGATCCTCGATGTTTCTGCCACCTGCCATATGCCGGACGTGATCGAGATGCCGTACCGTCCGGAAATCACCGGCGCTTCACTACCGGGTGAGTTACCGCACAGCTACCAGCTGGGCGGGCAGAGCTGCCTCGCCGGCGATCGCATCGGCGAATACAGTTTTGCCGACCCGCTGAAAGTCGGCGATCGAATTGTGTTTGAGGAGATGGCCTACTACACCATGGTCAAGACCAACACCTTTAACGGTATTCCGCTGCCTTCGATTGCTCTGTGGAACTCCGATACCGATGAACTTCGGATCGTCAAAGAATTTGGATACGAGGACTTTAAGGGTCGTCTTTCTTAATTTTTGATAGCCCGCCGCTTCTCGCTTGGTAGAGGGCCCGGTGGCGGAAAGCACCGGGTACAGGTTTTCGGGACCGCTGTGAACCCATCCCTGGGCGCTGCGGCGCAAACATCCTGTTTGCGACGCTCCCGAAAACCTGTACCCGGTACTTTTCCTAAAATTCCAATTTAAAGACTTCGTTAGGTCGTCTAGAGGCTACGAAGTAGTAAACGTGACGCGAAGGCCGAGTGCCGGGGATCTGTTTTCAAAAGCGTCGGCGACATGGACGTCGCCGACGGAGCGTACAGGGATGTATTCACAGCGGTTTTGAAAACAGATACCCGGTGCTCGGCCGCCACAGCAGGTCAACCAAGGCCCCCAACAGGGCCAGACCGCAGCACCAGAGATTAAAACCATGCACACAGAAGACCCCAACATTTTCCTCGGCTCCGAAATCGAACAACCGAATCCGGAAGAAGCCCTGTTCCACATCCTGCCAATTCCCTACGAAGAAACCGTCTCCTACGGCGGCGGCACCGGCAAGGGCCCGGCGGCGATCATCGAAGCCTCCCACCAGCTGGAAACCTTCGACAACTTCTCCTCCCCCTGCGAACTCGGCATCTACACCCGCGAAGCGGTAGATGTCAGCGGCCCCGCCGAGCAGGTCATGGAGAACATCTCCAGCGCCACCCGCGAGATCCTCGCCCTCGGCAAAATGCCCGTCGGTATTGGCGGCGAACACTCGGTCACCTGGGGCATCATCAAGGGCTACCTGGATGCCGGTATCACCGACTTCGGCGTGGTGCAGATCGACGCCCATGCCGACCTGCGCGACCGCTACGAAGGCCACAAGCACAGCCACGCCAGTGTCATGCGTCTCGTGTGTGAGGCGGGCATACCCCTGTTCCAGCTGGGCATCCGCGCCTACTGCGAAGAAGAGATGGAAGCGCGCAAGCAGTACAACGTCGGCTATCTGGACGCGCACCAGTTGGTGCCCACCCAGGTACAGTCCTTCGAACTACCGGAGAACTTCCCCAGCAAAGTGTTCTTCACTCTGGACATCGACGGCATGGACCCGTCAGTCTTCCCCTCCACCGGTACTCCGGTACCCGGCGGGTTGGGCTGGTATCAGACCCTGAACCTGTTTGAATCGGTGGCGAAGCAGCGCGAAATCATCGGCTTCGACCTGCTGGAGTTTGCCCCCATCGAAGGCTTCCACGCCTATGAATTCGGCGCCGCGCACCTGCTGTACAAGCTGATGGGTATCGTTCAGCGCAATCGGCGCTGAACGGAAAACCCGGCTCAGCGAAACCAGCACTGATCTTAGGGAGCAACACCGCATGGTCAGAAAAGTGGGACCCCACCCTGCGCCGCCCTTGTGGATAACTTCTGCGGCGATCTGACAATTCTTAACGTTCAAGCGCTACCAGTACGTAGCGCGCCCCCGGGAATACGGTTATTATTTATCCAGATAGTAAGTACTCGCTCGCGGGGGATTTCATGAACAGGACGGTCAAATTCCTTTTGTTTGGAACAGGACTTGTCGCGCTACTCTCATTTGCCTTTGCCGCACCCGCAGACGCGCACGGTGGTCACCGGGGGCATTACCACGGCCATGGCTACGGCGGCTACTGGGGCCCGCGCTATCGTGGTCCACGCATCGGTATCGGCGTAACCGTGCCCATTCTGCCTGCGGGCTTCGTCAATGTGGCGGTGGGAGGAGTGCCCTATTACTACCATGGTGGTTATTACTACCGCCCGGCGCCCGCTGGATATGTGGTCGTGAATGCACCGCTGGGCGCATCCGTGCTGACTCTACCTGGAAGCGCGGTGCAAGTGCAGATTGGCGGTTTCACCTACTACCAGTACGGCAGCGCCTATTACCAGTGGCAGCCACACGTGGGCCGCTACGTGGTGGTACCGCAGCCGACCACCGTAGTGGCAAGTGCCGGGCCGGTAGCCGTCGCACCCGTTGTGGGCGCCACCCAGCCCGCCTATACACCGGGGCAGGTGGTCAGTGAACTGCCCGTGGGTTACACCGCAGAGGTCATCAACGGCATCCAGTACTACCGCTATGGCGGTCACTATTTCATGCCCACCCAGCGCGATGGGCGCGAGGTATACGTGGTGGTGCAGGTGTGACCTGATACTTGCTGATCAAGAGAGGCCCTCGGCGGCTAGCCCGTGGTAGCGGGCGAAGTCGCCGAGGGCCTTGTTGTATCCGCTCAGCAATCCCGTCTTTGGCTCTTGCCGCCAGTGCAGCGCCTTTACCCGCAACACCCTCTCCTCCCGATCCGCCTTCAGGTCCACTACCCCCGCGAAGCCGTCCCGGTAGAGGATCGGCAGGCAGAAGTAGCCAAACTTCCGTTTCGGACCGGGTACATAGCACTCCAGCTGATAATCGAAGCCGAACAGCCGCTTCAGACGTTTGCGCTGCAATACCAGCGGGTCAAAAGGCGACAGCAGGCGCACCTTGCGGGGCGCCACCGGCGGCTCAATTTTCAGATCTTCCGCGAGGATCAAATCCTTGCCCACTGGCACCAGCTCTCCCGACTTCAACATCGCCGCAACCGCATCCGATACCGGCGATCGATCGTGCTTGCGCAGGTAACTGATTTCCTCGATGCGGCCCACACCCTGCGCGCGCAGGAAGCTGCGCACCAGATACCGCCCGTACTCCGCCTCACTGGCCGCGGCCGTCACCACACCTGCGGGCAGCAACCGCTCCGGCAGGTCGAACACCTTCTGGAACCCCTCGCGGTGGCTCACCATCAGTTCACCTTCGTGAAACAGTTGTTCGAGCGCTTTCTTCTCTTCGCTCCAGCTCCACCAACCGCCCTTGGCGCGTACAAAATCGCTGGCTTTCAGCGGGCCTTCGGCGCGAATCCGGTCCAGCACGAAGCGGCACAGCCTGGCATTTTTCTCGAACCAGTGCTTCTGACCTTCGCGGATGCGGTCCATACGGATGCGCGCATAGCGATAGTTATCTACAGGCAGGTAGGCGGCAGCGTGAGACCAGTATTCAAAAATCTGCCGCTCGCGCTCGGCGCGCTCCAGTGCACCGAGCAGCTTTGCCTCCCGCAGCCGCGGCATGCGGGTATGCAGTTGATGCAGATGCGCCCGTGTAATCACCTGGATCGCATCCAGTTGCAGGGCGCCCAGGTGTCCGATCAGGTCGGCAATGCCTCCACCCCAGGAGGAGTGGACATGTTGGCGCGCAAGCACCAGTGCACGAGCCCGCTCTACTGGCAGGGGAGGCGCTTTGGTATAGGCTTTCAACTGCGGTTGCTTCCGTTACTGGCTTGGTGAATTTGGTGATGCCACTCACTATGGCGCTGAGGTTTATCGGGTTCAAGCACCGCCCGCCGCAAAATAACGGATATATCAGGGAGGCATCCTATGCACCGCAAGACGCGCCGTTTCAGTACCCTGGGGTTCACGTTCTGTCTTCTGTGTAGCGCCGCCACCGCCGGCGAATTCCCGCAGGGGCAATGGATCGACCTCTCCCACGACTTTGCCGACGACACGCTCTACTGGCCCACCTCGGACAAGTTTGCCAAGACCACGGTTTTCGCCGGAGAAACCGACAAGGGCTACTACTACTCCGCCTACAATCTGGCGGGAGCGGAGCACGGCGGCACCCATGTGGACGCGCCGGTGCATTTCGGGCGCGGCCGTCAGAGTGTGGACAAAATTCCGCTGCAACAGCTTATCGGCGCCGGCGTGGTGATCCGGGTAGCGGACCGCATCGGCAAGGATCGCAATTATCTTGTTTCCACCGCGGATATCGAGCGCTGGGAAAAGCAGCACGGCACCATTGAGAAGGGCAGTATCGTGTTGTTCGATACTGGCAGTGCGCAGTTCTGGCCAGACCCGGTGAAATATCTCGGCACCTCGGAGCGCGGCGAGGCGGCCGTAGCCAAGCTGAACTTTCCCGGTCTGTCGCCGGAGGCCGCCGTATTTCTGGTTGAGCAGCGTGGAGTGAACGCGGTGGGATTGGATACGCCAAGTATCGACTACGGCGCCTCACAACAGTTTGAAACCCACCGTGCACTGTTCGAGCGAAATGTCCCGGCGCTGGAAAATGTCGCCAACCTGGCAGAATTACCGGCGAGAGGATTCACACTGATTGCACTGCCGATGAAAATTCGCGGGGGCAGTGGTGGGCCCACGCGAGTCGTGGCGTTTTTACCGGAGAACTGACGGTTCAACCGGAGAAGTGACGGTTCAACCGGAGAGCGCCGTATCCAGAGCGGCGATCTCGCCTTTTCGCTGCACCAGCTGCAGATACAGTACCTGATAGGTGGCCGGCAGACCGGCACCCGTGCGTTTTTGTTCGTAGGTATCGGTAAACCTGCGCAGTTTTTCCCGGCTCAGCAAACCCTTGCCCGCAGCGCGATTGACGTTGTGGGCGCCGATACTTTTCAGCTCGCGCATCAGGCTTTTTACACTGTCAAAATGCAGTACTCGCTGCTCAACACTCGCGATGTACTCTAGACCGTTGCTCTCACAGGCCTCGCCCCATTCTTCCGCGGGAAGAAAGCGATTGACGTGTACATCGCTGTCCACTGTCGCCCAACTGTCTTGCAATTCATACAGAGTGCCGGGCACCAGTGTAGAGATAAGAGCGTGTGCACCGGGCGCCATCACCCGGCGAATCTCCGCAAACAGCTGCGGCAGCCGGTAGCACCACTGCAGCGCGAAACTGGAAAACACCAGGTCGATGGATTTGTCCGCCAGTGGCAATTGCTCCGCATCGGCGGCCACATAGCCATTGCAGACCGGGCGGTGGGTAAGAGCATATGCCAGCATTTCCGGTGCCAGATCCAGCGCTATGATTTCCGCCTCGGGAAAGCGTTTGCGCAACAGCTCACCGCCATAACCGGTGCCGCTGCCGAGATCCAGAATCCGCTTTGGCGACCAATGTTCACCGGCGCGACTCAACAGGTCGCGACAGACCGCGCGCTGCAGATGTGCGGCGGCGTCGTAGCTGGCGGCGGCACGGCCGAACGCGCGCGCTACCGAGGATTTTTTCAGGGGCGCCGCTTGATGACTCAGTGACTCAGAAAATTCCCGCAGCAGCGTGACGATTTCCAGCGGGCGGCTCAGGTGCGGACAGTGCCCTGCGCTGGCGATGATTTTTACTTTACCACCGGCATGTTCAATCTGCTCCGCGGCCGTCACCGGTACCAGCGCATCCCCCTCGCCGAAAATATGCAGCGCGGGCACTGCAAAACCAGCCAGTATTTCGCGGTTGTCCAGATCGCCAAGACAGTCCAATGCATCGCTCCAGCTGTCTGGTATCGACAACGGCTGCCAGCTCTTCAGAGTTTTCAGCAGGCCGCGCATTTCCGCATCCCCGCGCGCCTCCAGTCCGCAGAAGCGCGACCAGTTTTTTTCCGGTTGCGCGCGCTGAAGGCGAC
Organism: Microbulbifer pacificus; assembly: GCF_002959965.1. NCBI lineage: Bacteria > Pseudomonadati > Pseudomonadota > Gammaproteobacteria > Cellvibrionales > Microbulbiferaceae > Microbulbifer > Microbulbifer pacificus. The sequence goes on from NZ_PREV01000026.1 coordinate 1,425,801, forward strand.
AGAATTCCGCAAACATTTCCGCTTCCATCCCGGGCCAGTCGCGCTGTGCGACAAAGCGCGCATTGGTGGCGATGGTCACCAGCCCGCGGACTTTTTTACTGACCGCCGCCAGTTGCGTCGCCAGCATTCCTCCCAGCGACCAGCCCAGCAACAGGCAATCCTGCGGCAGCTGTGCCTCCAGTTGCGCGAGCAGTGTTTCCGTGTCCGGCCAGGAATCCTGCGCGCGCGCGCCGAAACCGGGAAGGTCGATGCTCACCACCTGCCCCGAGAAATTTTTCATTTCATTCAACAGTGGAGACCAACAGCGGGAGTCACCGCCCCAGCCGTGGATCAGCGCGAGATTCATACCGCTGCCTCCGCGGATTCCAGCGCGGTAGCCAGCGCATTCAACAGACCGTCGATCTGAGTTTCACTGTGGGCCGCGGACAGGGTAATACGCAGGCGCGCAGTACCCGCCGGTACCGTGGGTGGGCGAATGGCGCCAACAAGATAACCCGACTGCTGCAACAGTTCGCTGACCGACAATACGCGCTTCTCGCAACCGAGCAGCAATGGCTGAATCGCACTGGTGGAATTCTCCAGTGGCAGGCCGCGCTCCGCCGCGCGCTGACGGAAATAGTCGATACGCTGTTGCAGCCTCTGCCGCAACGGCAGTTCCTGCATCAATTCCAGCGCTCTCCGGCAACCGGCGGCCACCGCAGGCGGCATGCCCGTGGTGTATATGTAGGTACGGGCAAATTGGGTGAGGTAGTCGATCAGGGCACGCGAACCGGCGACAAACGCGCCGCCGTTCCCGGCGGCTTTACCGAGGGTGCCCATGACAATCGGTGCCGCTTCCTGATCGAGCCCCGCGGCAGCGGCACTGCCGGCACAGGGAAAAGCGTCACTGCCCATGACACCAAAGCCGTGGGCCTCATCCACCATCAGCCAGGCGTCGTACTTCTGGCAAAGTTCGGCCATCGGCGCGAGCGGTGCGATGTCGCCGTCCATGCTGTAGACGCCGTCCACCGCCAGCAGGATTTTCCCGTCATTTTTTTTACGGGCCCGCTGTAGCTGCGTTTCCAGAGCGGTCAGATCACTGTGCGCAAAACGCAGGTACTGGGCACCGGAAATGCGACCGCCATCGATCAGCGAGGCGTGGTTGAGTTTGTCCTGCACCACAAAATCCCCGCGACCGACCAATGCGTTGATCACACCGACATTCGCCATATAGCCACTGCCAAACAGCAGTGCGGCCTCGCGACCGGTGATCTCGGCGATCTTGTCTTGCAGTTGCTGGTGGATGTGAAAATGGCCGTTGACCAGATGGGACGCGGTGGCACCGGCACCGAGCTCAGCGCCGCGCTGCTGCGCGGCAATCACTTCGGGGTGGGTGGCCAAACCGAGATAATCGTTGCTGCTGAATGTGACCAGCTCGCGCCCGTCCACCACCGCCACCGGGGCCGGTGCGGTATCGAGGAGCTTGTGCTGGCGGTACAACTGCTGCGCCCGGCGCTCGGCCAGGCACGTGTTCAGAAAATGCTGCAGGCTGGACACAACAATCGGCGCACTTACGCCTTGGCGGCGTCGTAGAAGAACCGGTCGTTCTGCTGTTCAGTGATCTGCGCCTGCAGCTCCGCTTCCACCGCGGATTCGTCCGCGTACTGCTGGTACTCCTCCGGCTTTATGCCGAGGCGCGCGAACAACTGCATGTCCTTGTTGGCTTCCGGATTGGCGGTGGTCAGCAGTTTTTCCCCGTAGAAAATCGAGTTGGCTCCGGCGAGAAACGCCAGCGACTGCATCTCGTCGTTCATGGATTCGCGGCCGGCAGACAGGCGCACATGGGATTTCGGCATCATGATGCGCGCCACGGCGATGCAGCGGATGAACTCGAACGGATCGAGATCCTTATTATTCTCCAGCGGGGTGCCGGCCACCTTCACCAGCATATTGATCGGCACCGATTCCGGGTGCTCGGACAGATTCGCCAGCTGCATCAGCAGGCCCGCGCGGTCTTTTTCCTCTTCACCCAGACCGATGATGCCACCCGCACAGACTTTCATGCCCGCCGCGCGCACATTCGCCAGTGTATTCAGGCGGTCTTCGTAGGTGCGGGTGGTGATGATATCGCCGTAGTATTCCGGCGAGGTATCCAGGTTGTGGTTGTAGTAATCGAGGCCGGCGTCCGCCAGGTCTTTGGCCTGGTCGTCCGTGAGCATGCCCAGGGTCATACAGGTTTCGAGGCCCAGCGCCTTTACTTCCTTCACCATCTGGGTGACGTAGGGCATGTCTTTTTTCTTCGGTGAACGCCAGGCGGCGCCCATGCAGAAACGGGTGGCGCCGCTGGCCTTGGCCGCACGCGCCTCTTCCACCACCTTTTCCACCTTCATCAGTTTCTCGCGCTCCAGGCCGGTATCGTAGCGGGCGCTCTGCGGGCAATAGCTGCAGTCTTCCGGGCAGGCGCCGGTCTTGATGGAGCAGAGCGTGCTCACCTGGACGCGGTTGGCATCGAAGTGCTGACGGTGCACCAGCTGCGCGGTGAACATGAGATCGCTGAACGGCAGCGCGAACAGGTCCAGCACCTGCTGGCGGGTCCAGTCATGGCGGATCTGACCGTACTGGGAGGAAGCGGAAGACATTTGCGGGTTGGCGGTCACTGGGATTACTCTCCTCGAAGGCCGCGAGACTGAAGCGTCATTTTCGGCCGGGGATCGGACTTTCGATCGGTGAAGGCCTGCCAGTGTAGCGGTGGCCCTTTCGCTGTCAACCAACAGAACCCATTGAGGTTTACAAGTCCGCACAGGGCCAGTGCCGTCGCGCCGCCAGGGAGGATTGCATCGCGATGCTGAGACTTTTTCGTCAGTTGCTCGAACGCAGCCTGAGCCGCTGCCTGCTATGCGGCAGCGGCGATCAGGTCCACGCCGGCATCTGCGCGCCCTGCCAGCGCGATCTGCCGATTATCCACCACGCCTGTGACCAGTGCGCGCTGCCGCTTGAGAACATCAGTGACCGTACATGCCCCCAGTGTCTACAGTATCCGCCACCCCAAAGCCGCAGCCGCGCCAGCTGGAATTACGCCTATCCGGTGGCACAGCTGATTCAGCGCTTCAAGTACCGGCGCGATTTCGCCGCCGGCCGCACGCTCGCGGAACTGACCGCAGAAACGATCGGACGGCAGCTCCGGGCTGAAGCTCCCCCGGATCTGCTGGTACCGGTACCCCTGCACTGGCGCAAGCAGCTCTCCCGCGGCTACAACCAGGCTCAGCTGATTGCGGACATCCTCGGCCGGCACTGGCAGATCCCGGTGGATCACCGCACCCTGCGCAAGGTGGCTCACACCGGCAGCCAGCAGCAGCTGCGCCGCAGCCAGCGGCTGAAAAACCTCGCGCGCAGCTTCGCTGCCTCCTCGCGGGTGGCAGGACTGCATATCGGCCTGGTGGACGACGTCATCACCACCGGCGCCACCGTGGAGGCGGCGGCCCAGTCACTTCTGCGCGCCGGCGCTAGTCAGGTGAGTGTCTACGCTCTGGCCAGAACCCCCTAACACTCAGCCAATTCCCCCCAATGACCACTCGGTACCCACGTACTGATTCCTAGACCGGGGTGACCCTCGGCGTCACAATAGTCGCCCTTTACGGCCGCTGTGCAAAAAATCACCGGCTGCTAACGTTATAAAAGAAGCTCGCCGCGCAGGCGTGAAGTACGGGATCTAGCATGATGAGCGAATACAAAATGCCCCGGGGCATCGTAATCAGCGGCACCGGCCTGTGGACTCCTCCGGAAGCCATCAGCAACGACGAGCTGGTAGCGGCGTTCAACGCCCACTCGGAGAAATTCAACCGCGACAACGCCGCCGCCATTGAGGCCGGCGAGGTGGAGGCCAAGCCCTTTTCCTCCGCGGAATTTATTGAAAAGGCATCCGGCATCAAGAGCCGCTATGTGATCAGTAAAGAGGGCATCCTCGACCCGGAGCGCATGCGCCCCTACCTGCCAGAGCGTGCCGACGACGAGCTGTGCCTGCAGGCGGAGATGGGTCTGAAGGCGGCCAAGCTGGCGCTGGAAAAGGCCAACAAGAAGCCCGAGGACATCGATGCAGTGATCGTGGGCGCCTCCTATCTGCAGCGCGCCTATCCGGCGATCGCCATTGAAATCCAGGGCGCACTGGGCATCGACGGCTTCGCGTTTGATATGGAAGTGGCCTGTTCCTCCGCCACCTTCGCACTGCAGCGCGCGGTGGATGCGGTGAGTTCCGGTTCCGCCCGCGCGGTGCTGGTGATCAACCCGGAGCTGGCATCGCCACAGGTGGATTACACCGACCGCGACAGCCACTTTATTTTTGGCGATGTGGCGGTGGCCAGCGTGGTGGAGCGCCGCGAATTCTGCAACGCGGATACCGCCTGGGAAATTCTCGGCACCAAAGCGAAGACACTGTTCTCCAACAATATCCGTTCCAACTTCAGCTACACCGCCCGCGCCGCCGATGTGGACGCCTTCGGTCCCGGCAAGCTGTTCCGCCAGAACGGGCGCAAGGTGTTCAAAGAGGTCTGTCCCATGGCCGCCGCCCATCTGGAAAGCCAGGTAGAAGCGCTGGGCATCGAGCCCAATGCGGTGAGCCGCTGGTGGCTGCACCAGGCCAATATCAATATGAACCAGCTGATCGCAAAGAAACTGATGGGCGACGATGCCACGCCGGAACGCGCGCCGATTGTACTGGACCGCTACGCCAACACCGGCTGCGCAGGCTCGGTGATCGCGTTCAACCTGCACAATGATGATCTGCCGGTGGGCAGCAAGGGCGTGATCTGTTCATTCGGTGCCGGCTACTCCATTGGCAGCCTGGCGATGGAAAAGATCGCGATTTAAACCCGACACGAAGCCGGGGTGCGGGCGAGCCCCGGCTTCGGCCAGTCGTCAGAGAAAAACCCGCACTTCCCTGCAGCCGATGCCTTTTAACATTTCCACCAGACGTGCCAGATCATCGTCGACGATCGGCTGATCCTGCTCGTCCGCCAGCATCAGCGATTTGCCGTTGACCTTGCACAACATCACGAACCACTGGCGCACGTCGCCGGGGTTCTTGCGCAGTTGAACCTCCTCCAGCAGGCCGGACTTAAACTGCTCGGCAGCCTGACAAATTTTCATGCTCTGATCCTGAGGGTTCATTAAACTGGGCCAGCGCGGCGGACAGGCTCGGGTAGATCCGGCAGCCCTCGGTCTCCGGCTGGAAGCCGGCCTTGGCGAGAGTTTTCAGCGGCTGGTACTGGAGATCCGCCAGGCACACCTCCACCCGCGCCTCCGCGCATTTGCGTAAAAAGCCACTCAGTGCCGACAGTCCGCCAGCGTCGAGGATTGGCACCGCGTCCAGGTACAGCACCACCCCACGCTGCCCCGTGCACAGCGCAGACAGCTCGGCAAAAACCCGTTCGGCGGCGGCGAAAAACAGCGGCCCGTTGATTTTGAAAACCTTCCAGCCCTCGGGCACGGTGACATCCACCAACCTGGGGTTGCCGCCCACCTCGGTTACCCGGGTCATCTCGGCGATATTTTTCATAAACAGCAGTGAGGCGAGCACCACACCCGCGGTGATCGCCACCACCATGTCCAGCATCACCGTGAGCACAAAACACAGGAAAAACACCATCACATCACTGAGCGGTGCGCGGCGCACCAGCCGCAGCGCCTTGGGCGCCTCACTCATATTCCACGCCACGATCACCAGCAGTGCCGCCATACTTGGCATCGGCAGATAGCCCAGAAGTCTGGACAGAAATACCAGCGCGACCAGTACCACCACAGCGTGAATCATCGCCGCCTGCGGCGACTGCGCCCCGGCTTTGACGTTGGCCGCAGAGCGTGCAATGGCGGCGGTTGCAGTGATGCCACCGAAGAAGGGCGCCACCACATTGCCGATCCCCTGTCCCATCAATTCACTGTTGGCGCTGTGCTTTCGGCCGGTCATGCCGTCCAGTACCACTGCGCACAGCAGCGACTCGATCGCCCCCAACATGGCGATGGCGAAGGCCGCAGAAAGCAGGTCCTGCAGCAGCGACCAGCTGAACGTCAGCGCGCGCTCACCCGCCTGTGCACGCGCCCATGGCCATTGGAATTCCGGCAGTAGCGGCGGAATGCCCGCAGCTTGCGAACCATCGGGCAGGGTGAACTGAAAAGTGGTGTTCACCGTGGCCACGTCGAACCCGCGCTGGTTGAGTGCCATCGCCAGCAACGTGCCCACCAGTACCGCCGGCAGGTGCGGCGGCAGTGGCGTTCGCAGGCGCGGCCACAGCAGCATCACGCCCAGGGTCACCAACCCCACACACAAACTCGCCGGCGCGAAGTCAGGCAGCGCCTGCAGCAGCAACAGCACCTTGCCGGCGAAGCTGTGTGGCATCTCCGCAATATCCAGCCCTGTGAAATCTTTCAGCTGCAGCACCGCAATGACCACCGCGATCCCTGCGGTGAAGCCGAGGGTTACCGACTCGGGGATGTATTGGATGTAACGCCCGAGGCGCATCAGTGCCATCAGCATCTGCATGGCGCCGGCGAGAATACTGGCAATCAGCAGCCCGGCGAGCCCGTACTGCTGCACCACCGGCACCAGGATGACCACAAACGCGGCGGTCGGTCCGGAGACGCTGTAGCGGGAACCGCCCAGCAGAGGGATCAGGAAACCGGCAATAAACGCGCTGTACAGGCCGTACTGCGGTGCCACCCCGCAGGCGATCGCCAGCGCCATCGACAGCGGGATGGCGATGATGCCCACGGTGATACCGGCGATCAGGTCCCTGGCGAATCTGGCGCGGTCATAGCGAGATTCACTCAGCACTTCCCGCAGCGCATGTCCCAGACGCAGGGAAAACAGATGTCTGCGGTGTGCCATAGCGAGCGATCCCCGGGGTGTCGATTGAGGGTGAACAAGATGTGTATTATCCTCCCATCAAATACACCTTCAATGTTAATTTGATTAACATACAGACAACCTTACAGACGCCGCCATGGAAAACCGCACCGCCAGACTGACGCTGCTGATCGACCCGAAAAAGAAAGCCATGTTTGAAAAGCTGTGCGCCGCCGAAGACGTCACGCCCTCCCAGAAGGTACGCCAGTTCATCCGCGAATATATCGAGGCGCGACTCGGCACCGAGTGGCGCGAACAGGTGTTTGATGACGACCACAGGCGCTGATTCGCAACGCCGTACCACCCCCGTCGTTCAGGCGAGGTTTCTCGACGACCGCCAACCGCGTTAGCATAGCGCCCCACGCCAATGGAGCGCCCCCATGACCGATTTCGTGAATGTCGATTCACACCCTTACGACACCCTCACTCCCGACCGGGTGATCGACTGCGTGGAGAGTGTCGGCCTGCTGTCGGATGCGCGTATCTTTCCCCTCAACAGCTACGAAAACCGCGTATACCAGGTGGGTATTGACGACGGGCAGCCGCTGATCGCCAAGTTCTACCGCCCCGGGCGCTGGAGCGACGAGCAGATTATTGAAGAGCACGCATTCGCCCTCGAACTGGCGGCTGCGGAAATTCCGGTGGTGGCACCGCTCGAGTACAACGGCAGCACCCTGCATGAGGCCCACGGCTTCCGCTTTGCACTGTTTCCCCGTCGCGGCGGGCACCAGCTGGAGCTGGACAATTTCGAACACCTGGAGCAGGTGGGCACCATGCTCGGGCGTATTCACGCCGTCGGCGCCGCACGCCCGTTCAAGTATCGCCGCACCCTGAGTTTGCAGACCTTCGCCCGCGACAGCCGCGACTTTATTCTCAACGGCAATTTCCTGCCGCGGGAGAATATCGACGCCTACGCGACCGTGACCGAACACCTGATCGAGCGCATCGCGCCGCTGTTCGAGCGGGACTGGACCACCCTGCGCCTGCACGGGGACTGCCACAGCGGCAACTTCCTGTGGCGCGACGACACCCCCTGGTTTGTGGATCTCGACGACTGCATCCAGGGACCGGCGATTCAGGATATCTGGATGCTGATCTCCGGTAATCGCGCGGAGCAGACCGCCTACCTCGACGCGGTGGTGGAAGGCTATGAGACCTTTTATGCTTTCGACCCGCAGCAACTGCAGTTGATCGAGCCCCTGCGCTGCCTGCGACAGATGCACCACGCGGCATGGCTGGCGCGGCGCTGGCAGGATCCGGCGTTTCCGCGCGCCTTCCCCTGGTTCAATACCCCGCGCTACTGGGCGGAACACATTCTGGCACTGCGCGAGCAGCAGGCCATGCTGAACGAACCGCCGCTGACCCTCGGCGCGGTGTAAGCGACACAAAAGGAAGAGGTGCAAAAATGGAAAGCGTCAAAGTCCGGGCGGAAACAGATACCCTGTGGCAGCGCATCCGCGCCGATGTGGCGGTGCAGGTCGAGCGCGAGCCGATTCTCGCCAGCTTTCTGCACGCCACCATCCTCAATCACTCGACACTGGAAGCGGCGCTGAGCTTCCACCTGGCCAACAAGCTCGACAGCCCGGTGGCGCCGGCGCTGTTGATCCGCGAAGTCATCGACGAGGCGCTGGAGGCGGACCCGAATATCGGCGCGGCCGCGCGCGCGGACCTGACCGCCGTCGATCAACGCGACAGCGCCTGCCACTCCCTCTACGAACCCTTTCTGTTCTTCAAGGGCTTCCACGCATTGCAGGCCTGGCGCGTGGCGCACTGGCTGTGGCAGCAAAACCGTCGTTCGCTGTCGCTGTTTATCCAGCACCGCATCTCGGTGGTATTCGGAGTAGACATTCACCCGGCGGCGCAGCTGGGCCAGGGCATTTTGCTGGACCACGCCACCGGCATCGTCATCGGTGAAACCGCGGTGGTGGAAGATAACGTATCCATCATGCAGTCGGTGACTCTCGGCGGCACCGGCAAGGAATCCGGCGACCGCCACCCAAAGGTGCGCTGCGGTGTATTGATCGGCGCCGGCAGCAAGATCCTCGGCAACATCGAAATCGGCCGCTGCTCGCAAATCGCCTCCGGCAGCGTGGTGCTGAAAGCGGTACCGGAGAAATCCCTGGTGGCCGGCGTGCCGGCCAAAGTGATCGGCACCGCCAGCTGCGAACAACCCGCGCTGTCCATGGATCAATGCGCACTGTCGCAGGTGGATCAATCGGGCTGATTCTGCTGTCACAGGATGCGAACAAAAAGATACGCCGGGCAACGGCGGGACTATCCTGTAACCATGAAATACAGTCTCAGCGCCAAAAACCTCGTATGCCGCAACCTGGAAAACAAAGCCGGGTATTGCGCCGACCTGCTCAACCCGAAACAGAGCAAGGAAATTACCGGACTACTGCGCACCGACAGCGGCCTGCTTTCCACCCGCTTCAACCAGGTGATCAGTAACGCGGTGATGCAACCGCGTATCCTGCAGCGATTCGTGGTGGATTATTTCGCCGAGCGCCACAGCCCTTTCTCCCTGTGGCACTGTGCCAGCAAGCCCCTGGACGACGCGGAACTGGCGGAGCTCAACCTGACCCGCCAGGCGCCGGTCATTGCGATGGCGGCAGAAGTGAAGCAGCTCGCCACCGATGAAAAGAAACCGGACGGGCTCGAAATCAAGGCTGTGCACACCGCGGAAGAGTTGCTGGCCTACGGCGATCTGGTGGCGGAAATGCAGCGCTGTCCGCGGGAAACTGCTCAGATAAAAAAATTCTATCACCAGCTCGCCGAGCTGCCGGAGCACAAGCACAGCCGCCTCAAGTATTTCCTCGGTGAATTCCAGGGCGCGCCCGCCGCCACCGGCTGTCTGTTTTCCTCCGCCGATGCCCTCGGCTTCTACGACCTCGGCACCCTGTCCGACTACCGCGGTCGCGGTATCGGCAGCACCATGGTGCAGCATCTGATCAACGAGGTACTGCACAGCCATCACAAGCACGCAGTGGCCCTGGTGGGCGAGGAACAGCAGGACATCTGGCTGAATGCCGGCTTCTACGCCGTCGGCGAAGTCGCCCGCTACGATTTCATCCCCGAACGCGGCGGCGCCCACATCAGTAACGCCGATACAGAGAACAAACTCCTCGACGACGACCGCCAGAGCGCCTGACCCCAGCCCCGTCGAATCTCATCAGGCGCGATCGATGGGAAACGCAATCACCTCATCGATGCGGCTCGCCCCACTGGCCAGCATCAGCAGACGGTCAAACCCCAGCGCCACCCCGGCGCAGTCCGGCAGGCCCGACTCCAGTGCCTGCACCAGACGCTCCTCATACGGATACACCGGCTTGCCGCTGTCCTCCCGATAGCGGTGATCCGCTTCAAAACGCCGCTGCTGCTCCGGCGCATCCGTCAGCTCCCAGTAACCGTTCGCCAGCTCCATACCCTTCACATACGCCTCAAAGCGCCGCGCCACCGGCACCCCCAGCTCGTCCTCCTCCACCCGTGCCAGCGCCGCCTGGGTCGCCGGAAAATCGTACACCAGCGTAATCCCATCACCCATGATCGGCTCGATGTGATGGCTCATCAGCAGGTCCAGACACTCATCCCGCCCCGCCGGCTCAAACGACAACTCCAGCACCCGCGCCACCGCCTCCCGCAGCTCCTCGAACGGCGCCCGATGCGGGTCCACCCCGACATGCTGCAAAAACAGCGCGCGGTAACTGTAGGAATGCACCTGCGGAATCTTCAGTACCCACGACAGCAACTCCCCCACCTCGATCATCAGGCGGTGGTCATCCCACCCCACCCGGTACCACTCCAGCATCGAAAACTCGGGATTGTGCCGCCCGCCGGCCTCGCCGTTGCGAAACGCCTTGCCGAGGTAGTAACAATCCCCAATCCCCGCCGCTACAAGACGCTTCAACCCAAACTCCGGACTCGTCGCCATATACGCCGGTTCGCCACTGCAGTTGGCAGCAATCGAATCGATATGCGGGTCACTGGTCGCGCGCCGGGAAAGGATCGGCACATCCATCTCCAGCACCTGGCGCTCACTGAAAAAGCGGCGGATATCCGCAAGCAGGGCAGCGCGGCGGCGGAGATTGTCGAGGGAGGCAGTAGGCTGCCAGGAGGAAGTTTCAGACATGCAAAAAAATCCAAAAGTCTGGATGCGGATTCATTTTAGTTGCCGACTGGCACAAACCGGGACGTGAAGGCAGAGTGCTGGGGGCGGATTTTTCAGGAGCGTCGCAAACAGGGCCGAAGGCGCCGCGTTGAAGCGGCCGGACACTTTGCGCCGCAGCGCCCAGGGATGGGTTCACAGCGGTCCTGAAAACCCGCTCCCAGTGCTATGCCGCCACCGGGGTTGCCAAGCAAGTACCACGGATCCCCAAAAGACAAAGGGCGGATACCAGAAGTACCCGCCCCCAAAAAAGTAAAACCGAATGAGATCAGTCTTCTTTGGCGCGACCGAGGTATTCCGCAGAACGGGTATCCACCTTGATCAGATCGCCAATTTCCAGGAACAGCGGCACCTTCACCACCGCACCGGTCACCAGCGTCGCCGGCTTGTTACCACCCTGCGCCGTATCACCGCGCACACCCGGATCCGTCTCCGCAATCTCCAGAATCACATGGTTCGGCGGCGTCACCGCCAGCGGCGCACCGTTGTACAGGGTCACAGTGCAGATATCCTGCTCCTTCAGCCACTTGGCCGCATCACCCACCGTATTCACATCGGCCTGATGCTGCTCAAACGACTCCGGCTCCATGAAGTGATAGAACTCACCATCGTTGTAGAGATATTCCATCTCACGGTCCATCACATCCGCGGACTCCAGGCTCTCGCCGGAGCGGAAGGTACGCTCCCACACACGACCCGTCTTCAGGTTGCGCAGCTTCACACGGTTGAAAGCCTGGCCCTTACCGGGCTTCACGAACTCATTCTCCACAATGGAGCAGGGGTCGCCGTCCAGCATCACCTTCAGACCGCCTTTGAATTCGTTAGTGGAATAACTAGCCATGGGTTCCTCGAAATATCAGCATTCTGCCGTCAGATTGATTAAACTTCGCGCGCCCCACACCGGGTCAGACCAGTAAAGATACCCGTCACAAAAGCAGTACCGCCGCCGACCGCGCCAAAAATAGCCGCCTATGATACAGCACCCCCAGCCCACCCGTGAAATCCGTCCTGTCGAAATCGCCCGCGAGGGCGGCGCCGATCCCCAGCCGCATCGCTGGCAGGACGAAATGGCCGACCTGGTCACCGATCCACAGGAATTGCTCGCGCTGCTGCAACTGACCCCCGAACAACTGCCACAGTTAAGCGCCGCGTCCCGGCTGTTCCAGCTGCGCGTACCGCGCCCGCTGCTGGGCCGTATCGAGCGCGGCAATCCGCGCGACCCCATACTGCTGCAAGTATTGCCCACTGGCGCCGAGCTGCAGCCCACCCCAGGTTTCAGCGACGATCCGCTGGAAGAGGCCAATGCCAATCCGGTGCCGGGTGTCGTACACAAATATCGCGGCCGCCTGCTGCTGATTGCCGCCGGTCAGTGCGCGGTCAACTGCCGCTACTGCTTCCGCCGCGCCTTCCCCTACGGTGACAATCACCTGAACCGGGCTCAGTGGCAGCAGGCACTGGACTATATCCGCAGTCAGCAGGACCTGCGTGAAGTGATTCTGAGCGGCGGCGACCCACTGGTGATGGGCGATCGCCAGCTCGCGTGGCTCGCCGGTGAACTGGCGCAGATCCCGCAACTCGACAAACTGCGCATCCACACCCGCCTGCCGGTCGTCGCGCCGTCCAGGGTGAACGACGAACTTCTCGCCTGGTTCGCCGGCAGTCGCCTGAAACCCGTGCTGGTACTCCACTGCAACCACGCCAACGAAATCGATACCGACGTGCGCACCGCCCTCGGCCGACTCAGGGCCGCAGGCGTTACCCTGCTGAACCAGTCGGTGTTATTGAAAGAGGTGAACGACAACGAGGACACCCTGGCGGAGCTGTCGGAAGCCCTGTTCGACAGCGGCGTGCTGCCCTATTACCTGCATCAGCTGGACCGGGTACAGGGCGCGGCGCACTTCGAGGTAAGCGACGATCGCGCGCGCGCACTGGTGGAAAGCCTGCGCCAGCGCCTGCCCGGTTATCTGGTACCAAAACTGGTGCGCGAGGTCCCCGCGGAAAAATCCAAAACCCCTCTGTGAAGCACCCCGAAGGGCTAGCCCCAAGGAGCTAATTCACACGCAGTTTCGGAATTTTACGAACATTTTTCGCGATTTAACGCACACTTTCGTCGCATTTCCCTTTGACCGCTGTTGTCTGCTTCGGGGCGCTCCGTATACTGAAAGCACATAACACCCCGGTTACGCCACGATGCAGGACGCAACAGAATCAGAAATCGGGCGCCGCGCCACCGGCGGAACGGCACCCACATCCAGCGCGCGGGAAAAGCTCACCACCGGCCCCCGCGACCTCCCACTCCTCAGTTGCGGTTGCCGCAATCACCGCCAGCTGCGACGCTGGCTCGACGCTCATCTGCAACAGAGCCCCATCGACAACCGGGCACCGCGGAGTGCGGGCACACTGCGCAGCCTGCTGGCAGAGATGACCCGATGGAATGCACCGGTGCGCAAGCGCCTGGCGAGCCTTGAGGTGCTGCGCCCCATTGTGGCCGCTCACTGTCGCGCACTTTCGTCTTCCTCCACCGCGAGCGGTAATCCCGGCGCGCACACCCAGGAACAGCGACGCGACCTGCTCACCGCCGCGATCCTCTATCAGCATCAGGCCCTGGCCTACACCAGTGTGTGCCTGCAACTGAGCGCCGCGCCCCGCCCGCTGTTTTTCCGCCGGCGCATGGCACGCGCGCTGCACCGCGCTATCGACAGCTATCGAAGCCTGGTTCAGATCAGCAGCCACTTCTATCTCGCCACCCCCAAAAATGGCTGGAGCCGCATGCAGTACCTGGTCCGGCTGGCGCGCGAACATCAACTGGACCAGCGACGGGTTCCGGATTCCCTGGCGCGCACTCGCGTCGGCGGCAGTCGCTTTACCTCCCGGGAGAAGGTTGTACAGCCGTATATACAATCCGCGTTGTTCGCCAGCGCCAATCCCCTGCAACTCGACACCGGCGATCAGCACCTGCTGTGGACCCTCTGCACCGGTTGGGCCGGCAAAGCCGTTCTGCAGGACCAATACAACCCCGCCGGCAAAAGTCTGCTGGCGAGCCTCAGGCTGGACCAGGCCCCCATCCCCGCGGTGCGCCTGCAGCAGACCCGTGTAGACCCCAGGCATTTCTGCGCGCCGCTGGGCTGGTCCATCGACCTGACGCGCCCCTTGCAGCAGGTGCAACGATCCCTGCGGCGCCCGGGAAAGCGGCCCGCGGAGCTTCTGCAGCGGGTGCTGGCCCTGTGGGCGGGGGAACAAGGCCGCGGTGGACAGCGCACGCCGGTGAACATCCGCTGCGAAGTCATTCTTGGTATCAGCGCCATCAGTCGGCATCTGAAACAGGGTGGTGATGCGGTATCAAGTCTTGGGAGCGCGGGCGACGCCTATGCCGGCGAAATCCTGGTAATGGAAGTGGACGCCATCGACTTTCGCTCCGGCCGCGCGTTAAAAGAGTACGAGGTATCCGCTCCCGATGCGTATTCCAGCCCGCTGCCGAGCGCCCCATCCACCACGCGCCGCGGCGACGGCATCGGAGCCCAAAAGCGCTATCAGCCGATTCCCGCGACCCTGCTCAACACCAGCAGCGGCGGCGCAGGTCTGCGATTGCCGACGGACATTCAGGGCCGTCTTCACAGCGGTGATCTGATCGCCGTGCGCGTCGAGGAGCGCTGGGAAGTGGCACTGGTGCGCTGGCAGTACGGCCTCCCGGATCAGTGCCGCGCAGGAGTGGAATTTTTTGGCGGTCACACCAGTGCGGTACGGGTACACCGCTACACAAAAGAAGGGCGCCGCACCGACCCCATGGCGGGGCTTCTTACCGGCGACACCGGGTTGCCACCGGAGCTGGTACTGCCCACACCTCTGTTTCAGAACGGAGATACCGTGGATATCGTCACCGCCGGCCAGACCCGCACCGTCACCCTCGGTCAGTGCAGCATGCGTACCGGGAGCGTCGCGATATTCGAGTTTTCCTGAACGCCGTCGCGGCTCCAGCGGTCCGCGGTCCGATTTATGCGCGGAATTGGGGAACCGTATCTCAGAGTCAGGTCTCCGCACTTGTGCCCGCGGCCCGCGGCAGACAAACTACCGGGTTCGCGGCTGATCGCAGGAGCGCCTGGGCCGCCCTGCGCGGCTGATCTCAGACGGACCCCAGGTACGGCAAGGAAGCGGTATTACACGAACTGACAGCACCGCCGCAACGCAGTACAACAGGAACACAATGAGCAGCGACAACACCATCCGTCTTCTTCTGATCAACGACAACCCGACCGAAGCCCAGCGCCTGGTGAGCATGCTGCAGAATGCCGGACGCCCCAACCGCGCCCAACACGTCGCCAGCGAGGCGGCCCTGACCAAGCTCCTGCAGGAACACACCTGGGACCTGCTGATCGCCACCGAGCAGAGCAGGCAGGTAGATGCGGCCAACGCCATCCGCACCATCAGCAAGCTCCAGAAAGACGTTCCCGCCATCCTGTTGAGCGAGCGCGAGGGCTCGCAGCCGACTGTGGAAGGGCTCAAGATCGGTGCCCGCGATGTGGTCACGGTAGACGACGACCAGCACCTGCTGCTGGTCATCCAGCGCGAACTCACCGCGCTGGAAGAGCGCCGCAAGTCGCGCCTCAACGATCGCCGCTACCACGCCACCCTGAAGCGCACCCGCGAGCTGCTCGACAGCTCCAAAGACGCCATCGCCTACGTCTCCGACGGCCTGATTGTCTACGCCAACGACTCCTTCGCCGAGCGCTTCGGCTACAAGGACCGCGACGATGTGGAATACCAGCCGCTGATCGATATGCTCACCGACGGTGAACAACCGGACGCGCGCGAGTTCCTGCGCCAATGCAGCATCAACAACAACGAGGTGGAGGCCCAGGAATGGCAGTTCACCGCGCGCACCGTCGGCGGCGCACCGCTGCCCACCCGCGCCGAAGTGCTCTCCACCGTGTATGAAGAAGAACGCTGCCTGCAGGTGCGTATCGCCGCCAGCAGCGGCAATACCGAGGAGCTGGAAGCCCAGCTCAACGAAGCCAAATTCCGCGACGCCGCCACCGGCCTGTACAACCGCCAGCGCTTTGTGCAACTGCTCGACAACGCCATCCAGTCCGCCGCCGGCTCCCAGCGCACCGGCGGCCTGATGTATATCGAAATCGACCGCTTCGAGGAATCCGTACAGCAGATCGTCGGCGTCGCCGGTGCCGACGACCTGCACAGGAAGTTCGCCGAACTGCTGCAGTCCAGCGTGCGCCGCGGCGACATCATTGCCCGCTACGGCGAGCAGAGCTACTGCCTGCTGATGCCCGAAACCACTCCGGACAGCGCCGAATCCCGCGCGAAGGAACTGCTGCAGAAAGTCGCCGACACCATCTTCGAAGCCGCCGGCAAAACCCTGCACATCACCGCCTCCACCGGGATCTCCCTGTTGAGCGAGACCTCCGGCAACGCCGACAAGGTGCTGGAACAGGCCACCAGGGCCCACAATCAGGCGGTAAGCAAAGATGCCAGCGGTAACACCTTCGCCCTGTTCGAGCCCGACAGCGAAACCCAGGGCGACGCCGATACCTACCACCGCGCCCGCGTCACCCAGGCGCTGGAGGCCGGCAACCTGAAACTGCTGTTCCAGCCGATCCTGAGCCTCCAGGGCAGCGGCGAAAAGATTTACGAAGTGCTGGTGCGCCTCATGGACGGCAAGGACGAACTCGCCCCCATCGCCTTCCTGGAAGCCCTCGGCGACGCCGGCCTCTCCACCAAAATGGACCGCTGGGTGATCCTCGCCGCCGTCAAAGCCGCCGCCGCGCAGATCGCCAAGGGGCAGAGCGTCTCCCTGCTGCTGCACCTCACCGCCGCCTCCCTCAAAGACCCCAGCCTCCCCGCGTGGCTCGGCGTCGCCTTCAAGGCCGCCAAGGTGCCCCCCAAAAGCGTCGCCTTCCAGATGCGTGCGGAAGACATCAGCAGCAACCTCCACGCCGCCCGCGACTTCGCCAAACAGGTCCAGGACATGGGCTGCCGCGTTGCCGTATGCCACTTCGGCACCGGCCTCAGCCCCTTCAAGGCACTGGAACACGTCAACGTCGACATCGCCAAGATCGACGCCTCCTTCGTGCGCGAAGTACAGGACGAAGGCGAGGGCGCAGATGCGCTGGTCAAACTCGTCGGCCAGCTCAAGGAGATCAACACCCAGGTCATCGTCCCCCACGTCGAACAGGCCAGCATGCTGCCCACCCTGTGGCAGACCGGCACCGACTATATCCAGGGCTACTATGTGCAGCCGCCGGGGGACGAGATGGATTTTGACTTCAGCCTGGATTGATCGAAGGTCTGTTCAACAAGCAATTTTTGATGCGAAGGTGCCACTGCCGGGTATGGCCTTGCGAGACGTTGATTCGGGCCTGGGGCCCTCCCCCTTCGGGCGCCTGCGGCGTCCTAAGCGATTACGCTTAGTCTAAAACAGGGATGTTTTAGAAGAGCCCCCATGGGCCAAGGCGCCGCGTTGAAGCGGCCGGACTGGGTTCACGGCGTGTCTCGCGAATGGATGCACGGTAGTTGCTCCGCCACCACACTTGAACAGCCCACCGTGTCACCCGATTTGGGTCTACCTTAAACGGCAAAGCCGAAACCGGATTTCCACGTCGCCCCCTCAATTGGGTATTCTGTGCCGCGACGAATTTACCCAATTCCAATTTCCCCATTACAACAATCATGGAGCCCCGAATGCTTCCCCAATTGTTTACCCCAGGCCTCGGCCGCCTGATCGGCGCCGGACTGCTCGCATGCAGCCTCGCCACCCTCAGCGCCTGCAGCAAATCCGAAGATCCATCGCAGCAAAAACAGATCGAAGAGCGCCCTGAAGCCGGCCAGATCTCCGACAGCGCCACCGACTACAAACCCGAAAACCTGGAAAAAGACGCACCGCTCGCCGCTGACGCCGAGCCCAAATCCGGCGTCGACTACCACTCCTTCGCCAATACCAACGACTATCGCGTCAAGCACCTCGACCTCGACCTCACCGCCGACTTCGACAATAAAGTGCTCAAGGGCGAAGCCATCCTCGACATCCAGCGCCTCACCCAGAAAAATCCGCCGCTGCTGCTCGACACCCGCGACCTCGACATCAAGGCCGTGCGCGCCGGCGTGGGCAACAACCTCAAAGAGGTGAAATTCAGCCTCGGCAAAAAAGACCCACACCTCGGCACCCCGCTCAAGATCGCGCTGCCGAAAGGCGCCAACCGGGTCGCCATCCAGTACCAGACCTCCCCGGACGCCTCCGGCGTACAGTGGCTGGACCCGCAGCAGACCGCCGGCAAAAAACACCCCTTCCTGTTCACCCAGGCCCAGGCCATTCACGCGCGCAGCTTCATTCCGCTGCAGGATTCCCCCCAGGTGCGCATGACCTACAAGGCCACCATCCGCACGCCGAAGGAACTGCTGGCGGTGATGAGCGCCAACAACGATCCGACCACCGAAAAAGACGGCGTGTATGAATTCGACATGCCGCAACCGATCCCGTCCTACCTGATCGCCCTCGGCATCGGCAACCTCGAGTTCAAACCCATGGGCGAGCGCACCGGGGTCTACGCCGAGCCGGAACTGCTGGACGCCTCTGCCAAGGAATTCGAAGACACCGAGGACATGCTCGAAGTCACCGAGAAGAATTACGGGCCCTACCGCTGGGACCGCTACGACCTGCTGATCCTGCCCCCGAGCTTCCCCTTCGGCGGCATGGAAAACCCGCGCCTGTCGTTCATCACTCCCACCGTGATCGCCGGTGACAAAAGCCTCGTAGCCCTGATCGCCCACGAGCTGGCCCACTCCTGGTCCGGCAACCTGGTCACCAACGCCAGCTGGCGCGACCTGTGGCTGAACGAGGGCTTCACCACCTACCTCACCAACCGCATCATGCAGTTCGTGTATGGCGATGAGCGCTACAACATGGAGATGGCGCTGGGCTACGACGACCTGCAAGCGGACCTGGACGACCGTGAAGACAAGGACGAGATCATGGCCATCGACATGCGCGGCCGCGATCCGGACGAAGTGTTCTCGAATATTCCCTACGAGAAGGGCTCCCTGTTCCTGTACGAACTGGAACAGAAAGTCGGCCGCGAGAATTTCGACAAATTCCTGATGGGGTATTTCAACAACTTCGCCTTCCAGAGCATCACCACGGAAGATTTCCTGAAGTACCTGGATGAAACCCTGTTGAAGCAGTATCCGGACAAGCTGAGCCGCGAGCGCATCAACCAGTGGGTATTCGAGCCCGGCATTCCCGAGGGCGCCCCGCACCCCATGTCCGACGCCTTCAGCAAGATCGACCCGCTACGCCAGCAGTGGCTGGACGGCGAGATCAAGGCGAGCGATATCGACACCAAGGGCTGGACCTTCCACCAGTGGAAATACTTCCTCGACGGCATGCCGGAAAAACTGAGTGAGGAGCAACTGAAAGAGCTGGACAGCACCTTCAAACTCACCCAGTCCAAAAACAATGAAGTGGCGTTCAGCTGGCTGATGATCGCGGTGCGCAACAACTACGAGCCCGCCAATGCGCGTCTGGAGGAATTCCTGGTGGGCATCGGCCGCAACAAATTTGTGCGTCCGCTGTACCGCGCCATGATGGAAAATGGCAAGGAAGACGAAGCCAAGCGCATTTTCGAAAAGGCCAAGCCGGGCTATCACCCGCTGACCGTGAAGGTGAACAGCAAGATTATTTACGGGGACTGATCCCCACCTCCTGCACTCCCCGTCGGGCAATCCCGGGGAGTGTGCCGTTCATCGAATTGCCTCCCGGTTTTCATCCACCGGGAGGTAAAACTATGTAAATATCCCCCGCCTGTATTTCCACCCTTTTAGACTGGCCCGAAAGTTGCGGCACCCTGTACCCGACCTTTGCCCACTCGCACCAGAATAACGCACCAGACCACCAGGTAATCTCCAGCATTATGAACACAACCCGCGCCCTCAAATCCACGCAGGGATTCTCCCCCGCCACTGTCGGAGCGAGCTTCGCCGTGCTCTTCTCACTCCTGTTGCCCGCATCACTGCAGGCCCAGGGCGGCCCGGACAATTCCGCGGTGCCGGTGCGCGCGGCCGAGGTACAGCTGGAGCAGATTTCCAATCCGGTGGAAGCGCTGGGTACCGCCAACGCCTGGGAATCGGTGTCGGTACGCGCGGGCGTGACCGAGCACATCAGCCGCATCGCCTTCGAGAGCGGGCAGCAGGTCAAGGCCGGTGCGGTGCTGGTCGAGCTGAGCCACGCGGAAGAGCTGGCGGAGCTGGCCCGCGCCCGTGCCACCCTGGCGCGCTACGAGCGGGACGAAAACCGTCTGCGTGGACTGGTGGGCAAAAATCTCTCTACCCGCGAGCAGCTGGAAGTGGCGGAAACCCAGGTGGCGGAAACCCGTGCACTGATCGACGGCCTGCAGGCGCGCATCGACGACCGCATTATCCGCGCACCGTTTGCCGGCCAGCTCGGGTTGCGCAACATCAGCCTCGGCAGCCTGGTGTCACCCACCACGGAGATCACCACCCTGCAGGATATTTCCCGTCTGAAACTGGATTTCACCGTGCCCGAGCGGCAACTGTCCGCCATCAGCGGCGGCATGAAGGTCGAGGCCGTCAGTCAGGCCTACCCCGACCGTATATTCAATGGTGAGGTGATGATTGTGGAGGCCCGTGTAGACCCCCAGACCCGCGCCTTTACCGTGCGCGCGCGTCTCGACAATCCGGACCGCCAGTTAAAACCCGGCATGCTGTTGCGGGTGCGCATCATCAGCAATGCGCGCGAAGCGCTGACCATACCCGAGGCGGCGCTGGTGCCGCTGGCCGGCGATCAGTCCGTATTCGTGGTGGAAAAAACCCAGGGCGGCCACGTGGTGCGCCAGCGGGATGTCGAGATCGGCCACCGCTACCCGGGCAAGGTGGAGGTGCTCGCCGGGCTCTCCCGGGGAGACCTGGTGGTGACCCGCGGCACCCTGAATGTGCGCGACGGCCAGGCGGTAGCAGTACAGACTGAGCGCGAGGCAGGCAGCCAATGATCATCAGTGATACGGCGGTCAAACGCCCGGTATTCGCGCTGGTACTGTCGCTGCTGCTGGTGGTGTTCGGCCTGATCAGTTTCGACCGGCTGGCGCTGCGGGAGTATCCGGACATCGATCCGCCCATCGTTTCCATTACCACCAACTACCCCGGCGCCTCCGCGGATATCGTGGAAACCCGTATTACCCGCCAGATCGAGGACCGCATCGCCGGTATCGAGGGCATCAAGACGGTGAGTTCGTCGAGCACCGACGGGCGCTCCTCCATCTCCATCGAGTTCAACATCAACCGCGATGTGGACGGCGCGGCCAACGATATCCGCGACCGCGTCTCCGGGGTGCTGAACAACCTGCCGGTGGAGGCGGACCCGCCGGAAATCGAAAAGGTCGACAGCAGCGACGATGTGGTGATCTGGCTGAACCTCACTTCCGACCGGTTATCGGTGCCGGAGCTCACCGACTACGCCAACCGCTATCTGGTGGACCGCTTCTCGGTGCTGGACGGTGTGGCGCGGGTGCGGGTGGGCGGCGCCAAGGACTTCGCCATGCGCATCTGGCTGGACCGCGCGGCGATGACTGCGCACAACGTCACCAGCGCGGATATCGAGCGGGCGCTGCGCGCGGAAAACCGCGAGTTGCCGGCGGGTTACATGGAATCCACCGATCGCCAGTTCACCCTGCGCCTGCAGCGCCAGTTCCAGAGCGCCGAGGATTTCGCGCGCCTGGCCGTAGCCACCGGCGACAGCGGCCATGTGGTGCGGCTCGGCGACATGGCGCGGGTGGAGCTGGGCTCTGCGGAGGAGCGCTCCACCTTCCGCGGCAATGGCGAGCCCATGGTGGGGATCGGCATCACCCGCCAGTCCACCGGCAATATCGTCGCGGTGGCGGAGGCGGCCAAGGCGGAGATGGACAAGGTCAACAAGACCCTGCCGGACGGCATGCGCTTAAGCCAGAGTTACGACGCCTCGGTGTTTGTCTCCGAAGCGATCAGCGAGGTATACACCACACTCGCGATTGCAGTGATCCTGGTCACCCTGGTGATCTACCTGTTCCTCGGCAACTGGCGCGCTACGCTGGTGCCGGCGGTGACTGTGCCGGTATCGCTGATCGCCACCTCCATCCTGCTGTACGCCTTCGGTTTCAGCATCAACCTGTTGACCCTGCTGGCGCTGGTGCTCGCCATCGGTCTGGTGGTGGACGACGCGATTGTGGTGCTGGAAAACATTTTCCGGCGCATGGACGAATACGGCGAGCCGCCACTGCTGGCAGCCTACCGCGGCACCCGCGAGGTGGGCTTTGCGGTGGTGGCGACCACCCTGGTTCTGGTGGCGGTGTTCGTGCCCATCACCTTCCTCGAAGGGGATATCGGCCGGCTGTTTTCCGAGTTCGCGCTGACCATGTCCGCAGCGGTAATCTTCTCTTCCATCACCGCGCTCACCCTGTCGCCGATGATCGCCGCCAAGCTGATCCGCCCCAGTGATCAGCAGAGCCCGGTCACCCGCTTTATGGACGACAAGCTCACCCGCATCCAGCGCCGCTACCGCCGCGGGCTCGACGTGATCCTGCGCCATCGCTGGATCGCCGGCACCGTGTTTGTGGCTGTGATGGCCTTCGCCGCGCTGTCGTTCCGACTGATTCCCAGCGAGTATGCGCCGCGGGAAGACCGCGGCTCCTTCTTCCTGCTGGTCAACGGCCCCGAGGGCGCCAGCTACCAGTACATGCAGGAATATATGGACACCATCGAAGCGCGCATGATGCCGCTGGTGGAAAAGGGTTACGTCAACCGCCTGCTGGTGCGCTCACCGCGCTCTTTCGGCACCTCCGCCACCTTCAACACCGGCATGGTGATCTTCACTCTGGCGCCCTGGGGCGAGCGCCCGTCCGGGTTTGAGCTGATGAATCAGGTGCGCGAGGCGGTGAGCGACCTCTCCGGCGTGCGCGCCTTCCCGGTAATGCGCCAGGGGTTTGGTGGCGGTCTCGGCAAACCGGTGCAGTTTGTGCTGGGCGGCAGCAGTTACGAACAACTGACGCAATGGCGCGACCAGCTCAATCGCGCCCTGGAGACATCCAACCCGGGCCTGCTCGGCGTCGACTGGGATTACAAGGAAACCCAGCCACAGCTGCGTATCAATGTGGATTACGAACGCGCCGCCGATCTCGGCGTGCAGGTCAGCGATGTGGGCACCACCCTGCAGACCATGTTCGGCTCCCTGCGCGCCACCACGTTTATCAACAACGGCGAGGAGTACGATGTGATTCTGGAGGGGGAGCGCGACCTGCAGCGCACCCCGGACAGCCTGGAAAACGTCTATGTGCGCTCCTCCACCAACGGCGCCCTGATTCCATTGCAGAGTCTGGTGGACGTCAGCGAGTACGCGGATTCACCGCAACTGCAGCGCTACAACCGGGTGCGCTCCATTACCCTCGATGCCAACCTGGCAGACGGACTGGTGCTGGGGGAGGCGCTGGAATACCTGAACCAGCTGGTGGACGAAAACCTCGACGGCACACCGGTGATCGACTACAAGGGCCAGTCGAAAAGTTTCCACGACTCCGGCAACACCATCCTGTTCGCCATTCTGCTCGGCGCACTGGTGGTGTTCCTGGTGCTCGCCGCGCAGTTCGAGAGCTTTGTGCACCCGCTGGTGATCATGTTCACGGTGCCGCTGGCGATGGCCGGTGCGCTGGCGGGGCTGCTGCTGACCAACCAATCGCTGAATATCTACAGCCAGGTGGGGCTGATCATGCTGGTGGGGCTGGCGGCCAAGAATGGCATTCTGATTGTCGAATTTGCCAATCAGCTACGGGATCGCGGTGTGGAATTCGGCCAGGCCCTGCGCCAGGCCGCGGAGATCCGCCTGCGGCCGATCCTGATGACCGGTATCACCACCGCCGCGGGCTCGCTGCCGCTGTTGCTGTCTTCCGGCGCCGGCTCGGAAACCCGCGCGGTGATCGGCACCGTGGTGCTGTTCGGAGTGCTGGCGGCAACCCTGTTCACGGTCTACATCGTGCCGGTGGCCTATGACGTGCTGGCGCGCCGCACCGGTTCGCCGGGGCAGGTTGCGCGCGAGGTGGCGGAGATGGAATCCAGGCATCCCATGGCAAAGCAGGACTGAAGCCGGAGTAAGTGGCGGACCTTTCTGCGCCGGACTATCAAGTCCGGCGCTTTTCTCTTAATCTCGTGCGCCCGGCCGCAACTATTTCGCGCTGCGGATCGTCTAATTGGCACCAATCTGGAAGACACTGCCACTCGCACACAGGGAATCCCATGCGCAAGCTCATCGTCACGGCACTGGTAATACTCATGGCACTGGCCGCCGTCGCCTGTGACCGGGATGTCTGCTATCGCGACAGCGATCGGGAGCGCAAACCGAGTATTCCCTTCGCCAGTATCGGCAACGACTTTAGCGACATAACCCCGATTCTGGCCCTCGCCCATCCCTACTGAAGATTACCCGGCCGATTCGCCGAGCAGTGCATTGATCTGGCGGTCGTTCAGGCCAAACAGATACAGCGCCGCGTCCAGCCCGAAACCGTCGATGGCCTGTGGCGCTTCCGCGCGCACTTTCGGTTTGGCGTGGAAGGCAATACCCAGCGCACCTAGCGCCAGCATCGGCAGGTCGTTGGCGCCATCGCCCACGGCGATCACCTGATCCAGCGACAGCCCCAGGTCAGATGCGATTTCCTGCAACAGCTGCGCCTTGCGCGCGCCGTCCACGATCGGGTCGATCACGCCGCCGGTAAGGGCGCCGCCGTCAAATTCCAGCTGGTTGGCGTGTACGAAGTCCACCGCCAGGTGATTGTCGCGCAGGTAGTGGGCGAAGTAGGTAAAGCCACCGGAGAGGATCGCGGTCTTGCAGCCGAGCGCGCGCAGCGCCTGAAGCAGGCGCTGCGCGCCCGGCATCAGCGGAATGCGCGGGGCGATTTCCGCGAGACTGGCCTCGGTAAACCCTTTCAGCAGGCTCATGCGCTTGCGGAAGCTCTGCTGGAAATCCAGCTCACCGCGCATGGCAGAAAGAGTGATCTCCGCCACCTGGTCGCCAACACCGGCGATCTTGGCCAGTTCATCGATGACTTCCGCCTGAATCAGGGTGGAGTCCATATCGAAACACGCGAGTTTCGGCGCGCGCTGGGTGTGGCCCGCCTGCAACACCAGTTCCAGGCCGAGTTCCTGCCCCAGTTCCAGCAGTGCCAGGCGCGCCTCGTTGAAGGCGATATCGCCCTCCAGTTGCAGCCGCACCACACTGCATCCCGGGCGCGCGGCGAGGATATCCACCGCCGCGATATTCCAGCGGCATTCGCGCAGGAATTCCGCGAGCTTTTCCAGCTGCACGGCGTCAACCTCCGCCGTCAGCAGAGTCAGGCACCAGGGCGCGGTGACCGCTGCCGGATCGACACCGGCCACAGGCAGGGAAAACGTCTGCTGGCACAGCGCGGCGAGCGAGGAAAAGAGCGGGGTGTGAGTAGTTGCTTCCATGTCGGACTCTTGGAGTGATTCTTGCTGGGTTCAGCGTGGCGGGCCACTGGAGCCGAGAGGGCACCAGCGGAGCAATTGGCCGCGCATTATAGCCCGGCGCCTTTTTTCGCTGAAGAATCCGCGGGCGAATGCGCTAAAATCCCCTCCTGTACTGATCGCGGTCGATAACAAGATGAAAAAACTCCTCGCCAGTCTGTCCGAATTCGCCACCGGCCTGCCCCAGTGGTTCGCCGGCCTCAACCGCAACCAGCAGCGCCAGCTGCTGGCCGCCGCCATCTGGCTCACCCTCGCCGGTTTCTGCCTTGCCACCCTCGGTCACGCCTGGGGCCAGCAGAAAGCCGCCGCCACCCAGCGCGACCGCGCCAGCGCCACCGCCGCGGCCAAGCTGCTGGCGAGCCAGAGCCTGGAGCAGATCGTCGCCGGCGACCGCATCAGCCTGCAACTGCTGGCGCAGCAGGCGCTGGCACTGCCATCGGTGCGCGGCGTGACGATTCAGGATGTGGATTCGAGCCCGCTGGCACAGGCGGGCGAGCGCGACCGCGGTGAGATGATCACCGAGCCCGTGGTGCTGCACGACAGCCTCGCCGGCAGTGTGGCCCTGAACATCCAGCCCGGCGCATCCGCCGGCTATCCCTGGGCGAGTCTGCTGTTGTGCCTGATCTTCGCGCTGCCATTCAGCGCCGCCTGCGCACTGGCCGTCACTCAGCTGCAATCCGCAAGCCCGCAGAAGCGCAAACCTTTACTGGTACCGAAAGCCCAGCCCAAACCGCCACCGGAAGTGACCGCAGGCCTGTACCTGCGTCCACTGAACTGGGCCCAGCTCGGCAATCAGCTGTCGCGCAATGCGCTGGACAATCTGCAGTCTGAGCTCGAACAGCGCCTGCAACTCCTCACCCGCATCTATGACGCCCGCCCGCTGCCAAGTGCCGGCCCCTTCGTCGGCCTCGGCTTTGCGGGCGACGACGCCGCCTTCCGCGCAGTGTGTGCCGGCCTGCTGCTGCGCGGCCTGCAGCAGGCCAGCCGCGCCACCGGTTTGCAGCTGGCACTGGCGGTGCTGCCCACAAGAACGGATCAGTTCGACCTGAATGGCGAACAGCTGCTGAGCCAGCCCCGCGGACTCACCCTGCACCCGCAGTTGCAGGAAGATGACTCGCTGGAAAATCGCATCCAGTGCCACACCACCAGCTGGGGTGCCGAGGTCACCGGCCTCAACCCGAAACTGCAACAGCTTCTGGATAATCAGCTGCAACAGTTGGTTTCCGCCTAACGCGCCTCGTCTTAATTACTTTTTGGTTGTTGATATTCGTCGAAAATCTTCGTGATCGCGGTTTCGCGACCCTTAAATAACTTCCACTTGGGTTTCGGTTTGTTGCCAGCGGGTTATTCCAGGTCATCAAATCGAAAATTTAAGAAAGTTGAAAAGGTACACCCGCCATTCGGCGTGGAGGTTTTCATGACGCGTTCATTCGCAGGATTAGCAGGTGCTCTGGGGGCTGCGACGTTATTGACGCTGTCCGGTTGCACCAGTATGGAAGACATGACCGGCACCACAACGGCCACCAACCCGGACAAACGACCGGGTTACTACAGTGTCCAGGGCCGCTACTACCACTGCCATCAAAACGGTCGCTGTCACAACGTGCGACACCCCAACTACTACATGCGCGGTGGCAACTACCGCATGGACACCCCTCCATCACGTATCAACCAGCCACGCTGAAACGTACTTTTCATCACACATCAAATTCCGATGTAACAGTGCATTGCACACTTTGATGCATCGGCTTTCTGTCCGCGGAGGTCTCGCATGAACAGAATCGTCAAAAAGGGCCTGCTGGCCGCAACTGTGTTTGGCTCACTTACCCTCGGTGCCTGCGTATCCGATGGTTATTACAGCTCCGGCAGCGTCGGTTACTCCAGCTATCCCTACACCACACCCTATGTGTACCCATCCGGTAATGTTTCCTTCTACTACTCTTCGCCACGGTATTACCGGTATGGGTACTATCCCCGCTACTACCGCGGCGGCTACTATCGTTACCACGGGCGTCACTATTACAACCGCCCGGGATACCGTCCCGGTTATGGTCCAGGGCACCGCCCCGGCTACCGTCCGCCGCATGCCTCCCACCGCCCGGGATATCCTGGCCATCGCCCAGGTGGCGCGGGTCGCCCCGTACATCGCGCCGGTGGACGCCGCCGCTAACCGTCACCGCGGTTGACGCGAACACCAGAAAGCCGCCTGC
This sequence comes from Microbulbifer pacificus, assembly GCF_002959965.1. Taxonomy (NCBI): domain Bacteria; kingdom Pseudomonadati; phylum Pseudomonadota; class Gammaproteobacteria; order Cellvibrionales; family Microbulbiferaceae; genus Microbulbifer; species Microbulbifer pacificus. Next base: position 1,453,573 of record NZ_PREV01000026.1, read on the forward strand.
GGGCGGCTTCTTTCATTGCATACTCATACCTTGGTCATACAGACCGGCAACTCCAGCCACTGCTAGGATTTCCGCAAAGAATGAATAAGCATGCGGGAGTTTGTCGTGCAACCCAGTCAGCCACACACTGTTCTTATCACTGGCTCCACCAGTGGGATCGGCCTCGCCATTGCCCACTGCTTTGCGCGCGCTGGCCACCACATCATGCTGCACGGGCTCGCCGACGCCGATACCGGACGGGCGCTGCTGGCTGATTTCGCGGACTACACAGGTCGCACCGGCTTCAGTGCTGCGGACATTTCCAGCGAGTCCGGCTGTGCACAGTTGGTCGAGGATACCCGCGAGGCCATCGGCAACCCTTCAGTGCTCATCAACAATGCCGGCATCCAGTTCACCGCACCCGCCCACGATTTCCCCGCGGAGAAATGGCAGCAGATACTGGCCATCAACCTGAGCGCCGGCTTCTTTCTCGCTCGCGACCTGCTGCCGGCCATGCGTGCCGCGAACTGGGGGCGTATCATCAATATCGCATCTGTGCACGGCCTGGTAGCCTCGGAACACAAGGCGGCCTACTGCGCCGCCAAACACGGTCTGGTTGGGCTCACCAAGGTGCTGGCACTGGAGAATGCGGACTGCAATATCACCGCCAATGCGATCTGCCCCGGCTGGGTGGAAACACCCCTGATCCAGCCACAGATTGAGGCCATCGCTCGCGAGCAACAGGTGGATATGGAGACCGCGCGTGCAGAACTTGTCGGCGCCAAGCAACCGATGGCAAAAGCGACGAGCCCGGAGGCGATCGCCGAGCTGGCACTGTATCTGTGTGGCAACTTCGCCGGCACCATTACCGGTGCGGCCCTGCCGGTGGACGGTGGATGGAGCGCACAGTAGTATCCTTTGCACCCGCTTCTTTCATTCTCCAGGGTGCTGCCGTGAATTATCAGTTGCTGATTGCCGACGATCATCCGCTCTATCGCGATGCGCTGGCGACAACACTTTCCAGCCATTTCCCCAATTCTGATCTGTTGCAAAGCGAGGATCTGGATTCGACGCTGCAACGGCTTTCCCAGTCTGAAGTTGATTTGCTTTTGCTGGATCTGAATATGCCGGGCAGTGAGGGTTTCAGCGGCCTTGCGCGTATCCGCAATGATTTTCCGGCGGTGCCGGTTGTGGTGGTTTCCGGTAGTGACCGACACTCGGTGATACAACAGGCGGCGGGGCTTGGGGCCAGCGGTTTTCTCTCCAAAACAGCACGACCGGACGAAATTCTGCAGTGTATCGAGTGTGTACTGGCGGGAGACCAATGGTTCAGTGAGGAGGCGTTACAGGCCGAATCGGAATCTTTACTGGCCGAGAAACTGAATCAACTCACTCCGCAGCAGTTGAAGATTTTTCAGATGATTGCGCAGGGAATGCTGAACAAGCAGATTGCGTTTGATCTCGACATTACCGAACCCACGGTGAAGAGCCACGTCACGGCGATTCTGCGCAAGCTTGAGTTGCGGGATCGGAAGCAGTTGATTCGCGAAGCTCAGGCTCTGATTCAGATCTAGTCTGGTTTTGCGCTTCGTAGCCTTTGGTTTGAGCGCTGTTCTGGCTTCTGTAGCGGAGGATTACCGGGTACGGGTTTTCAGGACCGAGCTAGGCGCCCCCCTTCAACCCATCCCTGGGCGCTGCGGCGCAAACATCCTGTTTGCGACGCTCCTGAAAACCCGTACCCGGCACTCCACCTTCACATTTAAGTTCCGCGCTTCGTAAGCAATCTTCAATCAGCGCTCCATTGACTTACGAAGCAAACCGCTTCGACTTGAAGGGCAGGTAGCGGGGATCCGCTTTTGAAAGCGTCGGCAACAGGGATGTTGCCGACGCAGCGTACAGGGATGTATTCACAGCGGTTTCAAAAGCGGATACCCGGTGCCTGGCCGCCACCCATGTCAAAACAGAGCATCGCCGGACCTCCAAACCAACAACGGAGCAGCAAGCAAAAAACTCAAACGCCCCGCAAGTACTCAGCAACATGGCGATAAACCCGTCCACAAGCCTCCGGCACCAGGCTCTCGATATTCAGAAACGCATGAATCATGTCGGCAAAGTGCAGATGCTCCGCTTTGGCGCCACCATCACGCATCTTGCGAATATACTCCAACCCTTCATCCCGCAAAGGGCAAAACCCCGCAGTAACTACCAGCGTTGCCGGCATATTTCCCGTGAACTCTCCATGCAGCGGTGACGCCAGATAAGGATTCTCAGCGTTGCGGAAATAGTTCTCGAAGTACCAGAGAATTTTTTCTTTCTCCAGCAAATAACCCCGTCCATTTTCTTCAATGGAAGGCGTCTGCATGGTGTAGTCGAGACTCGGGTAAATCAGCACCTGCGCGTCAATCCGGTGCGGCTGGTGTTGTAACAAACGCGAAGCGGAGGCACAGAGTGCACCACCACCGGAATCACCCATCAGAATCCAGCGGCCGTTATGTCGAATGTCTTTACGATCCAGCGCAACACCCAGATTTCGCACCACACTGATCAGATCATTCAATGCCGCAGGGTAGGGGTTTTCCGGAGCACGGCGATATTCCACGGAGATTACCGAGCGCTTGCAGGCGGCGGCGACGCGACGACAGATCGGATCGTAAACCGTCACACTGCCAGCCATATGGCCACCGCCGTGGCAGTAGATGATCATTGCTCCATCGACGGCATCTTCAGGCTGGTAAACACGCACAGGCACTGAGTACTCGCCACCGGTCACCAGCGTATCCGACACCGCCATTTCCGGGCCGGGGTCGACGAAGTTGCGCGTGAGATTGGCCAGGCTTTCCCGCGCATTTGTCGGCGTCGCCTCAAAGCCCGCCGCCTTCAGTTTCGCGACCTGTGCGTTTACCGCCACCAGCCATTCTGCAAGCTTGGGATTAAGTGCCGAATCACGCGGTTGCATTGTCAGCCTCCAGGTTTTCCGTCTCAGGTTTTTTACCGCTTTCCGGCAGTAAAAATGAAAACACAAACAGCGAGGCGGAGCAGGCCACGGCAAAATATGCCGCCGTCGCCGGCTCACCGGTAATATCCGCCAGCACACCGGCACCGTACATCAAGGCCGTTTCCACTCCGTAGGAAATGGACCAGAACATGGCGAAGGTAACGGTGATTTTCGCCGGGGTCATACCGGGCAATTCCTGCGGCAGCGTTACCAGCGCCGTCATCGGCAGGAACATGCAGAAGCCGGCGAGTGCGGCGGCGGTGTAGGCGATGACCGGGTCGCGACTGGTGACCATCAGTGCCGCGAAAACCACCAGTGCAAGGCCACCAAAGCGCAGCACCGGCAGGCGCAGTGCATAGCGCCTGGTAACCATGATGCCCGCGATGGTGCCCAGCATACCGGCGGCAATCATGACCGCGGAAAGGTGATGGCTCGCCACTGCGAAACCGTCGATCAGTGGGAACAGCGCAAACACCGCGATGTAGCAGAACAGCACCCCACAGTAGGCGAGCGGCAGCCACCAGTTGACGCTTTCCTTCACGCCCTGCCCGAATCCGTAGTTCTCCTCCGGCTTGTCGCCGCCGCCAGACAGCGGGAAGTTTTCGGCAGTCATCCACCACAACACCCCCAGCGCCAGCACCATCACGCCATACAGCACCATGACCGACTGCCAGCTGCCGAGCCAGCTGAGCAGCGTCGTCGTGGTGAGCAGCGCAAGCAGGTTGCCGGTGTTGAAGGCAGCGGCGTTGATGCCGTTGATCAGTGGGCGTTCACTGGCCGAGAAGTAGTGCAGTACCACCGGTGCGAAATACACAATCGCCAACGCGCCACCGAGCCCCAACGCCAGGCGCGACAGCAACCAGCCGCCGTAACTGCCCGCGAGTGCGCCGAGGCCGCCAGCGGCAATCAGCACAATGGCTATGGCAAAAGCGCGCTTGGCGCCGAGTCGCATCAGCAGGGCCGCGGCGGCGAGGTTACCGACGATCTTGGCGAGGGTGATGACGTTGCTGCCCCAGGTGGCACTCGCAAAACCCTCTTCACCAAAGGACGACTGGATCGCCGGGGTGAGAATCGCCCCCGAAACCCAGCTCGCGGCGAACAGCGCGTAGGCGCCGAACATCAGGATTTCCAACAGGTATTTTTTCATTGCGGGATACCACTTTTTATTCTAGAAATTGCCATTTGCCAGACTGCGTCGGTTGCCGCCGCTTGCCTATACGACCTTGGTCGCAACGACCGCCGCAAGGGTCTTCTGCCGCTGCTGCAGTAGCGCGCGCAGCGCCGCAGGGCGCAGAGGCTTCTGCAGAAACTGCCAGCCGGCGTTGTGCGCCCGATTCTTCACCGTATTGGTGTTTTCCGCGGAAATGATCACACAGGGCACGCGATAACCGCGCCCCCCGTCCCAGTGGGACAGCAGCTCGGCCGCCAGATCGATGCCGTTGTCGCCGTCGTCGAGGTGGAAGTCCATCAGCAGCAGATCGGGCTCCGCGGCAGCCAGCGCCTCCGCGCGGTTGCGCGCGCTGTGCACGGTGCAGCCCCAGCCTTCGAGCAGAGCGGCCATGGCTTCGAGGATCGAGGGTTCGTTGTCCACGCACAGCACCTGCAGATCCAGCTTCGCACCGCGCCCGGAAACTGCACTCAACGGCAGGCGGGGCTCCACACGGGCGCTGGCGCGCGCCAGACGCACACGGAACACACTGCCGCGCCCGGGCACAGAGGAAAGGCTGATAGGGCTGTTGAGCAGCCGGCAGAGACGCTCCACGGTGGCGAGGCCGAGGCCATAGCCGTGCTGGCGGGCGCTGTTGTCGGCATTATGGGATGACGGCGGTGTGAGACGGCAGAACTCGCGGAAGATGGCCTGCTGCTGCTCGCGCGCGATGCCCTCACCGGTATCCCATACTTCGAGGGAAATGTCCGCTCCACGCTTGCGTGCGGCCACCAGCACGCCACCGAGGGTTGTGTATTTGACCGCATTGTCCAGCAGATTCTGTATCACCCTGCGCAGCATTTTTTCATCGCTGTGCACCCACAGGCAGCTGCGGCGGTAGCGCAGGCGGATGCCGCGGCTGCCGGCGGCGAGGCGCGCCTGAGCCACGGCGTCATCGAGAATGCTGTCGAGTGACACCGCGGTGAAACTGGGACGGATATCCCCCGCATCCATACGCGCGATCTGCAGCATGTCGGTGATCAGCTGTTCCGCAGATGCCAGCGCGCGGTCGGCGCGGGTCAGCAGCTGACGGCTTTTGTCCTCCAGCGGGTGCGCGGCCAGCGCATCGATGAAAAGACGGCTGGCGTTCAGCGGCTGCACCAGGTCGTGACTGGCGGCGGCGAGGAAGCGGGTCTTGCCGGCGCTGGCCGCCTGCAGTTCCTGATTCAGCCCCTGAAGCTCATCGTTGACGGATTCCAGCTCGGCGGTGCGATGCACCACCTTCTGCTCCAGCGAGTTGCGGATTTCGGTGAGTTCCGCGAGCGCCCGCTGGTAGTCGGACACATCGGTATACGTGGTGACGAAGCCACCACCGGGCAGCGGGTTGCCGCGGATTTCCAATACGGTGCCGTCGGTGCGGTTTCGTTGCACCCGGTAGGCGGTACCGTTGCGCAGGTGCTCCACCCGCTTTTGCACATGGTCCTCAACCTCCCCTGGGCCGCACTCGCCACGGCTGGCGTTATAGCGCACCAGTTCCGCCACCGGGCGCCCCACGTAGATCATTTCTTCCGGGTAGTGGAACAGCTCCAGGTAACGACGGTTCCAGGCGACCAGGTTGAGATTGGCATCTACCACCGAGATCCCCTGGTCGATATTGTCGATGCTGCTCTGCAGCAGGCCGCGGCCGAACTGATAGATATCGGAGGCCTGCTCCAGTTGCTGCGCAGCGACCTCAGGCTCGCTCAACTGGCGCACCAGGCGCTGGGCGCTGGTACTGCCGACGATACCGGCGAGGATTTTTTCCACGGTTTCGCGGTAATCGGTGGTTGCGGGTTTACCCTTGGCGCCTTCGATCAGCGTGCGGTCTGCCGCGTCTTCCCCCACGAAACGGGCCAGCAGTTGGCGCAGCCGCGCCTTGTCCACCGGCGCGGATTCCACCGGCGCGACCCCGGGCTGCCAGCGCCCCTGCAGGAGCGAAACCACAACCAGCGCCGCACTGTTCAGGCCAAGACCGAACAGGCTACAGGTCGTCAGCGCATTCCACTCGAGCCCCAGCGCAGCGGCGATCAGATCTTCCTGCCCAAGCGCCGCGGGCAGCGCGGAAAGTGCCCACACCAGGGAGCCGATCAGCAATCCGCCAATCACGCCGGCGGCGCGCAGCCGCGGCCAGCGGGCCGGCCAGGTCACAGCGGCAACCATGGCCGGTGCCAGCTGTGCCACCAGTGCCAGCGACAGCAGACCGAAGGTGCCGAGGCTGACACCCGAGCCGATCAGCTCGCTCACACCGAATGCCGCCAGCATCAACAGGCCGATGATCACCCGCCGCACCCGGCGCAGGTCGCTGCCGAGCGCCACGCCCGCCGGGCGCTGTTGCAAGCGCTTCAGCCACCAGGGCACCACCATGGTGTTGGCGATCATGGTGGACAGGGCAATGGTGGCGATAATCACCATGCTGGAACCGGCAGAGAGACCGCCGATAAACGCCAGCAGCGCGAGCCACGGGGTAGCGCTTTCCAGCGGTATACCGAGCACGAAGCGCTCCGCATTGGCGTAGCTGTCGGGTAGCCACAGCAGCCCGCCGTACCCCACCACCAGCACCGCCGCCGACACCAGCGCCAGGTACAGCGGAATGAGCTTGCGCACCGGGCCGATGTCGCGCTCGCCATCGCTCTCGATCATCAGGATATGGAACTGCCGCGGCAGGCAGAAAATCGCCGCCATACCCAGCACTACCACCGCGAAATAACCGGTATCCGCCGGGCGGGCGTCACTGATGGCCGCCACCCGCTCGCTCGCGAGCGCGGTACGCGCCAGATCCGCGGTGCCGTCGAAGGCGGAATCAAGAACAAACCAGGCCACGGCCACCAGTGCGCCGATCTTCACCAGCGCCTCAAACGCCACCGCCAGCAGCATGCCGTTCCTGTGCACGCTGCTGTCGATATGACGGGTGCCGAACAACAGCGCGAACAGCCCGAGGGTCGCCCCCACGACCGCGGTCACCACCGAGGCACTGAGTTCGCGGTGCTCGGCACCGCCGGCCAGCAGCAGGAAACTGTCTGCCACCGCGCGCAGCTGCAGGGACAGATAGGGCACGATGGCCACCACCGCCAGTAGCGCCACCGCCGCCGCCAGCCACTGGGAGCCGCCGTACTGGGCACTGATAAAGTCCGCAATGGAGGTGGAGCCCTGCTGTTTGGACAGGCGGACAAAGCGCATCAGCAGCGGTGCACCAAAAACAAGCATCAGACAGGCGCCGACAAACGTCGGCGGCAGCAGCCAGCCCTCCGTCACCGCCTGCGCGGGGACCCCGAAGAACATCCAGGCACTGGTATAGGTACCGGCGAGCGCCAGCAACAGGGGTTTGACCGGGCGAAGTCGGGCCGCCGGCAGCCGGTCGCCCCAGAAGGCGATGGCGAACAGCAAGAGCAGATAGGTCAGGCCCACGACGGCCAGCAGGGTAAGGCTGAACAATTGGCGCCTCATTCGTTATTCTGTTTATGATTGAAAGCCTAACCCATCGGGTGTTTTTTGTCCTGCTTGCGGTGGCGCCCGTACGTCATACCTTGGTCTAGCAGGCAAGACCCCGGTCAACCGATACAGTGCAGATCCGAAACTTACATAAAAACCATAATCTGGTGATCGGAGAGAGCCATGCGCAAAACAATCAAGTTCAATCCCCTCGCCGTGGGCGTCATGCTCGCCTGCGGTGCCAGCTTTTCCTATGCGGAAGCCGCCCTGGAAGAGGTTACCGTCACCGCGCAGAAGCGCGAGCAGTCGCTGCAGGAAGTACCGATTGCTGTGTCCGCGATCAGCGAAACACAGCTGATCGAAAACGGTATCACCGACATGACTGAAATCCAGAAAATGTCCCCAAACACCACACTGCAGGTGAGCCGCGGTACAAACTCCACCCTCACCGCCTTTATCCGCGGTATCGGCCAGCAGGATCCGCTGTGGGGTTACGAGCCCGGTGTCGGTATTTATATCGACGATGTCTACGTGGCTCGCCCCCAGGGTGCGGTCATGGATGTGTTTGATGTGGAGCGCATTGAAGTACTGCGCGGTCCCCAAGGCACCCTGTACGGAAAGAACACCATTGGCGGTGCCGTAAAATATGTAACCCAGAAAATGACAGGGGATACCGAGATTTCCATCGGTTCAGCACTCGGCAGCTACAACCAGCGCGACCTGAAACTCAAGGCCTCTACCGGACTCACTGAAAACCTGAACATTGGCGCCGCAGTAGCGAGCTTCAACCGCGACGGATTCGGAGAAAATATCCGTACCGGTGAGGATCAGTACAACAAAGACATTCTGGCCGCTCGGGTGAGCCTCGAATACTCCCCGACTGACAGCCTGTTCTTCCGTCTGGCCGCAGACAAGACCACCGACAAGTCCGCCTCCAGGCATGGACATCGACTGGGTATTGGCGCCAATGGTGAGCCAGTGTTGGACAATGTTTACGATACCGAGTCCAACCTTCCGTCCGACAATCTGGTTGAAACCAGTGGTATGTCATTTACCGCGGAGTGGGAATTGTCCGACAGCATCACGGTGAAATCGGTTACTGCCAGCCGTGAAGGTAAAACCGAAACCGTCATCGATTTTGACAGCGTCAGCACCGCGAGCTTCGATGTTCCCGCCATCTACGACGACGAGCAGCTTAGCCAGGAAGTCCAACTGATCTGGCAAGGTGAAAACGCAGATCTTGTCAGTGGTATCTACTACTACGACGGCACCGCCGCCGGCGCATACGATGCCGTTATTGGCGGAGGCACTACCGCCGTGAACGGCAGCGTAGATACCCAGAGCCTCTCCGCCTATGCACACTACAACTGGCAGTTTGCGGACCAGTGGAATCTGAACCTCGGTGGCCGCTACACCCGGGACGACAAAGAAGCCGACGTGTACAACGCCACCCTGATTGGGCAAGGCAGCGATTTTTCTCACGACAAGTATTACAGCGACACCCCCGAATCGGTGTTGAATACACTTCGTACCGATTACACCAACAGTGACTCCTGGGGCGAGTTCACTCCGCGTGTAGGTGTCGATTACCAGGTCAATAACGATGTCATGTTGTACGCCAGCTACAGCACCGGATTCAAATCCGGCGGCTTCGATATGCGAGGTGTCGAGACGGCCAACCCCAACACGAGAAACGGCTACGCTCCCGAAACCGTCGATACCGTCGAATTCGGCTGGAAGCTGGACATGCTTTCCAACCGCCTGCGGTTGAATGGTGCCCTGTTCCGCGCGGACTACACCGACATGCAGCTGACCACCCAGCGCCTGCTGCCTGACAACACCACTGTTGGCGATGTACTCAACGCCGGCAAGTCCCGCATTCAGGGGATTGAGCTCGAAGCGTCCCTGGCATTGACCGATAACCTGTCCGCAAATGCGAATCTTGGATGGGTCGATGCAGAATTCATCGAATATATGTCCGGGTCCACCAATATCGCCGACACCCGCGATATGCAGAACACCCCGGATACCACCGCGATGGTGCAACTGAACTGGTCCCTGCCAATGGCCGGCGGCGAGATGGTCATCGTGCCATCCGCTTCCTACCGGTCCGACACGCAGATTTTCGAGTACCCCAGCGCTCTCGACCAGGAAGGCTACACACTGGTTGACCTGACCGCGACTTATTACAGTGCCGATGGCAACTGGAATCTGGGTTTACAGGGCAAAAACCTGACGGATGAAGAGTACCGTATCGCGGGTTACGTCTTCGGTGGTGCATTCGACACAGCCTTCTACGGCGCCCCGCGCACCATCGCCCTCACCGGCAGCTACAACTTCTGAGTCGCGTCTCCTTCCTTTGAGATTTGCATTGCACTTCTACTGGGGCCCCATGGGCCCCTTTTTTTGTTTCGCCTTCTCTACCAACAGTCGCTGTCGCAGCAAACACCATTCGGGCGCGGACTTAAACAAAATGGCGCCGATTTTCACACTTTGGCGGAAGCCTCTTCTAACCTGAAAAAAGGAGCGGCAGTGACGCCGCTTCTCGAACCAGCCATCGAGGTATCAGCGTGCAGAAATTGAGTAGTATTCTGCTGGCTGCGGCGATCGCGACAGGAACTGTTGCCGGTTGTACATCAACCGCGCCTATGGAAAGTCACGCAGACCGCGCTTTCAGCAGCGCCGTCCCCCCCCATATGAATCCGGCGCACCTCTCGGTGAGATCCTCCGATCGCCGGCCCCGCAGCGGCAGTCGCGAGGCGCCGCGAACCCTGAACGTCAACGGCACCCGTTTCCGCTGCTTCGAGCAGGAGCTGGACTCTAAAACCGTGGTGCGCTGTGTGCGCCAGTCCGATTAGGTCGTTTCCTTCACGACAGCGGTGCCCACGCCTCGCGGCGCGGCGCGGAAAAATTCCGGTATAGGCGACCGCTTCCGCGTCCGGTTGGCGCACCAATCCTCTCACCCGCTGGCGAACTGACTAAGCTTGATCTATCTGTCAGAGATCGGCCAACACCAGGGAAAGGGGAAAGGCATGAGCAAAGTGGTTCCGGTGTGGTTTCTCGGCCTCGCCATCGTCATCGCGGGCTGTATGAATATGGGTGACAAGGATTCTGGTCCCAGCCAGACCCCGGGCACCATGAGCAGTGTGTGTGGTGACAAATGGGAGCTGCGGTTGCTGCGCATCAACGGCCAGGCGGTGCCCGTCGACCAGCCGCGGGAGTTCACCTTCCTGTGTAATGCCGGTGGCGAGGCCATGGGCAAGAGCGGACTCAACACCTACCGCGGCTCCCTGCAGATTACCGCCAACGGCGGTCTGCTGTGGGATACCGCCAGCTTTGCCTCCACCAAGATGGCCGGCCCACCACAACTGATGGATCAGGAAAACCAGTATCTGCGGGCGCTGTCTGGCACCCGCCAGGCCTTTGTGAAAAGCGGTGGCGGACGCCTCATCCTGCGGGACGTCTCCGGCGATATCTATCTCGAGTACATCAAAGCGGGGCTGTAAAAGCCCCCTCCCCATTTGCACTGACATTCCCAGCCACTATTGAGAACGGTTGGGTCACAGACGCCGGGGGCCAATTGGTGTTAAATGGCGCAAACGGCCACCGGATGGAATCATGCTTCCCCTGTTTCAGTTCCCGCGCTTCCCGATTCGCTCTCAGCACCTGACCGCGAGCCTGCTCGCAATGTCTCTGACGTTTACCGGTTGCGCGGGAAACAGCGGCCCACCGGCGGCCGCGACCGAAACCGGCTTAATGAGTGTGTGCGAACGGGAGTGGATTCTGGACAGCCTCACGGTGGATGGGCGCGAGCACAAACCGCGTATGTTCTGGCAGAAAATGTGGCGCGACCGCCCCTATTTCACCTGCGACAAACTGGGATTTGTACGCGGCAACGCCGGCTCCAACCCCTATCTCGGCAAATTTGAACTGCGGGACGGTGGTGACGTGCACTGGCTCAAACCGCCAAAAATCTCACGCATGGTCGGCCGTCGCGACAGCGGCGAGCTGGAAAAGGATTTCCTGCTGGCCATGCCCCGTATCTCCCAAGCCCGTACCCGCGGCGACACCCTGATCCTCGAAGGCAGTGACGGCACCCGCCTGGAATTCAGGCAGGTAGGCGAACAAGCGACCCCCTGAGTCCAATTTTTTGGCGGTAGTCTCATAAAAAAGGCGGCCACTGGGGCCGCCTGAACCATTCAAGAAGGGTCTTCATTCGCAACGCGAATGTCGATACCAGTCCTCCAATCGGAGGAGCCTCCAAGCTCGGAAGCATAAAATCACCAATAACATTGGTGTGATGCAAAGAGAGAAGAACAACGAAAACTTAAACGGCTGTGCGATGAATCAACCGGACAAGCAGAATTTCGTTGTGGGATCAGCGTAGTTGTCAGACGTGACAAACTGATTACGAAACAGGAATTTTTCCCGTTTCCCGGTAAATTTTTTACAGGTTACCGAAAAGATCGCTTCAGGGGCGGGTTCGCCGCTGGTGCTGTTCGAGATTCTGCTGGCGTTTACGCTCGCTCTTGCGCAGCAGGATATAGGTGGCGCCCAGACCGCCGTGCTGTTTCTGCGCGCTGTGGAACGCGAGCACTTCCGGCAGTTGTGGCAGCCAGGCGTTGACGCAGCTTTTCAGCATTGCCGGGGTTTTGCGCCCCTCACCCTTGCCGTGGGTAATCAGCGCGCAGCGTACATCCGCGTCCATACAGTCGCGTACAAACTGGTACAGGGCACTGCGGGCCATATCGACGGTGTGGTGGTGGAGGTCGAGACGCGCGTCGACGGTGTACTTGCCGAGACGCAGGTTGCGATAGACGCCGTTTTGCACGCCGTCGCGCTTGAATTCGATGGGATCGTGAGGCTCTACCGGCTCGACAAATTCGCCACCGAGCGGGTTCAGTTCACGGTGTGTCTGCGCAGTCGCCGCCTCGCGGCGGGCGCGTTGATTTAGGGGGTCGGCAATGTCTTTCCTGAGGGCGCTTTCCTGCTGCGCGGGCGCCAGCGGCTTTACGTCGCCGAGCGCGCCCATGGCGCCGCGAAAATCATCCAGTTCAGTCTTTTCCACACTTTCCCCCGCATACCTCTCAGAAGCGCCAGCGACCAGTCAGGGATCGAGGAACAGATCCACCGCCAGTTGGCCGGCCTTGGCGGGATTGTGCGCATATTGCGTAAAATCTTCCACCCCGCGTTCGTGCAGCAGCTCCTCGTCAATCAGCTGGGCACCGTTCAGCCCCTGGTTGCGGGTGATCAGCACCTCGTAAGCGGCATCCGCCATCACCATGGGTTTGCGGCTCTGCTCGAACATCTCGCGACTGCCGACGGCAAATTCGATCGCCGCGGTCGCCACCAGGGTACGCGGCCACAGGGTGGCGACGCTGATATTCGTGTCCCGCAGCTCCTCGGCAAGCCCCATGCTGAGGATGGTCATACCGAACTTGGACAGTGCATAGGGCGCGAAAGGTCCCAACCAGCGGGGTTCGAGATTGAGCGGTGGCGACAGGCTGAGAATGTGCCCGCGCTCCGCCTGCTTCAGGTAGGGAATGGCGAGGTGCGCCGTGAGGTATACGGCGCGAGCGTTGATGCCCAGCATCAGGTCATAACGCTTGGGCGGAGTATTTTCGACGTTGGTGAGGTTGATGGCACCGGCGTTATTGATCACCGCGTCGATACCGCCGAAGGTATCGGCAGTCTTTTTCAGCGCCTCCGCTACCTGGTCTTCCTCGCGCACGTCCACTTGCATCGGCAGGGCCTTGCCGCCAGCGGCTTCAATTTCCTCGGCAACACTGTATATGGTGCCGGGGAGCTTGGGGTGTGGCTCGGCGGATTTGGCGGCGATGGCGATGTTGGCGCCGTCGGCGGCACATTTCAGCGCGATGGCACGGCCGATGCCGCGGCTGGCACCGGTAATGAAGATGGTTTTGCCCTTGAGGGCGCCGGTGTTCTGGGTGAGGGTGATCTCTTCGGTCATACGGGCGCTCCGCTGGCAATGGTTGGCTGTACGGGTTGTTATCGCGGTGTCATTGCCCCGGCTGCGTTTCCGTCACCACCGCAGGGCAGTAGATGTCCTTGAAGGTCTGTGGCATCCGTTTGGGTTTGCCGCTGGAGAGTTCGATGCACACCATCTGCCAGGTGGCACGCAGGATCAGCGCCTCATCAGCGGCGCGATACACCTGGAATTTCCGGGTCATGTTCAGCCGGCCGTCCACCATGGTGAGCCAGGTGCCGATCAGCAGTTCGTCGCCCTCTCTGGCGGCCAGTATATAGTCGTACTCGGCCTGACGGATTGCCATTCCCCGGTCCATCGACTGGTAATTAGTGACATCCAGACCCAGTTCCACACTGTGGGACCAGGCGGCGCGCTCGCACCAGCGCACGTATTCTGCGTTATTGGCGTGGTGCAGGCCGTCGACGTGCTCCTGCTCCACGCGGACCTTGTAGATGTATGGTTGGGGGAGATCCCAGTTCATAAGAATGTGCTCCGTAGATCGGCCTGTGGCGGTGCAGCTACCAGGTCTCGCGGACGCGCACCTGGCATCAGCACCTTCGCCCTTGACGGTGGGGGCCACAGAAACAAAAAAGGCCCCCGAAGGAGCCTTTCTCTGAAAAATCGCGACTTAAGCGTCGGTTTTTTCCGCGTTCTGCGCGGCGGCCTGTTGCTGGGCCTGCTGCATGGCAGCGGCGAACAGGGCGTCGAAGTTGATCGGCGGCAGCATCAGGGCCGGGAAGGAGCCCTTGGTCACAACATTGTCCACCACTTCACGGGCATAGGGGAACAGGATGGTCGGGCAGGCGGTGTTCAGGGCCTGCGCAAGCTGGGCGCCTTCCAAACCTTTGATACCGAACAGGCCAGCCTGCTGAACTTCCACCAGGAAAGCGGTCTCTTCTTCCAGCTTCACCGTGATGGTCAGGGTCAGTGCCACCTCGTACAGATCTTCGTCGATCTTGGCGGTTTTGGTGTTCAGCTCCTGATTTACCTGGGGTTTCCACTGCTTTTTGAAAACCTCGGCACCCATCGGGGTTTCGAAAGAGAGGTCTTTCAGATAGATGCGCTGCATTGCGAATTGGACTTGTTGCGCTTCTGCGTTCGCCGCGGCGCCGTTGAGTTCTTCAGCCATGTTAAAGCCTGTTATCAAATTAGTGTTTGACTGCCTTCCCTGAAAGAAGACTCCCTGTATGAGCCTTACTTATGGGGGCCTCGAAAACTCCTTTCAAGGCACGGGTGTAAATTTCCGAAACGGAATGGCGCGTTACGCCAGCAGCTTGTCCAGCTCGCCACTGCGCTCGATCGCCATCAACTCATCGCAACCGCCCACATGATGGCCGCCAACCCAGATTTGCGGCACCGTGTGCCGCCCGGCCCTGGCGGTCATCTCCGCGCGCAGCTCCGGTTTACCATCGACAGAAATTTCCTTGTAGGAAACGTTCTTGTTGTCCAGCAGGTACTTGGCGCGGATGCAGAAGGGGCAGAAACGGGTAGTGTAGATAACGACTTCTTTCACGACCGGATAACCTCTTCGCGTTTCAAATCTATGACGGTGGGCGGATCAGCCCTTCACTACGGGCAGCTTCTGATTTGTCCACTCGGACATGCCACCCTCAAGACGGCGTACGGTGTAGCCGGCCTTTTTCAACTGGCGACCCACGGGGCCCGCGTGCTGGCCCATCTTGTCGGCCAGAATCAGCGTCTTCTCTTTATAGGGTGCCAGTTCACCCATGCGTTTCTCGACCTCACCGTGGGGAATGTGGATCGCATCCACGATATGCCCGGCGGTGAACTCGGCGCGGTCGCGCAGATCGATGACCCTGGCGCCGTCGCTGTTGATCAGCAGAGTGGCCTCGTGCGCCGACGCGGGCTTGCCCGCCTTGATCCGCTCGGTAATGGCCAAGGCGTATATCAACGCCACCAGCAGGCTCACCAGCAGCCACTGCTCGCTGATAAAGACGAAAAAATCCAACTCCGCCCCCAAAAAATCTGATTTGTTGTTCTTTCTACGACTATTGACCAAATGGTCGGTCGCGTTTAGGCCGGGTATTGTAAATCAATAGTGCCGGCAGTGAGCGCCTGCGGTCCGGAAACGGAGCGCCTGCGGCCCGATCTGTGAAAGCGGCGCAGTATACATGAAGATGGCGATTTCTTAATCAACCTTTTTGCCCGCTTTCTCCCGTCGATCGTTGCGCAAATACTGACCTCAGACACACAAACAGGTTAAAATCCGCCACCTGCGGTACAACTCACACAAGAGTTCCGTCTTCCGGCAGTGACGCCGAACGATCCTCCATTACACGCGCATTACGAACACCCAACACAGGAAGTCTGATCCCATGGCAACCGAGTCTTCGTCCAAACGCCCCTTGGTACTGCTGATTCTGGACGGTTTCGGCCACAGCGAGCACACCGAGCACAACGCCATTGCCGCGGCGAATTCCCCGGTGTGGGACCAGATCTGGGCCACCCGCCCGAAAACCCTGATTCACACCTCCGGTATGGCAGTGGGTCTGCCGGAAGGGCAGATGGGCAACTCCGAAGTCGGCCACATGACCCTCGGCGCCGGCCGCGTGGTGTATCAGAATTTCACCCGTATCAACAAGGCGATCAAGGACGGTGACTTCTTCACCAACCCGGCCTACACCGCGGCGGTAGACAAAGCCGTGGCCAGCGGCAATGCGGTGCACATCATGGGCCTGCTGTCCGATGGCGGCGTACACAGCCACGACGACCACATTGTCGCCATGGCCACTCTGGCCGCCCAGCGTGGTGCCAAGGCGGTGTATATCCACGCCTTCACCGACGGCCGCGACACCCCGCCGCGCAGCGCGGAGACCCCGCTGGCGCGCCTGACCCAGGTGTGTGACGCCCTCGGCACCGCGCGTATCGCCAGTATTGCCGGGCGCTACTACGCCATGGACCGCGACAACCGTTGGGATCGCGTGCAGCCGGTGTACGACCTGATCACCCAGGGCGCGGCCAAATATCAGGCGGACGATGCGCTGGCCGGCCTCGCCGCCGCCTATGCGCGCGACGAGAATGACGAATTCGTGGCCCCAACCCTGATCGGCGCACCGGCACCGATGCAGGACGGCGACGCACTGATCTTCATGAACTTCCGCCCGGACCGCGCCCGCCAGCTCACCCGCGCCTTTACCGAGGCGGATTTTGACGGCTTCAAACGCGCGCTGACCCCAAAGCTGGCGGACTTCGTAATGACCACCGAATACGCCGCCAGTATCGATGCCGCCTGCGCCTTCCCGCCGGAGAGCCTCACCAACACCTTCGGCGAATACCTGCAGAATCAGGGCAAGACCCAGTTGCGCATCGCCGAGACGGAAAAGTACGCCCATGTGACCTTCTTCTTCAGCGGCGGCCGCGAAGAGCCCTACAATGGCGAGGAGCGCATCCTGATTAAATCTCCGGACGTGGCCACCTACGACCTGCAGCCGGAGATGAGCGCCCCCGAAGTCACCGACAAGCTGGTAGCGGCCATTGAGAGCGGCAAGTTCGACGCCATCATCTGCAACTACGCCAACGGCGACATGGTGGGCCACACCGGCGTATTTGAAGCCGCGGTAAAAGCGGTGGAAGCGCTGGATGCGTGTGTGGATCGCGTCACCAGAGCGGCATTGGCTGCCGGCGGCGAGGTACTGATTACCGCCGACCACGGCAACGTGGAAGAGATGTTCGACGGCGCCTCCGGCCAGGTCAGCACCCAGCACTCCACCCTGCCGGTGCCGTTTGTGTACATCGGCGAGCGCAGTGTCACTATGCGCGACGGTGGCAGCCTCGCGGACGTGGCACCTACCATGCTGGCATTGATGGGTCTGCCGCAGCCGGTGGAGATGAACGGCGAACCGCTGGTCAAGATCAATTGAATCACTCAACAGGAAACCGCAGCTGACGCCATGAAATTTTCTGCATTTGTTATCGCAGCCCTGCTGTCACTGGTACTGATTCCCGCCTGCTTCGCGCAGGCGGATGATGAGGCGCAGCAGGCGCGGCTCGCGGAAATCAAACAGCGTATCGCGACGCTGCAACAGGAGCTGAACCAGGTAAAAAGTGAGCGCGACCAGCTGCTCAAGGACCTGGAAGCCAACGAGAAAGACATCTCGGAACTGTTGCAGCGCATCGACAAGATCAAGGCGGACATGAAAAGCCGCGGCGACAAGCTGCAGGAACTCAAGCAGGAAGAGCGGCAACTCGAGGATTCCCGCCGAAGTATGCAGCGGCGGGTCGAGCAGGAAGTCGCCGCCGCTTACCGACTCGGTCGCCAGGAGCAGATCAAGCTGCTCCTCAATCAGCAAGATCCGCAGCACATCGCCCGCCAACTCCGCTACCACGATTACTTCCTCAAGCAACGCAGCCGCGTCATCGACGATTACGTCAGCACCCTCGACCAGCTCTCCACCGTCAGCTCAGGTATTCAGCGCGAACAGGACACCCTCGCCCGTGAACGCAGCCAGCTGGAGGAAAAACACCGGGCGCTCGCCAGCGCACAGAAAAACCGCCAGCGCACCCTGGATAAACTGGCCGCGCAGCTCGCCAGCAAAAGCGGTGAACTGGACCAGCTGCACAACGACCGCAGCCGCTTGCAGCGATTGGTGGACGAAGTGGGCCGCGCCATTTCCAGCCTGATCAACCCCAGCGACCAGACACCCTTCGCCAAACAGCGCGGGCGCATGCAGTGGCCCACCTCGGGACGACGCGCCAATGCCTACGGTCAGCGTCGTGCCAACGGCATTACCTGGACCGGGGTAACCCTGCGTGCCAGCGAAGGTGCTCCGGTCAATGCCATCCACCGCGGCAGGGTCGTGTTTTCCGATTATCTACGCGGACACGGCATGCTGATCATCCTCGATCACGGCGATGGCTATATGAGTCTCTATGGGCACAACCAGTCTCTCACCCGCGCCATTGGCGAATGGGTAGAGCGCGGTGACACCATCGCCAGGGTCGGCAACACCGGCGGCATGAGTGAGCCGGGCCTGTATTTTGAGATCCGCCGTCACGGCAAACCTCAGGACCCTACCGCCTGGTGCCGCGGCTGATTCCGCCCACATTCGCCTACCACACTTTCGCCGGCAATTTTCACCCTGTGGTTCCACGCCGGAACACTTCTCCGCCAACTTCAAACCCGGCCGCAGTGCCGGGTCTACAATTCCTGTGAACACCCGGAGTTTGCAGCCGAGTTCCCGACACTACGATAAATGCCAAGGACGTGCAGAATATGTTCACCCGCAAAATGCTTGCCAGCCTGATCGGCGTGGCAGCTCTCACCGCTCTACCGCTGACAGGACTCAGCCAGGGCGGCAGCAGCGAGCGCACCTCGCTGGAAGCCGAGGCGCGACTGCCTCTGGAAGACCTGCGCAGTTTCGCCAAAGTGTTCGAGCAGATCCGCCAGGGCTACGTCAACGAAGTCGACGACAGCACCCTGCTGGAGTACGCCATCAAGGGCATGCTGCAGGGGCTCGACCCTCACTCCGCCTATCTCGACAGCCGCTCCTTCGACGACCTGCAGGCCAACACCACCGGTGAATTTGCCGGCCTCGGTATCGAAGTGGGTGTCGAAGACGACTACATCACCATCATCACTCCCATGGACGACACCCCCGCCGAACGCGCCGGATTGCGCGCCGGCGATGTGATCCTGCGGCTTGCAGGCAAATCCATGCGCGGCGTCAGCCTTGATGAGGCGGTGGAGAAAATGCGCGGACCGGTAGGCTCCGCGGTCACGCTCACGATCGGGCGCAAAGGACACAAGGAACCCTTTGACGTGACCCTCAAGCGCGACAAGGTGCGCGTGTACAGTGTGCGCGGGGAAATGCTCGAAGACGGCTACGGTTATGTACGCATCAGCCAGTTCCAGCTGGATACCGGCGGCGACCTGATGCGGGCGATGAAAAAACTCAAGCAGGAAGGTGACATCAAGGGTCTGGTGATCGACCTGCGCAACAACCCCGGTGGCGTACTGCAATCCTCGGTGGAAGTGGTGGATGCCTTTCTGGAAGACGGTCTCGTGGTCTATACCGAGGGCCGCAATGAATCCTCCAACCTGCGCTACTCCGCCAGTCCCGGAGATGTCACCAACGGTGCGCCGCTGGTGGTACTGATCAACGATGGTTCCGCCTCCGCCGCGGAAATCGTCGCCGGAGCCCTGCAGGATCACCGCCGCGCGGTGGTGATGGGAACCGACAGCTTCGGCAAGGGGTCGGTGCAGACAGTGATTCCAATCACCGACGACCGCGCCATTAAACTCACCACCGCGCTCTACTTCACGCCCAAAGGGCGTTCGATCCAGGCCCAGGGAATCAAACCGGATATCACCGTCGAGCGTGTCCAGGTAACCCGCATGGACGGCGTGGCCCGCACCACCGAGGCAGACCTGGCCGGACATTTGGGTAACGGTAACGGCGGCAAGGAGAGCGGGGCAGAAGATCGCAAGCGCGCCAAAGCCGGCAATGATGACTGGTACGGCCGCGACAACCAGGTGTTCGAAGCGCTGAATGTCCTGAAGGGATTGAACCTGTACGGACATCGCGCACCGGTTAAAAGCGAAGAGAGCGCTGCACCGGTAGCAAAGGACCAGGTAGCGCGAATTCGCGCGGAAGACTTGTAATCATCGAGTGACGTTAGTCCAATCGTCCCCGCCGCAGGCAGACTTTCTGGCGGGGACGGGTTCCATTGCAGGATTGGCGACTACGGAGGCGTAGCCCCCGTACAGTCCCCACAGTAGTAGCGAGGTAGTCATGCAGCGGTATCGTCGTGGCGAACAGGGAAACCCCATTCCCCCTCGAGCCGATCGCTTCTTCAAAGTCGACAACGACTGGTTCTTCACCGTGCGCGGTGGCAATACCTTCGGGCCTTTTTCCTGCCGCGAGGAAGCGGAAAAGGCCGTGGACAAGTATCTCAATCCCCTTCAGGAATACTCCGGCAACGTGCGCCCTTTCGGCAGCCTGCGCGCCCGGCGTTGGCGCAGCGCCAACAGATTCTAAAAAAAAATGCCAGGGAGGGAACCTGGCATTCAAGAATATAGAAAGGGCTGCTGGATACAGCATGATGAGCCCGGTATCAGCAAATCCTTTTGCTGAACATCTCACTCCAAATCCTTTGAAGCGCCGGGGCAGGCAGTGCTACCGTCAGTGCAAAGAAGCAAATCAAGTTGCCCCTAAAGTAAAGCGCATTCAGGGTACCCCCCCTGATAGTATTCGCCACCAGGGCAGATACTAAACGCATACCTTCCAGATCAGCCTCCATGTCCCAAATCCAGCCAACAACGAATTCCCGCGACCATTTATCCGTGACTACGGAATCTGCTCGGTGGCTTTCTCGCGAACCTCCGAGGGGGAGAGGCCAAACCGCCGTTTAAACGCCCGATTGAACCAAGCCAGGTTGCTGAAACCAGCGCGATAAGCAAGCGTCGAAATATAGTCCCGACCACTCGCGGGATTCGCCAGATTTCGATACACCCAGTCCAACCGGATGCCATTGAGATAATCGGTAAAAGTGAAGTTGAATTCGCCGAAAATTTTGCGGAGATATTGAGGGGAAATATTGAAGTGACGGGCGACCACATCTGAGTTCAATTCAGGATCGAACATGCGCAACCGGATGTAATTACGCATGGCCTGGTAGCGAGCCTGACGGACACCACGGTTACCCGCAATGACTTCATTCTCACCATCGACTCCGAGCACCAGTGCGGCCAGATCCATAAGCTGGATTTCCGCCAGTTTGGCCGCGGAGTCGGAAAGCGAGTCTCCGGATTGATAGAGATTTTCCAGGTACCCGAGCAGCAGCTGGTAGGCACTTCTATCCTGTGGATGAAAATTTTTCCCGATTACCCGGCCGGGTGCAGCGAGTCGGCTTTCCAGAAATTGCCGAGGCAAACCGATACTGGTGACAAACAGCGCGCCCTGATTCCGGCTGATATAGGGGTCTTCCAACGGCAATAAATACATTTGCCCAGGCTTGCAGATAGACTCACTCGTCGAGCCGGAGGTGATACCCAGCGCGCCCTGCCGTGGAATGACCAGCATCATGGAATCGTCGCCGTCGGCAATATGAGCGTGGGTGCGCCAGGCTTTGTGGTCGAGAAGATAGGAGTCCGCAACCACCGCGCGAGGGAAAGTCCTCACGGCGACATTGACGTCCAACTGCTCGCAACCGACGTCCACATCCAGGCCGCACAATGGCGCATAGGTTTCCGCCAGTGCCGTACGGCGCTCACTTTCGGAGTAGTCCTGCGAATTGAATCGAAAATAGCCCATAGAGAACCAGCCGTGTGCCGAACCCTTACTTATAGCACTATTTTCACAGGTTGCCGCTAGCCTCCAGTCTCAATACCAAAAACGGCGTCCACATTTTCCGCCAGGAACCAATAGCGGAAACGTCCTCATGCTACAGACGCATTTCGATACCGGCATCCTGCATAAAGTGTTTTGCCTCACTAACGGAGTATTCACCGAAGTGGAAAATACTGGCGGCGAGCACTGCATCGGCACCGCCCTTCAATACGCCATCCGCCAGATGCTGCAAATTACCCACACCGCCGGAGGCAATCACCGGTACGGAAACTGCGTCGGAGATGGCGCGGGTCAGCGCCAGGTCAAAACCGTTTTTGGTGCCATCGCGGTCCATGCTGGTGAGCAGGATTTCACCGGCGCCGTAGCTGTCCATTTTTTTCGCCCATTCCACCGCATCAATTCCGGTGGGTTTGCGACCGCCATGAGTGAAAATCTCCCACTTGGGCTCTTTGTCATCGCCCACCTGCTTGGCGTCGATGGCGACAACAATACACTGGCTGCCGAAACGGTCGGCGGCCTCGCGCACGAAGTCGGGATTGAATACGGCGGCAGAGTTGATGGCGGTTTTGTCGGCGCCGGCATTCAGCAGGTTGCGGATGTCCTGGATCTCCCGCACGCCGCCGCCGACGGTGAGCGGAATGAATACCTGTGAGGCCATTTTTTCCACGGTGTGCAGGGTGGTGTCGCGCCCTTCGTGGGTGGCGGTGATGTCGAGGAAGGTGATTTCATCGGCGCCGGCTTCGTTGTAGCGGCGGGCAATTTCCACCGGGTCGCCGGCATCGCGGATGTCGACAAAGTTGACGCCTTTGACGACACGGCCGGCGTCGACGTCGAGACAGGGAATGATACGTTTGGCGAGGCCCATGGATTGATCCCTGCGGTTATTGGTTCCAGCTGTCGCACAGTTCCTGCGCGGCGCGCAGGTCGAGCTTGTCTTCGTAGATGGCGCGACCGGTGATGGCACCGAAGATTGCGGTGCTGTCGTCGCCGGCTTGCAGCAGCTTTTCAATATCTTCGATACAGCTGACGCCGCCGGAGGCGATGATGGGAATCTGCACGGCGCGAGCGAGATCCATGGTGGCTTCGATGTTGACGCCCTGCATCATGCCGTCGCGGGCGATGTCGGTATACACAATGGCACTGACACCGCAGTCCTGGAACTGTTTGGCGAGTTCGGTGGCCTGTACGTCGGAGACTTCGGCCCAGCCTTCGGTGGCGACGAGCCCGTCTTTGGCATCGAGGCCGACGATGATGTGGCCTTCGAATTCACGGCAGGCTTCTTTGACCAGTTTGGGATTTTTTACGGCGGCGGTGCCGATGATGGCCCAGGTGACGCCGGCGTCGATGTAGCGTTCGATGGTTTTCAGGTCGCGAATTCCGCCACCGATCTGGATCGGGAATTTGGGAAACTGGCGAACGATGGCGTTGACGGCGTAGTCGTTGACCGGGTTGCCGGCGAAGGCGCCGTTGAGGTCGACGATGTGCAGACGTTTGGCCCCCTGGCTGAGCCAGTGTTCGGCGGTGGCGACCGGGTCGTCGGAGAAGACGGTGGCGTCTTCCATTTCACCCTGGCGTAGACGCACGCACTCGCCGTCTTTCAGATCAATGGCTGGGATTACGATCATTTGATTTAACTTCCTGTAGCGGGGGACCTTTTTTATTCAGGACCGGTGGCGGTGGAGCACCGGGTATAAGTTTTCAGAACCGCTGTGAATACGTCCCTGTACGCTGCGTCGGCAACATCCCTGTTGCCGACGCTTCTGAAAACTTATACCCGGCACTCCCCCTTCGCATTTAGATTTGCACTTCGTCAGCCGCTTTGGTACTGACCTGTAGGAGCCTGCTTGCAGGCGAGCCCGGGAACGCCGAGCTGGGGCTCGGCAATTCGCCTGCAAGCAGGCTCCTACAAAAAAAACGGTTTTTCAGCCTTTACGCCGCACCATTCCAACCGACAAAATTCTTCAACAACTGCATTCCTGCTTCCGCACTTTTTTCCGGATGGAACTGGGTCGCAAAAATATTGTTGCGGGTGACCGCCGCCGCAAATGGCACACCGTAGTCGCATTCACCGGCAATGGCTTCGTTGTTTTCCGCGGGCACGTAATAACTGTGCACAAAATAAAACCGGCTGCCGCTTTCAATCTCATTCCACAGCGGGTGTCCGACCTTCTGCTGCACCCGATTCCAGCCCATATGCGGGACCTTCAGGTGTTGTCCGTTTTCATAAAGATCTTTGCCGAAAAACTTTACCGGTTGCGGAAACAGGCCCAGGCAGTCGATACCGCCATTTTCTTCGCTGCTGGCCATCATGATCTGCATACCCACACAGATACCGAGGATAGGCATACCCGACTCTATGCACTGGTTCAGCAGGGGCACGAAACCGGGACGGATAAAACCTTCCATGCAGTCGCGGATGGCGCCGACGCCGGGGACAATCAGCCGGTCTGCACCCTGGGCTTCTTCCGGGGTAGTGGCGAGGACGACTTCGTCAGTGGGCGCGACTTTTTTCAGGGCGCTGGCTACGGAGTGGAGGTTTCCCATACCGTAGTCGAGGACGACGATTCTTTGCATGCCCATTTTTTACAGAACACCTTTGGTGGAGGGCATGGCGCCTTCCATTCTCGGGTCCGGAGTCAGGGCCATGCGCAGGGCGCGGCCGAAGGCTTTGAATACGGTTTCGATCTGGTGGTGGGCATTGAAGCCGCGGATGCAGTCGATGTGCAGGGTGACCAGGGCGTGGTTGACGAATCCCTGGAAGAATTCGTAGAACAGCTCGGTGTCGAAGTTGCCGATGCGCTTCTGGGTAAACGGTACGTTCATGGTGAGGCCGGGACGGCCGGAGAAGTCGATGACCACGCGGGAAAGCGCTTCATCCAGCGGTACGTAGGCGTGACCGTAGCGGGTCATGCCTTTCTTGTCGCCCACGGCCTGGTTGATGGCCTTGCCGAGGGTGATGCCGATGTCTTCCACCGTGTGATGGTCGTCGATGTGCACGTCGCCGTCACAGGTGATGTCCATGTCGATCATGCCGTGGCGGGCGATCTGGTCCATCATGTGCTCAAGGAAGGGGACACCGGTGTTGAATTTGCCGGTGCCTTTGCCGTCGAGATTGACGCTTACCTGAATCTTGGTTTCCAGGGTGTCGCGATTGACGCTGGCGGTGCGCATGAGGTCTACATCCTTGGTTGCGAGCTTGTTTGCCTGTCAGGGCGACCCCGTTGGTCGTCCCTTGCGATAGAAGGCGCGAATTATACGCCCAAACGCGCCCGAATTTGGCCGTTAGTCTCAGATGAAACTTGATTCGTCACAGAGATCAAATATCATACCGCGCATGACTATGACCTCCCGCCATAAGACTCCAATGTGGGTCACCTTCGTGCTGCTGTTCGCGCTCACGCTCGCGCAGCCGGTACTGGCGGAGCATATTCACATCGACGATCGCTCGCATCAGCTCTGCGATCTGTCCCACAACCACACGCCCGCGCCCGTGGGCAGTGAGTTCACCTTCGCCAGTCTGAACCTGGCAACGCTGTACACCGAGCAGCAGGCGCCGGTGGCCCTCGACTGCCAGCCGGAACGTCAGACTGCCCGCGGCCCACCCGCACTCCTGTCACTTCGCTAATAACCAATTTTTTACATAGCCGGCACCGGCCTTTGGGTGGCCGCTGCCCGTCCGTGACAGGAATAAACAACAATGTACCGAGTAAACACTCTGGCGCTGGCTATTGCCTGCGCGCTGTCTTCCTCCGTTTCCGCTCAGACCGCTGCCGACAAGCGGGACAACCTTGAAGAAGTGAACGTCACTGTTTCCCCCCTGGCCAAACCCGCCGACGCGGTGGCCGCGCCGGTTTCCGTGTTAAAGGGCGACGAGCTGCGCAAATCCGCCGCCGCCACCCTGGGCCAGACTCTCAACAGCCAGCTGGGTGTGGCCAATGCCTCCTTCGGTGGTGGCGTGGGCCTGCCGGTCATCCGCGGCCAGAGCGCCAACCGGGTGAAGGTACTGAACGACAACCTCGACGTTGCTGACGCTTCCAACACCAGCTCCGACCACGCCGCCAGCATTGAACCCCTGCTGGCCAGCAGTATCGAGATCCTGCGCGGTCCCGCTGCTCTGCGTTACGGCAGCGGCGCCATTGGCGGTGTGGTGAACGTGATCGATGGCCGTATTCCCACCCGCCTGCCGGAAGAACTCGAGGGCGCCGTGGAGATGCGCCACGACACCGCCAACAAGCAGGATGCCGGTGTCTTTCGTCTGCAGGGTGGCGCGGGCAATCTGGCCTGGTATCTGGACGGAGTCTACCGTGACAACAGTGACACCCAGATTCCCGGTCTCGCCATCCGCGAACACGAAGACCACGAGGAGCACCCTGAGGAAGAACACCACGAGGAGGAGTTCAACACCGACGGCTTCGTCGGCAACACCAGTGCCCGCGCCAAGAGCGGCAGTGCCGGCCTGTCCTGGATTAGCGATAGCGGCTATGTGGGCTTCTCCGTCAATCGCCTGGAGAATAACTACGGTATTCCCCTCGGCACGCACGAGCACCACCACGAAGAAGACGAAGACGAGGAGCACGCGCTGGAAGACGGTCATGAGGAGGAGCACGAGGAGCACGGCGCCGAGGCGGTGCGCATCGATCTGGCGCAGACCCGCTACGACCTGAAAGGTGAACACGACTTCAACGGCGACTACTGGGACAAACTCAGCTTCCGCCTCGGCCACAACGACTACGAGCACGTCGAGCTGGAGGCCCACGGCGATCATTTCCACGAGGGTACCCGCTTCACCAACAAGGCCTGGGAGAGCCGCGTGGAACTGACTCACGACGACGGCGGTGAGTGGCGCGGCGCTTACGGTCTGCAGTTATCACGCAAGGATTTCGCCGCGGTGGGCGACGAAGCCTTCATCCGCCCGTCTGTTACCGACAGTATCGGCGCCTTCACCATGAAGGAGCGCGAGTGGGGCAAGTGGCACATGGACCTCGGCGCGCGCCTGGAAAACGTTGCGATCGACCCGGAGTACGGCGATGACAAGGACTTCGACCTGATCGGCCTGTCCGGCGCCATCCAGTATTTCCTCGCCGAACACCAGCACCTGAGCCTCGGCCTCACCAGCGCCGAGCGCGCGCCGGTGGCGGAAGAGCTGTTTGCCGACGGTGCGCACCTGGCGGAATCCCGCTACCTGATCGGCAGCGAAAACCTCGACAAGGAAAACTCGCTGAATCTGGAGCTGGGTTATCACCACCACAACCAGGATGCCAGCGGCTGGCACGCGGCCAGAGTAGAGGCCAATGTTTTCTACAACCGCATCGCCGACTACATCTACGCCGCCAATACCGGTCTGGTAGACGACGAGAGCGAGTTCGATATTTACAGCTATCAGAACCGCGACGCCACCTTCTACGGTGCAGAGGCCTCGGTGCAGTTCCCACTGGCAAATGGGCTCAGTCTGACCCTGTTTGGCGACAGCGTGCGCGCAAGCTTTGACGATGCCATCGCCGGCCAGTCCAGCGAAGTGCCGCGCCTGCCGCCACTGCGCTACGGCTTTGCCCTGGGCGGTGACTACGCCGACTGGAACTGGCAGTGGCGCAACACGCACGCCACAGCCCAGAACCACCCCGGCGCCTTCGAGGAAACCACCGACGCCTACACGCGCATGGACCTCACCGCCCAGTACAACCTGAAACTGGCAGGCAACGATGTGGTGCTCTTCGCCAACGCGCGCAATCTCCTCGACGAGGAAATTCGCAACGCCACTTCCCTGCTGCGCGACTTTGCCCCAGAAGCCGGGCGCAGTATTGAAGCCGGAGTAAGGTTTCATTTCTGACCGGCAACTGCTTCAATAGTCCGCATCTGCGGCGCTCGCAATCATCTCGCGGGCGCCGCTCTTTTCTCGTCCATTCCTGGGCATCTCTGAAAATCGCAGCCCGGCGTATACGCAGTAGATTTTCAGTGGTGCCCGCCAGATATAAGGATGCTTCTGCATGGCCTGGATCAAACGCGGACTTATTACCCTCGTTGTTCTGTTTATCCTCTTCGCCGGCGTGATCGCCTGGTTTCTCTCCGGTCTCGACGCCAACCAGTACAAATCGAAAATCGTGCAGTTGGCCGCGGACCAGGGTGTTGCCCTGACGCTGGACGGCGATATCGGCTGGCAGCTGTGGCCAAACATCGCGCTCAAGCTCGACGGTGTGAAAGTGGCACCTCTCGCACTGCCCCGTGAATCGCTGCTGGAAGCTGACAGGATGGCGGTCGGCGTGGCACTGATGCCGCTGCTGGACAAGCGTATCGAAGCCAAAGAGATCGTATTGCTGAGCCCGCAGGTAGCACTTACCGTGGACAAGAACGGCAAGGGCAACTGGGAGCTGATTACCGACGCCATCGAGGCCAAAGCGGAACAGGACGCGAAAGCCCAGCGCGAAACGCCGCCGACCCTCGACATCCCCAAAGAGGACGCCCCGGCTTCCGGCGGCCTCGAACTGGCGCTGGAACAACTGCGACTGGAAAACGGCGTATTGCGTTACACCGACAAACAGGCCGGCAGCGAATACGCCATCAACAAGCTGAATATCAGCGCAGACAACCTGGTTCCCGGTGGCAAACCTGGCGATATCCGCCTGAAAGCGGAACTTGCGGGCAGCGGCTTCCCGGAACCCGTCAATCTGGATATCCACAGCAGCCTCGCCATTGACGAGGGCCTCAACGGTCTGCGCGTACAGCCCGCCAACATCAGGCTGACTGGCGCCCAGGGTGCGGAAGCGGAGATCAACCTGCGCGGCAACGTGCGCCGCGCCAAAGCAGACGCGCCCTGGCAGATCCAACTGAATCTGAATATGGACGTGAATCCCCTCACCGGCTGGCTCGCCGCCGTCGGCAGTGCGTACACGCCCCAAAGTACCGACGCCCTGAAAAAACTGCATATCGAAGCCGACATCAGCGGCACCGACAAACAGATGAACCTGGAACCGCTGCAACTGGCACTGGACAGCAATACCTTTAGCGGCAGCGCCAGTTATCAGGCGGGCGACGTGCCCAGCGTCTCTCTGACCCTCAAAGGCGGTGATCTGAATGTGGACGACTACCTGCCGCCCCCCGTCGCCACCCCGGAGCAGAGTGAACTGAACGCCGATGTGGCCGCGGCGCAGCCGGTACCCCTGCCGCTGGAATCCATGCGCGGCTTTAACGCCAAACTGGATCTGACCCTCGACAAACTGCACGCACTGGACTTTGACATCGACAAGCCACAGCTCGCGGTCAATGTGAACAATGGCTTGTACCAGCTGAACAAACTCGCCGCCGGCCTCTACGGCGGCACCCTGAACAGCACCGGCGTATTCAATGCTCGCGGCAATTCCGCCCGCGGTGAGCTGAGCGGCGGACTCACCGGAGTGGAAATTTCCAAGGTGCAGGAGGCGCTGTTCGCCAGCGACGAACCGGAAACGGCGAACCAGAAAAAGGTCACCCTGTCCGGCAAGACCGATCTTACCTGGGTGGGGCAAACCAGCGGCGCCGACACCCTGGCACTGCAGAAAAACCTGCGCGCTGCAGTGCAGATGAATGCCGCAGAGCTGGCCCTCGCCCCGTTCAACCTGGAAAAGGGCATGTGCCAGCTGGTGAGCTACGCGGAGAAAACCACCCTGCCGGAAAAAGAGTGGCCAGCACAGACCCGCCTGCAGGACCTGCGCGCCAGTGTGAATCTGAATGGTGACGTGGCGAAAGTGGAGGGCATCAACGCCGGTATCGAGAACATCGCGCTCACCGGTGACGGCACCGTCAATCTGGAGCAGCAGGATTTCGACTTCGCTCTCGGCCTCGCGCTGGTTGGCGAGAAGACCTCCGGCAATGGCTGCTCAGTGCAGAACGACCGCTGGCGCAACCGCCCGCTGCCCCTGCGCTGCAACGCCAAATTCTCGGAGGCCGGCGCCACCACCTGCAAACCCGACAGCCGCCGCCTGGATGACCTGATCCGCGACGAGCTGAAATACAAGGCGGAGAAGAAATACGGTGACAAGGTGGAACAAAAAACCGAGGAATTGAAAGACAAGCTGAAAGACAAGTTCAAGGGGCTGTTCAATCGCGGAGAGAAAGAAGAACCGACGCCGTAGGCTATATCTCACCGTCCTATCCCGCTAGCATGGGCACCCTTCGCGGTGCCCATTTTTATTTCAGTCCATGCCCAATTCCAACAACAAGCCCAAAACCCCCGCCCGCTTCCAGCAGGCCCTGCTCAAATGGTTCGACCAGCACGGCCGTCACAACCTGCCGTGGCAGCAAAACATCAATCCCTACCGGGTATGGGTGTCGGAGATCATGCTGCAGCAGACCCAGGTGACGGCAGTTATCCCCTATTACCTGCGTTTTATGGAATCTTTTCCCACGGTGCAGGCACTGGCCGCTGCCAGCCAGGACCAGGTTCTGGCTCACTGGAGCGGTCTCGGCTACTACGCGCGCGCGCGCAACCTGCACAAGTGCGCACAGGCGGTGGTCGATGAGCACAACGGTGAATTTCCGCGGGATGTGGAGGCACTCGCTGAACTGCCCGGTATCGGCCGCTCCACCGCCGGCGCCATCGCGTCGATCAGCATGGGACTGAAAGCGGCCATTCTGGATGGCAATGTAAAGCGCGTACTGGCCCGAATCCACGCCGTGGAGGGCTGGCCGGGGCAGACGGCGGTGGCGAACCGGATGTGGGAGATCGCCGAGCGCTACACACCCGCGGAACGCACCGGGGATTACACCCAGGCGATGATGGATCTGGGCGCGACCCTCTGCACCCGCTCCCGCCCGGCCTGCGAGCGCTGTCCATTCGAGCATCACTGTATCGCCCGCGCCCAGGGCAACCCCACCGCTTACCCGGGCAAGAAACCGAAGAAGGAAAAACCGGAGCGCCAGACTACCCTGCTGCTGATCGAGCACGACGGCGAACTGTATCTGGAACAGCGCCCGCCCACTGGACTGTGGGGCAGGCTGTGGATTCCTCCGCAGCTCGAAGGCGACGACGGCGGCGAAGCCAGCGCCCAGGAATGGCTGGCGGCTCAGGATCTGGACGCCACCGAAATCCAGGCCCTGCCACTGCTGCGCCACACCTTCAGCCACTTCCACCTGGATATCCACCCCGTGTGGATAACTCTGCCGCAGAAGCCCGCGCGGGTAGCAGAAGGGGCCAGTGGCTGGTATAAACTGCGCCAGCTCGACCGGCCCAGATCCGGCCAGGATCTCGGATTGCCGGCGCCCATTGCCAGGCTCGTCAAACAGCTTGTGGCGCTACGGGAGCCATTGTTGGCCCCGTGCTAGAAATGTTAGGAGAACCCATGTCCCGCACCGTCTTCTGCCGCAAATACCAACAGGAACTGGAAGGCCTCCCCAACCCGCCTTTCCCCGGCCCCAAAGGTCAGGACATTTACGACAACGTCTCCGCCAAAGCCTGGCAGGAATGGATGGCCCACCAGACCATGCTGATCAACGAAAAGCGCCTGAATATGATGGAGCCGTCATCCCGCGCCTATCTCGCCGAACAGATGACCAGGTTCTTCAGCGGTGAAGACTACGACGCCGCAGACGGCTTCGTTCCTGAGCAAGGCAACGACAAGTAAGCGACCGCTCACAAACCCTCCGATCAATCGCAAAAACTATTTATCAATCAAGGGGTTGACTCCCCCCAGCAGAGCAGGTTTAATACGCGCCTCGCTGCCGGGGACACCCCGAATAAAGCGAAGCCCAGATAGCTCAGTCGGTAGAGCAGGGGATTGAAAATCCCCGTGTCGGTGGTTCGATTCCGCCTCTGGGCACCATACAAAATAAGCCTCACCCGCAAGGGTGGGGCTTTTTTGTTTGGGGTCTCGAGATGGTTAAGAACCACCGATGTGGTTCGACTAATCGCGCCAGCGATTTGCACCAAACGCGCCAGAGCGACTGACTTGGCGGCACGCCGATCAGCAAAGCGAAGTTGCCCGAAGGGCGCTCGCCCGACTGGGCTGGCGTAAACCCCGCAGGGCCATAATGATCTTCCGCCGCTCGGTTCCTGCGCTGCTATCGGGGCTTTTCAGATTTATGCATAGGCTCACTTCCCCCCGCGCCCGTTGAACCGCCCTTCGACATATACCTCAACAGAGGCTCGCACCGTTATTGGCTCAACGGTAATTTCCTAAAGTAGTGCATCGATGTTTTCCCGCACGTAGTGTTCAAATATGCGCGGTAAAAGGCGGTGGGAATTGCGTGCAAACTTTCCTTTTGTTGCCATTTATTAATGGGGAGAATACCCACAGCCGTCATTTGCATGCCGCGGTGAAAGAATTGGGAGAATTTATGGCTACCCCCTCAGAAATACTGCAGTTCTGGTTTGGCACAGATCAGCTGGAAGCGACGGTGGATGACGCGCATCAACGACGGTGGTTTACCCGCGATGAGGCCTTTGATCAGAAGATTGAAGATCGATTCGGCCAACTGGTGGAATCTGCCATCGCCGGCGATCTGCAGAGCTGGCGCGAATCCCTGTCCGGTGAACTGGCGCTGGTGCTTGTGTGTGACCAGTTCCCGCGAAATATTTATCGGGCCACCGCCCGCGCATTTGCCGGAGACTACCTGGCCCTGGAGGTCGCCCTCGCGGTGATCGAGAGAGGCGATGACGCCCGGTTGGGACTCTGTCAGCGCGCTTTCCTGGGCATGCCGCTGGAACACGCCGAAAGCGCGCAGATGCAGCGCCGCTCTGTGGACTATTTCAACCGTCTGCGTATGGACTATGTCGACGGCGCCAGTGGCGCTGCCCAAGCCGAGAATTTCTATCAATTCGCCGTTGCCCACCAAAACGTCATCGACGAATTCGGACGCTACCCGCATCGCAACGCGGCACTCGGCCGTGAATCGACCAGCGCGGAGCGGGAGTGGCTGGATCAGGGAGGCGGTTTCTGATGGATATGCTCTCCTGGCTGTCTCTGGCTGGAATCTGTGCCCTGGGCGCTATGAGCCCCGGCCCCAGCCTGCTGATTGTGCTGCGCTGTGCTGCTGCCGGTATTCGCCAGGGGCTGGCGTGTGCCATTGCCCACGGCGGGGCCATCGCGCTCTATGCTTGCCTGACTGCTTTCGGGCTGGCGGCGCTGGTCACTCACACCCCCATGCTCTTTACCATTCTCCAGTGGGGTGGCGCGGCCATGCTGGTGTATCTCGGCTGGAAGGCCCTGCGCGCCCCCACCCCGAGCAACACGGCGGCAAAAAATCCGACCCCGGAGTTCGTTTCCGTATCGCGGGCGGCGCTGCAGGGTTTCGGGATCGCCTTCTTCAATCCCAAGGTGGCAATCTTTTTTACCGCCCTGTTCAGCCAGTTTGTGTCAGCCGAGCAAATGCTCAGCACAAAACTTGCCATGGCCGGCCTGGCCGCCGGTATCGACGCGATCTGGTATGCGCTGGTTGCACTGCTGGTAACCCTGGGCAGCGGGCGTGGCTGGCTAGGTGCAAAAGCCGCTCACCGCCTGCAACAGGTATTTGGCGTTCTGCTGCTGGGGCTCGCCGCGCGATTGGTGTTTAGCCTCTAATAAACATGCGCGATGGAAAAAGAGGCTGCAGGAGTGCTGCTTCCACAAAAAAGCCCGGAAAACTCCGGGCTTTTTTATTAGATAAGCGTTATCACTCTGCAACCGTACCCGGCCAGATCACCACGCGCCCATCCGGTTCTCTGAACACCCGCACCGGCAGTGACTGCTCCAGCATGGCAACCAGCGTATCCGCCTGGTCCGCGGTAAATGCCGTGGTCACACGCAGGTTTTCCAACTCGCGGGTGCCGATGACGATGCGATCCTTGCGGTAGCGGTTGGCGTCGGCGACGATTTCCGACAACGGCGCATCGCGGTAGCTGAATTTGCCCTGGCGCCAACCGGCGACCTCGGTGGCATCCACAGGGTTGATACGGCTCAGCTGTTGCTCAATCACACTGACCTGCTGTCCGGCCACAAGACGTACCTTCTCCTCTTTAACTGCACCTTCAGAAGCAAGCTCACGGCTGACGACGTCGACGATGCCCTCCTCCACGGTAACTTTCACTTCCGGATTCAGTGTGCTGCCGGCATTAACATCAAAGCGGGTGCCTACCACGCGAATCTCGGCGTCGCGGACGCGGACAAAGAACGGCCGCGCGGGATCTTTGGCGATGTCGAAGAAGGCCTGACCGCGCAGGAGTTTTACGCCGCGGCGCTCGCCGCTGAAATCGCTCTCGATAGCGGTGTCTCCGCCGAGTGTGATGCGACTGCCATCCTGCAAAGTGACGGTGCGTACCTGGGCGAGTTCGGAGGCATACGCCTCCACCACCGGTTCCCCCTGCCAGGGGGCGAGATAAACCAGACCAACCGCAAGCATCAGGGTGCAGGCAAATGCGAAGCCGCTCATGGGCGTTATGCCAACATAGCGGTTGAAGCTGCCGAGCAGGGCTGTGAGACCAGCGGGCCTCCGCAGGCGCGCGCCCTCACTGCCCGCGGCGAGCACGGCGAGGCTGCGGTCGATCTGCTGCAGGCGTTCATAGGCGCTGCGGTTTACCGCCTGTTGCATCCAGCTGTCATATGCGCTCTGTTCATCGGCTTCAAGGCTGCGCTCGCTGCGCAACATAAACCAGGCGCGGGCTTCCGCTTCCACCTGCCGGATACCGGGCTGCGGGTGACTGTTGCCAGTCGTCATCACACTTCTCCATCGTGCGCACGCAGCGCTTCCTGGCACCCGGCCAGGGCTTTTGCCACATGCTTTTTCACTACTGTTGCCGAAAGCCCTTCCCGCCGCGCAATTTCCGCGTAGGAGAGGCCGTCGACACGATTCATCAATAACAGCCGTCGGCGCTTGTGCGGCATGTTCCACAGGGCGCGGCTCACCAGCCCGAGAACCTGTCGGCCAACGGCCACGCGCTCCGGGCTTCGACTGTCCTGCTCACGGTCGGGGTCATCCTGCACCGTCTGTGCATAACTCTCGCGCACCTGCCCTTTGCGCAGGGCATCGATGGTGGCGTTGTGCACCGAGCGGTACAGAAAGGCCCTGACATGCTCAATATCGCCGACGCGAAGCTGTGGAGCCATACGTGCAAACGCTTCCTGCACCAGGTCTTCCGCTTCGCTGTAGGACAGTCCGAACTTACTCACCGCGTATCGACACAGCTCCTGCTGATATTCGCGGTAGTAGTGATCCAGAGCCCTATCGCTTGCCAATGGGCTCGCCCACGCTGTCGCCATGGATTCTCTTCACCATCATTTTTATGTATTTGTTCTGATCAGCACTGAGCGCCTCTTGCCCGGTGCAGGCAACGGGCGGGCGCCGGATGTTTTTCTCTCGTCGATAGGACGCGAGAGGAGGCCGAATCGTCCCCCTTGAGCAAGAAAAATCCCGGCTGCCTTTCCCTCAGTCAAACGGCAGCCCGAAACGCAGGCCAAACGTGCGCGGTGCGCCGTAGTAATACTCGGGGCTCGCGATGTCCGTCTCGTGCACATCGTTGGCCACGGTCTCACTGGTGAGGTTGTCGCAGTACAGATCGAACCACCAGCGCGCGGACGCCGGTTCGAACTTGATACCCGCACTCCACTGACTCCAGGCGGGCTGGCGATCGATATTGCGCGCGGGGCCGGCGGGATCCGGCTCCCATGCGCCGCTATCGTTGTTGAGCAGCCACCCACTGCGATCGCCGCGGTTGGCCTCATCGAAATACATGTCGCCGGAATAGCGCAGGCCCACGCGGGCGGTGGCGAGCCCCCAGCTACCGAGCGTCACACCGTGGCGATAGTTGAGACCAAGACTGATCTCCGGTACCTGCTTGAGGCGATTGCCGCTGAAGTCCACCAGGTTGGGAATCCCCGGCTCACCGACCCCGGGATTCCAGGTCTGGCCGTGCTGTGGGAATTCATTGTCCACGGTGAAGAATCGGTTGTAGCGGGCGTCCAGCAATGACAGAAAACCAGTGAGGCGACCGCTGGCACTGCTGGCCCAGTTGAGCTCCAGTTCCAGGCCGCGAATGGTGGCGGATGGGGCGTTGATACTGCGGATCAGTTCGGTGCCATCCTCCTCTACCGCGAGGCCGGATACCTGAAGGTCGCGGTAGCGGGTGTCGAACAGCGCACCGTTGAGGGTCATGGTCCCGCCCCGCAGGCCCAGCTTGAAGCCGAGTTCCACGTTGGTACTGGTCTCCGGGCCTACGAAGGCCGCGCCACTGTTGTTGCGTGCAATCAGTGCGGCCAGCGCGCTCCGGTACGCCGGATCTTCCGCGCCGCTGTAGACACCGTGCAGGCTGGCACCATCCTGCACAATGCCCGGCTTGAAGCCCTCGGCGTAGTGCAGGTACAGCATGGTCTGGTCGGTGGGACGGTAGGTGAGACGCGCCATGGCGGTCGTACTGTGCCAGGTGCGGTCGACATCGTTGTAGTTGGCGATGAAGCACTGGCCATCGGCGGCCGATTCCCGGTTGACCGCGATCTCGCCCAGTTCGCCATGGCGATCGCTGCGAATCAGGTCCGGGCAGGCGATATTGCGCCCACCGCGGTCGTAGCGCTGGTCGCGCCCACTTCTGGCACCGGCACTGATTTCCCACTCGGAGGTGAGGGCGTAGTCCAGCTGCCCGTAAACGGCGCCGAGACGGGTGCCGCGGTTCGGCTGCTGGAAACTGTGGGCGGGGGCCCCGCCCCAGCCGCCGCCATCTGCCTCCTGGTGTTCCAGATCGAAGCGGATGGCATTTCTCTCCGCAAAGCTGAAATACGCCAGCAGCCAGCGCAAGCGCTCATCGTCGCTGCTTTTCAGTTGCAGCTCGTGCTGGCGGGCGCGGGATTCCGACCAGACGGTGCGGTTGCTCTGGTGGTAAATGGCGGGATCGGTTTCACTGCCAACCGCGCCACTGCGGTCCTCGTCCCAGTCCTGACGGCGCTCATTCAGGCCGTAACCGGCAATATACGCCAGCGATACGCCGCCCGGCAGTGCCAGTTCGAGGCGGCTGCGCAGCGCGTCCTGGTCGAGCAGGGTACGCCCGGGAGTATCGATGGTGATGGCCGTGTCAAAGTCCACCAGTGGCACATTACCGGCGCCGCGATCCTCGAAGTATTCGTAACTGATCCACCAGTTCACCCCTTCGCTGATCCGCCAGGCGGAACTGAGACGGTGACTGAACAGATCGGTGTTGTTGTACCGGTCGGCGCGCCTGGCCCAGGCGGAGCCTTCCGCGTAATCCAGATAGCTGTCGACATGCTCGGCCACCGCCGCCCAGCGCAGGGACCAGTTATCGGCGACCGGAGCATTGGTGACCACATCGAGCTTGCGCTGGCGGTAGCTGCCGAGGGTAACGGACACATCGGAGGACCACTCGGCCTGCGGCCGCGCCGTGTGGTAGTTGATTACACCCCCGGTGGAATTGCGCCCGAACAAGGTACCCTGTGGGCCCCGCAGCACCTCCACCCGGTCGAGGTCATACAACAGCGCTGCCGTGCCCTGTACGCGGCTGCTGAAAATACCGTCCACATGAGTGGCGACACCGGAGTCGCCGGCCTCGGTGTGATTGTCGGAGCCAACCCCACGCAGATACAGCAGGGACGTGGTGTGATCGCCATTTCTGGCGACCTGCAGGCTCGGCACCTCCGCGGCGAGCTGCTCCAGGCTGTCGATGTGATGCTCTTCCAGGGTACTGCCGCTAACAGCGGTAACGGTCATGGGTGTGCGTTGCAGATTGGTGCGGCGTTTGCTCGCCACCACTTCCACTTCTTCCAGCAGGGTGCGGGCGGGTGTTACCACGTCCTCCGGTGGCGGCTCCAGTACGGGTTTTCGCGGCGGCAGGATCACCAGGCCCTGGCCATCCACGCGCCGATAGCGGAAGCCGGTATGCGCGAGCAACAGGTCCAGCGCGGCTTCAGCGGAGAGATTGCCTTGTACCGGCGGTGCCGACGCGTCCGCGAGCGACGACGACCGCGCACCGGAGGTCGCCACCATCACCGCGAGGCCAGTCTGGCGGGACAGCGCCAGCAGTGCCTGGTCCAGTGGCTGCGCCGGAATATCCAGGGAATAGGTGAGTGCGGGGATGGAAGCGACCGCTTCGCTTCCGGACCGCGCAGGGGATTCCGCGGTTGCCGCAGGTGACACCATCTCCGCGGCGGCAGCCACGGGCACGGCGCAACAGTGAGTCGCCAGCACTAGGGCGCGGAGCGCCCCGGGGCGGGTTATGGGCATAGGTGTCGTCATCGCTGTATCCCGCACGCCGGCGGGGTTACCGGTTACGCGATGACGGCCGCTCTGTGCTCGCAGCCGCGCCGGTCACGCACCCGATTGATTATTGTTTTGGCTGTAAAACATACGACAACAATCCACGGGGTGACAAGATAGGACGCGCGGCGGCATCAGGGCCAACCCCCTATTCCGCAACCAGTGTGTCACAGCGGTAGTGGCTGTCGCCATCGGCACTCAGTTCCGCCGCCAGCGGCGGCAGCAGCGCGTCCATCTGGCTGCGCAGGGTCCAGGGTGGGTTGACCACAATCATGCCCGCAGATGTCATACCATGGCCCGCCTCATCGGCGCGCACACCCAGTTCGAACAGCTGGATATTGCGTATACCTGAGCTGCCCAGTTGCTTTTCAAGCCCGTCGATGCGGTGACGCTCCACCACCGGGTACCAGAGCGCGGTAACCGCATTGGGCATTTTGCGGTGGATCAGTTTCAGAGCATCCACTACCCGCTGGTAGTCATCCTTTTGTTCGTAGGGGGGGTCGATCAGCACCAGTGCCCGACGCGAGCGGGTAGGCAACAGCGCGGATAGCCCCTTGAAGCCGTCTTCCTCGCGCACTTGGCACTGACGCCGGCGCGCGAGGTTTTTGCGCAGATGCTCGGCATCCGCCGGGTGCAGCTCGAACAGCCAGGCCTTGTCCTGGGGGCGCAACAGCTCGGCCGCAATCAGGGGCGAACCCGGGTAGAGCTTCAGCCCCTTCTCGGCATTCAGGGCCGCCACAAGTTGCAGGTAGCTCCGCAGCCCCGGCAGGTCACTGTGATTGAACAGACGGCCGATACCGGTCATAAACTCGCTGTTCTTGCGCGCCATGTCCGAGCCAAGGCTGTACAGGCCCGCGCCGGCGTGGGTATCGATGTAATCGAACGGTGTGTCTTTCTTCTGCAGGTAGGCAATGATTTCCATCTGCACACAGTGTTTGAGCACATCCGCGAAGTTGCCGGCGTGAAAACCGTGGCGGTAACTGAGCATGTAAAGACACCCCGAGAAGATTGTGGAAAACCGGTAACTGCAGAGACGAGCCTGGGCAAGCCCCAGGCGAGAGAACGGCGGGCGCCGCAGGGGCGGCGACTTTAGGGGCCTTTGCGGCCCCTGACAATCACTTTCTGTCCAGTTCCCTCAGAACCACATGGACCAGAACAGGCGCACAACATGGGCGTTGAAGCTGTAGGTGGGCTCCTCCCCGGGCAGCGCTTCCGTCGCGCGCGCGTCGCGGAAGTTATCGTAGTCAAACATCATGTAATCCCAGTAGAGATTGATGCTGCTGCGGCGGTCAAACAGAGACCAGCGCTCCGGCAACTGGTAGGACGCACCGACACCGATGGCGGTGCTGGTGAAATCACTCAGTTCCTTGTCGCGGGCGCGGAAACTGGTGGCATTCACATAGGGAAACAGGTCGCTGTAAAAATCCGCCCCGGTCTGCTGGTAGAACCGCAGTTTGCCTTCAAGGATGAGATTTTCCGCTTCCAGCGGATGGGTGTAACGGAATTCAAGGTTGTCCGCGTCGACCCCCCAGCTGTCCGCGTAACGGCGGTATTCGCTTTTGATCGCGGCGCGGTATGGCAGGCGATATTTGGCCCGCAGTGCTACCGCGTCGCTGTTGCGGGTGGTGGGGTACAGTTCTGCCTGGTAGCTGAATCCGGTACCGGAGCTCGCATCGAGATAGCGCACGCTGCGGTAGGGATTATTCAGAAAACCGTCATCCGCCACGGTTTCCACGCTCAGCTCAGCAATCAGTTTGGTGGTAAGTATCTGGCTCCAGCCGAGGGTATAGCGGCGGTGCTCGGCCTGTTGGAGAAAATCCTCATCGCCGTTGCGCATCACATCGTCGCTGCCGTAACTCACGCGCATGGACAGGGTGCTGAGATCCCCGAAGAAATCCTGCTTGATGCCAAACCCTACGGTCTCCGCTTTATAGTCATCTTCGCTGGAATTGGTATAGCTGAGGCTCATGGTGGTTTTGTCCACCAGGTAATCCGCCCCCAGAGAGAATTCGTCGCGCTGCTCGGAATAAGGACTGGCGGTGGCCTGCACGTCGATGGAGGCCCCCGAAATCATGTCCACGTAATAGTTCGCGGACAGGGAAACCTTGTTGCCCACATTCTTGCGCACCAGCACCGACGGGCCGTCGATGGTGACACCGCCGCCGCTGTAGGAGTGATACATGGTATCGGCGCGCTCTTCTGGCAACACTGCGGCTGTGGTTGCAACAGAACACAGGAACAGCGCTATCGCGCCGAAATATTTTCTGCAATCAGTTACAGCCACAACCACCTCCGGAACCTCCCTCCGCACCCCTTGCGGCCTCACGCGCTTCGTACACGTGGTTCATGTACCCTGCAGCCACCGGATCGCGCTCGAAGCTCATGATCGGGTCGGCGAGATAGTGCCGCTCGTAGGGTTTTACCCAGGGTTCCGGCATCAGGGTTTCACAGCCCGCCAGAAACAGCAGAGGCATCAGCAGCAGCGCGCGCTTGAACATGGCTTATTCCCGGATCAGTTCCTTGATGATTTTCTTGTACTCGGCTTCGTCGCCACTGCGATAGCCTTTGTGCACGTAACGCACATTACCGTCGCGGTCGATAAACACCGAGCTCGGCATGGCTTCCACGCCGAACAGCCGGCTCACGCTGCTCTCGGCATCGAACAGCACCGGGAATTCCACCGGGATTTTGTTCAGCATAGCCTGCGCGTCCTCGCGATTGGCGTCCACGTTGACACCCCATACCTTGAAGCCCACGGATTCGTAGCGCGCGTGCAGATCGTTCAACAGCGGCATTTCCTCGCGGCAGGGACCGCACCAGGAGGCCCAGAAGTTGAGCATGATTACATCGCCACGCTGCTCACTGAGTTTCAGATTGCCGTCTTTCAGGGAGGCGAGAGTAAAGTCAGCGGCGGGAGCGCTGGCGGATACGGGAGCCCCCACGAGCAGGGCAGCACTGGCGCAGAGGGCGGCGATAAAGTTGCGCATGGAATTCTCCGGAGTATGCGATTTTTTATTGTCGATTCGATGTTTAGAAATAGATCGAAACACCCAGTTGGGCGGAAATATTATTGGCATTCTGCGGTTCGCCGAAGATTTCATGTTCGAAAATGTGATCCCTTACATCAAATCGCAGAGCCAGCCAGTCCCGCGCCAACATGCGAATACCAACCCCCACGTTGTAGGTGAAATATTCCTCATCGCCAAAGCTGGTATTGCCGACTCCGCCGATCAGATAGAGGTTGCTGTTGAGCGCCCAGCGATCGAGGATGAAAATTTCCCCGGGCAGGAAATTCCAGGCGAGCGACAGGTTGTACATGGAAAGATCGCGCTCATCATCGGTGAACAGCGGCGCGCTGCCACTGAGCTTTTCATAACTGGACAGGCCCAGTTCGGACTCCGCGTAGGCGGCCTCCATGAAAAAGTCTTCACTGATATGGTAGGCGAGACTGCCTCCGATCATGCGATTGGTGCCGAAGTCTTCCATGCTCAGCACGCCGCCCATGTACACGGTGAACTCGAAATCCTCACTGTCGATCTTCGCTTCGCGGATTTCCCGGCGCTCCAGGTCTGGAGAGATGATCTCATCGATCGTCTCATCCCCTTGAGCAAGCGCCGCCGTGGAAAATGCAGCGAGGGAGAGCGCGCAGGCGAATTTTACATAAGCACGTCGAATCCCAACTTCCATTCGACTATCTCCTGATTATTTTCCCGCGAGGTAAGCAGGTAGTGATTGGCAACTTCCGCGCGCAGGGCAAAGCGGCGGGACAAATAGGTGGTCACGCCGATGCCGGTAAGCATGGTGGTGTCCTGGCGATCTTCGGTGGCAACGATGGTGGCATTCGGGGAGGTGATATTGATCCCGCTGCCAAGCAGGAAATAAGGCGAGACAGTCCACTGGGGGAATGGCTGGTGCAATACCGCAACCTGGTAGGTTTCGCTATTGGAGTAGGCGCCAATCGTCTGCGCCACGCGCAGTTCCGCGGAAATATTGCCGGTAAATCGGTAACCCAGGGACACTCCCAGGGAGTTGGCACCTTCGAAATCGCCGTAGGTGAAACCGAAACGCAGGCCCTGTTCGCGGTAGTCGTCGATGCCCGGGGTGGGCACCGCAACCGGCTCACCATCGGGAGCGACGATGCTGTCCAGCTCGGCAATTTTTGCCCAGCCGGTTTTGCCGCTGCGGGTCATTACCTTGACCCAGCCGGTGCGGCGTTTCAGCAGCCACAGCGGCTCGCCGTACTCCACCACATGATCGATCACATAGCCGCGTCCGGGACCGGTGTAGAGATTGAGAAATTCGGCCCCTACGATTACCTGCTCGGTATCGAAGGGCAGATTGTCCGGAAAACGCTCGCCGAACTGACCCGCGGTAAAACTCTCGGTTACAGGTTGTTTTTTGTCCTGCTCACTATTGTCGTATTCGGCCGCGCTGGCGGCTCCCGCCAGGAGGAGGCCGGCAATCAGCAGTGCCCACTCGGAAGCTTTTCTTTTCGACAGCCTTGTCATACGTCAGTTGACCGGTGCATCAAAGGGATTGTTGTAGTACTGCGCACCGATATCCAGCCATTCTGAAATCAAACGCAATTCCGCCGCGGACAGCTCGCCGGCGTGCACACCACCCGCGTCAAACACGCTGAAGAATCGGCTGGCGTTGGCACCGGCGGTATTCATGATCCGCTGGATGTCGATGGTAACCAAAACCGGGATGGGGTTGCCATCGGAATCGAGAACGGGATCACCATTTTCATCCACTTCGAACAACGGGTTGCCGTTGTCGTCCGTGTC
Organism: Microbulbifer pacificus; assembly: GCF_002959965.1. NCBI lineage: Bacteria > Pseudomonadati > Pseudomonadota > Gammaproteobacteria > Cellvibrionales > Microbulbiferaceae > Microbulbifer > Microbulbifer pacificus. The sequence goes on from NZ_PREV01000026.1 coordinate 1,496,447, forward strand.
TTGTACCAGCACATTCTGTACCGCACCGTCGCGCAGCTCCTGCGTCGGATTGTCAAAAATCAGTTCGACATAGGAGGTGCTGAAGTTGGTGTTGACCCCGGACTGATCTGCCCGCAGGTCCAGCTGGCCCGGCGGCACCTGTGCCATACCGGCGGCGTCGCGGCTGCTGTGACAGCCACTACAGGTTTTGTCTTCCAGCACATTGTCGAACTCATCGGTGACCAGTCGCGGCAGATCCCAGATGGGCTGGATATGGGTCGGGTAGTGGATGACTGTGCGGCAATCGGCGCTCCAGGCACTCTGGCAGGCGACGCTGGTGGGGGCCGGGGTTTGCAGCTCGCTCATCAACAGTTCGCTGCTCGGATCCTTGGGCCGCGCGGCGGAGTCGGTCCACTGATCAGAGAATTTCAGATCACCTTCGAGGGACGGATTGCCGGCGATACGCGCCAGCAGTTGTGCCATGGTCTCGCCCATGTTGGCACTGAGCGCGGGTTCGGTGTTGGCGAACGGTGCCCCGCTGGTGGGGGCGCCCGCCCAGGCGGATGCCGGCTCCTTGTCGGTGCGACCGTGGGGAATCTCGCTGTCACGGCTGTGACAGCCCTGACACTTGCGGATTTCACCGGCGCGGAACTGCAGCCAGTTGTTGTGGCGTCCGACGATGCGGCGGCCATCGGCATCCACCATGGAAATGGCGAGCGGCATATCCGCCGGTACTTTCACCCGTACCGAGCCGTCTGGCTGAATCGGGGTATAGCCAATGATCTCTCGCATCAACTGCGCACGGCTGCGGCCGAAGGCGGCGCGATCAAAATCCAGGGTGTCGTCATCGGGAATACCCACCGCCTTCACCACCCGCAGGAAGCGCGCGGGGCGCTCGGCGGCAGTGGTTTGCAGCGGGTCCGCCAGCGCGGCGATATCCACAGCAGCGACACCGTCGAAGTCGTACACGCTGCGGATATCCAGGATAGCCATACCGGCGTCATACAGGTCGCGGTCAATGTCGATGCCGGGAATAGGCTCGGGAATAAACGCGGGCACGGGGCGTGTGTCGGCGGTAACTGCCTCGGAAATCATCTGCCCCTCAACGGGCTGGATGATGGGGCGCTGGGTGCCCTCGGCGTAGTCATAAATCCACAGACCATACAGCGGGTCCGCGGGTACGACGCCCTCCGTCGCCAGCCACTCATCGGTGCAGGGTTGCGGCAATTCGGTTTCCGGATCAATCACCCGGCACTCACTCCAGCTCACCAGTAAGCGGCTGGTGCCATCGTGAAAGGCCCAGGCATTGGCGAACAGCCCGTGGGGAGACAGGCCACCGTCGGTGATCACCTGTTTCACCGAGAGAGATTCCTGCCCCTGCAGCAGGCCCTGCTGTTCCGGCTCGCTGTAGGCTTCGGTAAAGTTCTCCGCGTCGATCACCACCATATCACCGCCGTAGGTGATGCCCTCCGGCGCACGCAGGGTGACGAGAATACGACCGTCCGGCATCTGCTGCGGTTTGCTGAAGGCCGCCGGCACCGGATCGCTCTGCGGATCCGCGCTCGTACCGGTGTGCTGGCTGTGATAACCGTAGTGGAACTGAAGGTCGGTGCCGTCCGGCTTGACGGTATACAGGCTGAGCCGGTCCACGCCCCCCATATTGTCCCAGCGGCTGAACAACACGCGGCCGCTGGCGAGCACCGTGGGCGAAAGATCGTGGCTCTGGTTGTAGGAAATCTGCCGGATATTGCTGCCATCCGACTCCATCACATGCAGCACGAAAGCGGGCTCGTCCAGGTTTTCGGCGAGGGCGGAAAACTGCGGTTTGTTGTCGTCCAGCAGCAGCGCGCGGGAGCGGCGCTGGCGGGTGGAGGTAAACACGATGCGACCATCCGGCAAAAACGCGGGGGCGATATCGTCACCCTCTTCGGCGATCAGGTCAGACTGTATCGCGCGCTTCAATTCCGCGGATTCGAAATCGTACAGCCAGATATTCCAGCTGGGTTGCTCGTCGTCATCCAGACCTTCGATATCCGGTGCGCGCATGGCGAAGGCGAGGGTTTTGCCATCGTGGGAGACGGCCAGATCCTTCACGTCGTAGCCGCCCTCAAACACGATACCGGCGTCGATATCGCTAACGAACAGATCCTCGGTGAGTACCCGTTCCGGCGCACTGGCGGTGGCGCGGTCGCGCAGCACCAGTTCCGCACCGGGGTTGAAGGTGGAGGGCGCGTAGATATCGCTGCCCATCAGCTCGCCCTCTTCATCGCGATTGAGAGAGCGGCGCACATAGACTACGGGGTAATCCACCACCACCGGATCTTCCGCCTGCTCGCCGCCGGGTCCCGAGCTTCCGCTGCCACCGGAACAGCCGGCAAGTATTGCCAATGCCAACGGCGCGAACGAAACGAACAGCGAACGCACAGGAACCCGCCCGGCGCGATCGAGAGACGAACGAAATTTGCTCAAGGGAGTTTCCTCTTTCCCACCGGCTTCGCAGTGCTCACTTACCGTGTCTGCAGCGGGATAACTGGACCTTTGTCTGGCGATATTCGCCAACGTTATTGCCCTGAATTCTCGCGACTGACGGCGCCTGCCTCAAGTCGCGCACACGGTTTTTGCCAACCAGAACACGCTTTAAATTTTTGCCGCTGGCGAAACATTCCGCATTCTTTACTATCGGTAGCCGGTGACACGACACACAAACCGCGCGCCCAGAATCCGCGGCGAGAACCTACACGAATAAACCACATGAAAAGAACATCGCCCGCCGCGCGCCTGCTGCTCGCGGCGACCGCCTGTGCCGGTGCCGCACTTTCTTTTCCCGCCCTGGCGGGCCCGGAAGAGCAGGCAGCCCAGCTACACAGCCGCATTACCGGAGTAAAACCCGACGTTGCGACACTGACGCAGATGGCCGAGCTGATCGCTGGCAACCAGGCCCGGGATGCCGCCTACCTGGCGATGCAGAACGACGCATTCTATAACGTCACGCTGAAAAATCTGGTCACCCCCTGGACCAGCCGCGATGGTGACAACTTCGCCCCACTGAACGATTACACCGCAACCGTGATCGGTATTGTGCGCGACGATGTCGACTTCCGTGAGATCCTCTCTGGCGACATCCTCTACACCGGCGCATCCGGCCTGGGGCTACCCGCCTACAGCAACAGCAACAACAACCACTATATCGAGCTGGAAAACAGCGGCTACCCGCTGCAGACAACTCTGGAGCGCAAAACCCAGTCCGCCGTTACCGGGCTGCCCAGCGATGCCACCGCCGGTGTCATTACCACCCGCGGCGGCGCCAAGGCATTTTTCTACGCCGGCACCAATCGCGCCATGTTCCGCTTTACGCTGATGAATCATCTGTGCCGCGACCTCGAGCAGGTGCACGACACATCAAGACCGCCGGATCGCATCCGCCAGGATGTGAGCCGCAGCCCCGGTGGCGACAGCCGCGTTTTCCAGAACAGCTGCATCGGCTGTCACAGTGGCATGGACCCCATGGCCCAGGCATTCGCCTATTACGATTATGTCTACGATGTGGACAACGACCCCACGGGTGAAAACGGACAGCTCGATTACAACAACACCGGCGAAACCGATCCCGTCACCGGCACCCGGGTCAAAGCCAAAAACCATATCAACAGCGCAACCTTCCCCTACGGTTTTGTGATCCCCGATGACAAGTGGGACAACTACTGGCGCGAAGGGCCGAACATGTACCTGGGCTGGAGCAGCGAACTGCCCGGCTCTGGCAACGGGGCGAAATCCATGGGCCGCGAACTCGCCAACAGCGAAGCCTTCGCCCAGTGTCAGGTGACCAAGGTGTTTGAACAGGTGTGCCTGCGAGCCCCGGAAGACCAGCAAGATCGCGACCGGATCGAAAGTATCACAGCGAGTTTCACCGGCAATGGCTACAAGCTGAAACAGGTGTATGCAGATGCGGCTGTCTACTGTGCGGGAGAATAAAAAGATGAAAGCCAAACCCGCGCAAGTTCAATTGCACCTGGGCACACTGTTTGTGCGCCCCTATCTACGCAGAGCGACACTGTTGTCAGGGGTTTTTGCCTCGGCGCTACTGGTTGCCTGCTCTGGCGGCAGCGGCCAGTCCACGGAAGATTTGCCAAACACCAATCCGGATACCGGTGATACCAGTTATTCCGGGCCGGCACCGGAAAGCGAAGACGTCCAGAACTACAAACGCTACATCTGGGACAACCTCGCCGCGGAGAACCGCTGTGGCAGCTGCCATATTCAAGGCAACCAGAGCCCGCGCTTCGTACGCAGTGACGACATCAACCTCGCCCACGGCGAGGGCCGCGATCTGGTCAACCTCGGCAGCCCCGCGGATTCCCGTTTCGTCACCAAAGTGGCGAGCGGTCACAACTGCTGGCTCGCCAGCCCCGACGCCTGTGCGGAAATCATCACCAACTACATCGAAGAGTGGGCCGCAGCCGCAGGTTCCGTGGTCAGCACCATTACGCTGACACCACCCCCTGAGCGCGACGTGGGCGCAAGCAAAAGCTTCCCCGCCAGCAGTGGCAATTTCGCCACCACGGTCTATCCACTGCTCGAGGAATACTGCTCTGCCTGTCACAGCGAGGACGCGCCCACCGCGCAGCAGCCTTACTTCGCCAGCAGCGATGTAGACCAGGCCTACGAAGCATCCAAGGCACGGATGGATCTGGACAACCCGGAACAATCCCGTTTCGTCGTGCGTCTCGGCAGTGACTTCCACAATTGCTGGAGCAACTGCAGCGAAAATGCCGACACCATGACCGCAGCCATACGCAGTTTCGTCGATGGCATTGCAGTCACCGAAGTGGACCCCGAGTGGGTAACCAGCAAGGCACTGTTCCTCACCGATGGCATCGTCGCCAGTGGCGGCGGGCGTATCGAGAACAACGCCATCGCCCTGTACGAATTCAAGACCGGCAGCGGCACCACCGCCTACGACACCTCGGGCATCAACCCGGCCATCGACCTCAATCTCTCCGGTGACGTGGAGTGGCTCGGCTCCTGGGGTATTCAGCTGAATGGCGGCAAGGCCCAGGCGGCCACCGCCACCAGCAAGCGCCTGTTCGACACATTGAGCGGCACCGGTGAATTCACCATCGAGGCCTGGGTCGCTCCCGCCAACGTGGTGCAGGAAGGCCCGGCGCGGATCGTCAGCTACTCCGGTGGCAATAACATCCGCAACTTCACCCTTGGTCATGCGATGTACAACTACACCTTCCAGAACCGCAACGACGCCAGCACCAATGCCGACGGCATGCCCGCGCTGATTACCGACGATATGGCGGAACGCGCGCAGGCGACCCTGCAGCACGTAGTAGCCACCTTCGACCCGATCAACGGCCGCCGGCTGTATGTAAACGGAGAGTTCACCGGCGACGCGGACCCGGTGGCACCGGGGCTGCTGTCCACCTGGGACGACACCTTTGCACTGGTACTCGGCAGCGAGGCCTCGAATGAATTTGCCTGGGCCGGCTCCATCCGCCTGCTGGCAATTCATTCCCGCGCCCTGACCCAGGATGACATCCTCACCAACTATGAAGCCGGCGTAGGTGAAAAATACCTGCTGCTGTTCAAAGTGGAAGAACAGACCGACGTGCCCCAGGGCTACGTCATGTTCGAAGTGCAGCAGTACGACAACCACGGTTACCTGTTCAGTGCGCCGAAGTTCATCACCCTGGAAGACGGCGTGACGCCGGACGGTGTGGTAATTCAGGGCATGCGCATCGGCATCAACGGTCGCGAGGCCGTCGTCGGCCAGGCCTGGGCCAACCTCGACACCACTGTTACCGCCAACTTGTACGATCCTGCGAGCGGACAGAAACTCTCTCCTCTCGGCACCATCATCACCCTGGAAAAAGGTCCGACCGCGGATGAATTTTTCCTGACCTTCGAGCGACTCGGCAGTGAGGAATTCGTACGCGTGGAAGCCACTCCGGCACTCCCCGCCGCGCCCGCGGACCTCACCCCGCAACCGCGCATCGGCATCCGCCGTTTCGAGCAGATCCATGCGGCACTCTCCGCGGCCACCGGAATTTCGAGTGCGCACCCGGCGGTGGTGGACACCTGGGAGAAAGTGAAGCAGCAACTCCCGGTGGAAGCGGACATACGCGGATTCCTCGCCGCCCAGCAGATGGGCATCACCCAGCTCGCGGTGAAATACTGCAGCACGCTCGTAGACGATACCTCCAAGCGGGCGGCCTATTTCCCCGGCTTCAATTTCTCCGCCGGTGCCGCCTCGGCATTCGATAGCAGTGCCAAGCGCGCACAGATCATCGACCCACTGCTGGAGAACCTGCTCGGCCGACCAATCACCTGGCCCGCGGCCATGGGCGGACATACCGCGCAACTTGCCACCGCGCCGGATGAGAGCGCGGTACGCACCGAACTGAATGAACTGATCGACACGATGACCGCGTGCGGTGGAAGCTGCAGCGCAGATCGCACTACCACGACCGTGAAAGCCACCTGTGCCGCAGCCATGGGCAGTGCGATGATTTTGATTCACTGATTTATTTGCGTTTTGTACTTCGTAGCTTGGGAGCTTCGTAAGCGGGACGGGGCCAGCGGTAAGACCCCGGCAAACAACCTGTCGGCAATCGTTTGCCGGAATCTTCCCGCTGACCCCTTGCGAGAAGGCGGCGAAGCATAAAACTTTTAACGAAGTAGAAGTATTCGATGTGAAGGGGCTGCTGTCGGTGGCGCCGCCACAGAATCAAATAAAGCGGAAATCCCAAAGCTGCGGGAACCCGGAAAGAGCCATGAGCAAGAAAAAACATTTCGAATTGGACCAGCCTCTGCGTCACCCGGACCATCACCGTCCGGTGAGCCGGCGGGATTTTCTCGGGCAGGGCTTTCGCGCCGGCATGGCCACGGTACTGGGCGGTTCGGTTTTCAGCCTGTTCGCCAACCCGCGCATGGCCCAGGCCGCGCTATCTCCCGACCTCGAAGCCATGCGCGCAACTTGCGGCGTCAGCGCCAACGGCGCCGGCAAAATCCCGTTTATCTGCTTCGACCTCGCCGGCGGCGCCAACATAGCGGGCTCCAACGTATTGGTCGGCAAGCAGGGCGGTCAGCTCGACTTTCTCAGCACCGCCGGTTACAGCAAACAGGGCCTGCCCGGCGACATGGCGCCCTCCGTCACCGACGCCGCCGGCAACTCCTTCATTAATACCGACCTCGGCCTCGCCTTTCACAGCGACAGCCAGATGCTGCGCGGTATCCTGGAAAGAATTGCCCCCGGCACCGCCGGCGCCATCAACGGTGCGGTAATCCCCGCGCGCTCGGAAAACGACACCGGCAATAACCCCCACAACCCCATGTACGGTATCAACCGCGCCGGCGCCAATGGCTCATTACTTGCATTGATTGGTTCGCAGACCAGCGAATCCGGCGGCAACTCCATGGCGCCCATGGACCTGATCAATCCCGAAGTGCGCCCCACCAAAATTGACCGCCCGTCAGATGTGACCGGCCTCGTAGACGTGGGCGATCTGGTGGGCCTGCTAAGTCAGGAAGATACCGTGGCGGTGATGGAGTCCATGTACCGTATTTCCAACGCCAAGCTCGGCAGGGTCAACACCCGGGTCAGTAACGACGCGGTGATCAAAGACCTGGTCAAGTGCGGCTACATGAAGAGCGCCGATCTCGCCGACCGCTTCGGCAATCCCAGCGCACTGGACCCTGCACTCGACCCGGACATTGTCGGCCCCGCCGGCATTTT